>USCI01000011.1 GCA_900553255.1 uncultured Oscillospiraceae bacterium | reverse complement strand
TTATCGCCTTAGGCTCTCCTGAACCACTGGCCTAGCCAGTGGTTTTACTCTACAATAAAAGACCGCACGCTTCCGCGCACGGTCTTCCCTTTTTTGGCCCGCCCGGAGGGATTCGAACCCCCGGCCTTTGGAATCGGAATCCAATATCAAAACCCTCTTAAGCCCTGTATTCAAGCCATTTTTCGCATTTGTCTGACTTGCATCTGACTTGCATGCTATCGGAGTTTTACGGTGCAATTCGGTTTTTTTCGCCGTCAAGATAAGCATTTAGTTTGCTCATGCTGCGGCGCTTATACATCCGGTCAAGATGGGTGTAAATCTCCAAGGTTGTCTTTATGTCCCGATGTCCCATCTGATCACGCGCTGTCAAAACATCAACGCCAGACAAATACAGAATCGTGGCAAAAGTATGTCTTAACCAGTGTGCTGTAATCGGCGGTATGGTACGCTCTATCCCGTTAGGATTGCACTTTGAGTTTGCCAGCTTGCCGGATTTGTCCATCCGATTCCCGTACTTGAAGTTCAAATCCGTCATATAGCTATCCCACATTCTTCGGAAAGCTGATTCGCTCATCATCGCCCCATTAGCCGATGGGCAGACTAGTTCCAAAGCGCCGGCTTTCCCCTTTTCCGCTCGCAGAAAGTCGATTAACCGGTTGGGAATGTCCACAACTCTTTCGCTGTACTCCGTTTTACCGCCGGATTTTTTATGCGCCTGGCCGTGCAGCATTTCGACCGACTTGTTGACCCTCACCGTACCGGCATCCAGATCGATGTCCTTCCATTGCAGCGGGATCACCTCTCCCCTGCGCAGTCCGGCATACATCATAATCATGGCAGCTCGCTGCGCTCGATGCGGCGTATCCACGATCCACTGCTGCTCTTCCGGCGTCAGCGCCCTGCGTTCGCCTTGCGGTGCTTTTGATGGAATCCTCACATATTGCGCCGGGTTAAACTCCATCACACGGTTTTCAATGGCCAGAGAAAATATTTGACGAGCAATGCCGCGGAAATCCCGGAGCGTCTTTTTGGCGGTGGGCTTGCCGGTTTGCGGATTATGTTCTGCCAGAGAATTGATGACCGCCTGCACGTCTGCAGGAACGATTTTGCCGATCGGCCGGTCGCCAAACTCTTCGTCAAGACGCTTAACCTTGCCGGCAAGACCGCTATAATATACCGAAGACACATCGCCCTTTTTTCTGGTCAGCCATGCCTCCGACCACACCCGGAATTTGTCGGTATTCGCGGACAGGTCGATACCCTTTTTCAGCTGCACGCGCACTTCCAGCGCCTTATCATCCACCTCCTTTTTTGTGGCTCCATACACCGTTTTGTACACGCGGCGCCCGTCGTCTCCCAGTCCGATATACACCTGTCTGGAATATCGGCCGTCGGCGCGCTTCTTGAGTTTAGGCATTTTGGCGCACTCCTCCCTTGACCGGAGGCGGATACCGTGCTACAATAGCCTTGCTTCAAGCACTGTGACGGTCGCCCCGGCGATTGTCGTCCGCCTCATCCTGTTGGCGCAGGGTGGGGCGGTTTTTATTTTAGTTTCTGTGTTCGGATTCCATCGATATGTTCAAATAGATCATCCGGTATAGGATTTCCCATTGGATCAAGTATGAAGTCTATTCCCTCTCGTCGGGCTTGTTTTGCAGCTGGAACAAAATCGCTGTCTCCTGCTACTAATATTATCTGATTTACCTGCTTTTTAAAAGCCATAGATGCTATGTCAACACCGATACGCATATCCACTCCCTTTTGTGTTAAACTCAACTTAAAATCACTTTCTGAAAGATCTTTAATGCACTTACTTCCGTTTAATAGTTCTTTGGTGATTTCTGGTTTTAGGTTATAACTGATGCCAACATCACTTAATCTTCCCATTCTCAGGGCAAATTTTCTCCGATGCTTTAATTCATCCAAAAAATTCTTCATCCATTTTCCTCGTTCGCTTTCTCCTAGATTAACGGAGCGTTTGAGTAGCGGATGATATACATTTCTTCCCTTTTCTATAGGTGGACAATCATAGTAAAAGATTCGGTACAAATAACGCTTTTCGTACTTGTCATGCAAATGATCCAAACAATATCGTTCAAGTTCGTCCGCTCTTTCTTTAGGGGATTTGTCTCCTACGATCGATGATGCACGTTTCCTATAAAAGGTTCCGTCTACCAAAATAGCTGTTCTTACTTCAAACCTTGGTCTACTATGCTGGCTGTAATCCTCCTTCATTTTTACACCTCTCCCATAAAAAAATACCCATAGCTTCGTTACTCCCCGTATGGTGGGGGAACTACTTGCTATGGGTACACAGTCATGTGTTGTAGCATCGCTGCTACGTTACTAGTATATGCCCAAAGCAGTAAAAAGTCAATGACAAATTTATTCCAATAGTATAATTTCGGATAAAAACCACGAACTTATACAACATATTGTATATTGTGGAGATAAAATAAAATATTTCCTACTCTGCTCCACAGCTCTGGGTGGCTTTTTATTTTAAAACTTTGCTCTCAACTCAATTACCTTTCCGATGATCCGAACCGGCAAGGATAAAATCTCATCGTTTGAATAAAATTTAGGCTCGTAGGATGGATTGCTGGGAATCAGCATGATACCTGCGGGCTCTTTTTTTATGCGCTTTACGGTGGCCTCGTCACCATTTACCAGCACAACCGCCACATCGCCGGAATCACAGCCATCCTGCTTGCGAACTATTACGACATCTCCGTCTTTTATGCGTGGCTCCATGCTTTGTCCTTTAATCTGCAAGGCAAAATGTTCGCCGGAAGCTGCCGTCTTTGCGTCGATTTCCTCGTAATCGAGTATATCTTCGACCGCTTCAATGGGCGTGCCGGCGGCTACCTTGCCAAGCACAGGGATCCACTTACTGCCCGGCCTGGACGGAGCGGGCGGGCCGTCGGAAACGGATTCATTGCCAAGAAGGTAGTCAACAGACACGCCGAAGTAAGAAGCGATTTTATTTAACGTTTCTGCGTTGAGTCCTTTTTTTCTTCCCATCTTTAAATCGGATATAACACTATTGCGCATACCTAAGTCGGTACACATTTTGTTTATAGATATTCTCTTGCCAGAGCATAACTCATCGATGTTTTCATATAAAGTTCCCATATAATAGCCCTCGCTTTTGTGCGCAACGTAGAAACGTGCAAAGTTAACGTTTATACGTTGACATTAACGTTTTCACGTAGTATCATATGGATGTGGCGAAAACGTGTTTACGATATTTTACTGGTCTGCAACTTCATACTATTACATAAACACGTAATTGTCAAGCGTTTTTTAGGGAGGTGAGGCATATGCTCAAAAGAACACCCACCGGTTTCGGTATTGCAGTCAAAACTCGACTGCTGGAACTTGGCCAGACGCAGGAGTGGCTGATCGCAGAATGCAAAGCGAGAACGGGTATGTATGCGGATAGTTCTACCATGTACAAGCTACTGACAGGCCAACTCGATAGCCAGCGGCTTAAGGCTGCCATCCGCGAAATCTTGCATATACCCGATGAAAAGCAAATGGGAGCATGAAAAAGCCCGCTCGGTTGAGCGGGCGGGAGGGCCAAAGTAAGATCAGCTAATCGTAAATGTCGCATAGCCATCTCTGCATTTGTATGGTCCGATCTGAACATAGTGAACGGCGGGAAGGTCTTGTTTGTCTTGGAGGAAAACCATTATGGTGCATTCTCCGCCAGTTGCCGAAATCGAGGAAAAGCTCAAACGGTCAACGGAAATTTCGTTTTGCTCCTTGTCGGCGAGACGTACAAACAGGAAATTATCGAAGGCATGACGCATTTGCTGCTCGGTTGGAGCTCCGATGTCTATATAAATACAATCTTCACCGATGCTACAGGCGGTAACATTAAAGACAGAATTGCCTCCGTCCAAATCCGTATTGTCACAGGCATATATGTTTCCATAGGCTGCCGGAGCAATATCCAGTTTGTTCGTTTGCCTGTCCCCTGAATCCAACAGCATCGAGATGAGGATAAACAGGATGGCCGTCCCGGCAAGCAGAAGCGATACGGCCACGTGAACCCAAGTTGCAGAGACCCGGCCTTTTAACGACATCAATTGTCTGCACAAGGCCATTCTGGTTTTGACAACCGGAACCAGAAATAGAACCATCACGACACAGCCGATCAGCCAGCCGGCCCAAAAGCGTACGCCGAAATAGGCGAAGGCAAACATAGCGGCAAAACATAAGTACAGTGCTGCTGTATATTCTCCGATTTTTCTTTTTAATTGTGATGGAGGGATAGAGTTGGCGACGGCCTGTTGCTTTGCCGGTTCTTTCGGGATGCGCACTACGGATACCTCTATATTACACCCATAGTTTTTCCCGTCTGTACCACCGGTAATCTCCAGAATGCTGCCCAGCAGAACAGAGCCGGGGTTACGCTCCAAATATAAACTCACTTCTTCCGCAAGCTCTGCACGGAGATAGCCGAGTTTTTTCCCCTCAGCGTTCAAAACGGCAATGGCATTTTCATCATGGGGATTATGTTCTTCTCTCACCAGTTCAATTTCATCGTATTCGTCCAACTGGGCAAGCAAGCTTTGGCGGTTTCCGTGTGTAACACCAACGATTTTTGTGGGCGTCTCAAATAGTATTTCCATATCGTAATCCCCCTCGTGCCGATTTTACCATAAATATGGTTCCAAAAATATTCACAAAATTGACAAATCGAGGATGAAAAAGCAAGAGTTATTCACAAAATAAATGTAGATAAAACCTATATCGCCGGAATCATGCAAGGGATTCTTATTGCAAGAGACATTGACACCGATCAGAACGACGACCAGCAGAAAGGAGCGTGAAAGGATGCGAATCTTTGTAGAACTGGATGATGGACACTTAGAGCCGTTCGGTGAGCTGTCAGATGTCCCCGATACATCGCAGCTGCTCATTTTTAAGGTAAAAAGATACATGGCCAAAGAAGATGTCCACGCATTAGAAAGCGATTTGAGCAAGAAATGCAAAAAAACGTGTATCGTTCTCGGCCCAGAATTTGAAAGCGTTTTCGGGACAAGGTAGTTTACTTTCGGAATGTGGAAGACAGCTCTTTGGATATCTTGAAAAGGAGCTCTGATGACCTTTTATCATCCCCGATTGCAGCGTCAAATTCCTCAATATCTTTCCAGTATTCTGTGGGGACAAATAAAAAAATCTCTCCTTTTGCCGAAAGGTATTCCTCGCTTTTCCCTATACAACCAAAAGTATGCTCTCCAGCTCGCTGAAGATAGTTTCGTATAGCTTTTGCTTGTTCAAAACTGTATTCCATACGCTTTTCTTTTAATTTGAATACACCAGACAAAAGTGCTGTAAGGAGTGGGGAAAGAACAGAAATAATTAGGGCGGCAGCAGCAAGAATGACGGACCAGTCGATTTTCATTTTATTCAACCTTTCTTTTTTATTTCAGCCTATCACAAAGGAACAAATAGAGCAAGAAAGTACGCAGATACCAGACGACCAGCAGAAAGGCGCATAAAAAAGCCCGCTCGAGCGGGCGGGGAGGTGATAATCATGCGTCAACCGATCATTACCGACTGGAACGACATACCACTTGTTTTTGACATCCCTATCGCCTGCCGCATCCTGGGCAGATCACAGGATAACGTGAAAAGATTGTGTCAAAAAGGATTGCTGCCTGCCAGAAAAGTCGGAAAAGAATGGCGGTTTGAAAAAACGCGGTTTATGCGATGGATTTGTGATGGCGAGACAGAAATATAACAGGAGGTGCAGACAATGGACTGGATCACAACATGGCCGTCGGTGGTGTTCGGCAGCGTAGGACTGCTCGCGTGTGTCATAGGTTTGCTGATCGAGCAGTTGCAGCCGGAACCGAAGCCGCGGCCAAAGCAGCTGCAGCCGGAGGACATCCGGAAACTGAAGGAAAGGAGGAGAAACCGATGAGTTTTGGCGAGGAGTACGCCAGGGCGCGAAGAGCGTCTGGGATGACCCAACCGCAGGTGGTAGCCGGAATCCCAGGGATGGACGTACCGCTGCTGTCGAAAATGGAGTCTGGCTGGTGCCTGCCTGTACATATCCAGCTTGACGAGCTGTGCAGACGGTGCGATTTTCCTCTGGACGAAGCGCTGCGTCTGATTGCGGCGGAACATGGACTCAAATGCCCGAAAAAGGCGAATGTCGGGCAGGACAGAGAGAATGTCTACAAACTGACGACAAGGCTTGAAAACGAGCTTGCAAGCCGCTTCTTTTGGGCGCTGGGCGTCCTTGGCGTATCGGATAAAACCGAGTGGGTAAAAAAATACGTCCGGCTGACGATCAAGACGGCCGAACGCAGGCAAAAGAAAAGCGCCGCTTGTGTTGCAGCACAAACGACGCAGAGCTTGGAAAAACACTCTACCCACAATATACAGGGAGGCGTTGAAAATGTCAATACCCTGTGACCTTCTGGTATGGGACAAGCGTATGGAGCCGCCAGATGATGGCTGGGACTGGCCGCAGGCGGGTGAAGATGACGAAGGCTGCGAAATGGAGGCTTTTGGGGATGAAGACGACGAGAGAAGTGCGTGAGGAATCCATGGAGGTATGCTATAACATCGCGGATATGGCCAGGGATGTGCTGGGGCTTCTTTCGCTTGGCCGCGATCAGGAGGCAGAGCACAAGCTGAAGGGCATATACTACATGGCGCAGAATCACGCCGAGAAGATGGAGGACGCGTGATGGAAAACTATTTTATCGAACTGAATCAGGTGGACGTATCCGGGAGGATTGAGAAGAAAAACGGGCTGTCGTACCTGTCGTGGGCATGGGCATGGGGCGAGCTGAAAAAGCGGCATCCGGAAGCGATATACACCATATACGAGGACGACAGCGGCTGCTTCTATCACACGGACGGGCGCACCTGCTGGGTGAAAACCGGGGTCACGGTTGAGGGGGTGGAGCACATCGAGTACCTGCCGGTGATGGACTACCGCAACGCGGCGATACCGGCGGACAAAGTGACCAGCACAGACGTCAACAAAGCGATTCAGCGCAGCCTGACCAAGGCGGTGGCGCGGCACGGCCTTGGTCTGTACATATACGCCGGCGAGGATCTGCCGGAGGGGGCGGACGGCGGCAAAGACGAATATGTCTGCTCCCGCTGCGGCAAAAGAATCTCGGACAGCCAAAACCGCGCGGGCGAACCATGGGCGGCGAAACAGATTGCCGCATTTTCCACGGCGCGCTACGGAAAGCCGGTTTGCAAGGACTGCTGCCCGGAGGCCGAGGCGGAATTGCGGGCGGCGGAGGCGCAGCGAAATGGAGCTTGAATTTGACCGCGCCCGGTGGATGCAGGACGATGCCGGGTGCTGGCTGTGTCTGCGGGTAACCGCAGCACAAGCCGCACGGGCGTTTTCCGCTGGCATGAAAGAGGCGGTATATACCGCGGATATACGGGAGAAGCGCAAACGGCGGTCGCTGGATGCGAACGCCTATGCCTGGGTGCTGATGGAGAAAATCGCCGCGGCGGTCGGCCGGGCAAAGGAGGACATCTACCTGGACATGCTGGAGCGGTACGGGGTGTTCACCCACCTGATCGTCAAGCCGGCGGCGGTGGACATGCTGATGCGGGAATACCGGCTGTGCCGCGATCTGGGCGAGGTTACGGTCAACGGAAAGACCGGCCGGCAGATTCAGGCGTATTTTGGGTCGTCCCAGTACGATACCGCGCAGATGTCCCGGCTGATCGACGGGATCACGGCCGAGGCGAGGGACCTCGGCATAGAGACGGCGACGCCGGAGGAGCTGGCGCGGATGAAGGGGGAATGGGATGCATAAGCGCACAAAGGCGTTGGACATATCCCCCGGTGTCAAGCGCGAGGTATGGGAGCGGGACGGGCGCGCCTGCGTGCTGTGCGGCTCCCCGTTCGCCGCGCCGAACGCGCACTACATCGCCCGGTCGCACGGAGGGCTTGGCATCCCGCAGAACATCGTGACGCTGTGCGCGGCCTGTCACGACCGGTACGACAACAGTCCGGAACGGCCGTATATACACCAGGAGCTGCGGGAATATCTGCGCCGCAAATACACGGACTGGAACGAGGAGGCATTGACCTATCGCAAACATAGGGGGGAGGCAACATGCCGAGAAAACGAATGATCGACCCGTCTTTCTGGACGGACGAAAAGCTGGGCGAATGCACGCGCGACGAACGGCTGCTGTTTATGGGACTGATTTCCAATGCGGATGATGAAGGATACGGCAGAGCAAATCCGAAGCTGTTGAGGTCCTCGATTTTTCCATACGACGACCTGCGAGTTTCCGATTTAGAAAAATGGCTCTCCCGGTTGGGCGGATTCGGTATGATAGCTTTGTACGAGGTGAACGGACAGACCTATTACTATCTCCCCAATTTTACCAAACATCAGACCATCAACAAGCCGACGCCTAGTGTTTTTCCAAAGCCGCAGGACGCGTCATCGGGCGATCCCGTCATAACTACGGTAGGACTACAGGAGGACTACCGTAGGACTACGGTAGGGCTACCGCCTAAAAGAAAAGAAGAGAAAAGAAGAGAAGTAGAAAAGAAGGAGAATACCCCCCTAACCCCCCAGGGGGAACCACGTGCACAGGAAAACGACAAAACAGCGTATGCGGAGTTTGTGCATATGACCGAAGCGGAATACCAGGCGCTTGCGCAGAAGGTGGGCGAGCCGGGGGCGAAACGCTGCATTGAAATTCTGGACAACTACAAGGGGGCAACCGGAAAAAAGTACAAATCCGACTATCGGGCGATTCTCAACTGGGTGATCGGCCGATACGAGGAAGAACCGCATCCTGAACCGGAGGAAACGGTGGCATATGCCTATCCAACGCCGGAGGAGAACATGCCGACCGAAATTGAAGACGGAGACACCCTGTCCGACGTACTCAGGCGGATATCGGCGGAGGATGCGTCATGATTGAAACGGAACAGGCGGTAATCGGATGCATGATCCTGGACTGGGAGGCATGCCGGGAACCGGAGGTGCTCGCGGAATGGTTTGAGACGGCGTTTTACGGCGAAGCGGTTCGCCGAATGCAGGCGATGGCGCAAACCGGCACAAAGCCCGATCCGGTGACCCTGCTGGAGGGGATGAATCCGGAAGGGAAGAAGGAAATCCTACGCTGTACCCAAATGGTGCCGAGTATACGGTCATTTCCGCAGTATGTCCGGCAGCTCAAGCAGGAATGGCGCATACGGGTCATACAGGAGCGTCTGTCCGGAATTATGTACGACGGAAACGACGCGGATGACATGACCGAAAGCCTGCGGGTGTTGCTGAAGGAGCAGGACGACATCGCGGCAACCGACCGGAAAGAAGCCGGCCAGAACGTGGCGGAGGCTTATGCCGATTTTTATGAGGACCTGTTTTCCGCCGACACGCGCTATCTGTCGGGGTATTACACGCTGGACAAGTATATGGGAGGTCTGTTGCCGGGCACAGTGTTTGTTCTGGCAGCGCGCAGCGGGCACGGCAAGACCGATTTTTCCCTGTCGCTGATGCTGCGGTATGCGGCGGCCGGGCAGAAAGTGCTGTACTATTCGATGGAGATGTCCAAAAAGCAGATCATGGTTCGTATAGCGGCGCAACTCACGGGAATCAACAACACCCGTATACGGGACAAGCAGCTGACCGAAGAGGAAAAATCAAAAATAGCCAAAGCGGTAGGGCTGATCCGCGGGCGGGAATCCATTTATGTTTCGGAAAAGCGGCCGAGCCTCGCAGATATACGGGATGCTATTTTCGCCTGCAGGCCGCAGGTGGTGTTCATCGACCATCTGTCGCTGATGAAGATGCCGCGCCGCAAAAACCGGTACGAGGAGGTTGCTGAGACCACGCGAGCCCTAAAGTCGCTGGCGCTGGAGACGGGCGTTTGTTTTGTGGAGTTGGTGCAGATGAATCGCGATGTGGAGAAGCGGAACAGCAAAAGGCCGCTGCTCTCTGACCTGAAAGAATCCGGAACCATAGAGGAAGACGCCGACTATATTTTATTTTTGCAGGCACACAAAGGGAATGAACCATTGAAAGGGAACGATTCGTACGAAACAATGGGCTATCTCGAAAAGAACCGGCACGGCAGCACCGGTGTGGTGAAATTCGCATGGAGGCCGCAGTACAGTCGGTTTGCTGCCGTGAATGGTCACTGGGAGGAACGATATGTGCCAGAGAGTGGAACAGACTGAGGTGATTCTCGAGGAGGCACGGCGGATGAAAAGGCCGTGCGGGTACCGGGAATACGAACGTTTCAAGGCAAGGCTGGAGATTCTGGAACTGACAGCCGGTGAATATGAACGGGCAGTACGGGAATTGTGCCGGCTGCTGGAGGTATGATGGAGGAAAAGGTATGAATAGTATTTGTTTGATGGGACGGCTGACGGCCGACCCGGAATTGTACAATACCCAAAGCGGCGTTGCGGTGACCAGCTTCAAGCTGGCGGTGGATCGGGACTACACGCCGAAAGGCCAGGAGAAGCAGGCGGATTTCATTCCGGTTGTCGCCTGGCGGCAGACCGCCGAGTTTGTGTGCAAATACTTCCGCAAGGGACAGCGGGCCGCGCTGACCGGTTCGCTGCAGACCCGGCAGTACACCGACCGGGACGGGAGCAAGCGCACGGCGTATGAGGTGGTGGCCGAGCATGTGTATTTTGCGGAGTCCAAGAAGGAAGGCGGTGCGCCTTCGGTGAGTTATAGTGAGCAGGTACCACAGAGTGTTTCGCCGGCAGCGGAGGATTTCGAGGAGATACCGGATGGGGATTCCTTGCCGTTTTGATGGAGGTGAAATATGGGAAAAGCAAGCCGGGAAAAGGGCAAGCGCGGCGAACGGGAGTTGGCGGGCAGGCTTCGGGAATACGGCTATGACGCCCGCCGCGGACAGCAGTACAGCGGCATGGACGGTGACGACGTGGTAGGGCTGCCCGGTATCCATATCGAATGCAAGCGCGTCGAGCGGCTGGATTTATATGCCGCAATGGATCAGGCGGCCCGCGACGCCAAACCGGCAGAGCTGCCTGCAGTGTTTCACCGCCGGAACGCTTGCCGCTGGCTGGTGACGATGGCGCTGGATGACTTCATGGTGATATATCGGGAATGGGAGGCAGGGCATGGAATGAACGGGTTACAAGACCTGCCGGAGCGCTGCGCGGCGTGCGGCTATATCGAGGAGCGCGGGCCGATGGAGAATGATGCGTTCTGCCCGAACTGCGGTGCTAGGATGGACGGAGGGGACGAGGATGCGGAGAGGTAAAACGTATGTGAAGTTTGATGACCTGATTGAATATCTAAAAGCTCTCAGAATGAACAGAAGCATGGACGTTTCGCCGTACATGGATAACGCGCTGCTTAATATCCAACAATTGCTTGAACTTGACGTGTACAATCCATGTATATTTGACGTTGTAGATATTGGCGGTTGTGATGATTGCTACTGGAAAAATCGTTATCAGAAATGTTCCTGCTGCCGGAGAAACCGCAAATTAAAGGACTGCTATAAAGAGAAGGAAGGCGAATCGGCACGATGAGTAAGTGGATCAGCGTCAAGGAGGTTTGTGATGGGTGAATTCAAGGACTTGACTGGAATGTCATTTGGTCGGCTGACAGTTATCGAACAAGCTGGGCGTGATAGCTATGGAAAGATATTGTGGAGATGCCGATGTGATTGTGGAGCGGAAAAGGTTACTCACGGAAGAAGTCTAATCAACGGGAATTGTAAGTCCTGTGGATGCCTAAATTTGGACGTTAAACGAGAGCGCGGAAAGTATCATGGACTGTCAACCGAGGAAAGGCGCTTATATACATGCTGGAAGTCTATGATGTCACGATGTTTCAACCCAAAAAACAAAAGCTATTCAGATTATGGCGGCCGTGGAATCACAGTTTGCAAAGAATGGGCTGATCCGCAAACGGGTTTTCTTAATTTTTTGCAATGGGCAAAAACAAATGGATATGAACAAAGCCTCTCCATTGATCGAATTGACTTCAACGGCAATTATGCGCCTAAGAACTGTAGGTGGGCAAACTGGATTATACAAGCGAATAACAGACGGAAACCGAACAAAGTACGGAATCAATATGGGGTGTGGGGGTATAGAAATGCTGGATGAGATGCCGCTGCCGGAAGCGCCGGAGGAGGATGCAAAATGATACATGCATTAAAAATCGACCCTATATATTTCGATGAGGTACGTAATGGAAATAAGCGATTCGAGCTGCGAAACAATGACCGGGATTTCCATGTGGGCGATTATCTGGCTTTGAATGAATGGGACGGAATGTATACCGGAAGATCGGAGCTTGTAAAAGTGGAGTATATGATGAATCCGAATGATATTATGCCGTGTCCTGGGAATTACGCCATTATGTCTATCAAGCTATGTGGGGCGTTTGACCGCACGCGGGAGGACACGCCATGATCATATCGACGCAGGTGATGACGGTATGGGTGCTGACGCTGTTTATGGCGTATTTGGCGGGAAGGAACGCTAAACGATAACCATGGAGGTAAACTATGATACAGATCGCAGCAGGTTTAGTAATTACGGCAGATGATTCACAGTATATTCTTGGGACGCCAGTAAAAAAGCGAGACGGTAAAATTGCGGTGCGAAGTCCTAGATATTATACAAATTTATCTCAAGCAGTTCGTGCGGCGGCTGTAATCGCTGTACGAAAAAAGGTAGCCATCGAGGAAATTACTACTCTAAGGGATTGCATAAACGAAATGGAACGTATCCAACGAGAGTTTGAAAAACTCATAGAGCCGCTAAACAAGGATGATTATTGCAAGGATTGAACAATCAATAACCCCGCGGAGTAGCTGACCGCGGGAGAGGATACCGGTATCCTTCATGACGAAATGGAGGAAAACATGAATCATCAGGAATTGCCCGGACAGATCGGGTTTGACGGGATCACGCAGGAAGACCGCGTATATCAAAACGCTGTCGAGCGCGTTCGTCTGGCGCATGAGGTGGCGAAAGGCGAAAAGCTGTACGTGGCGTTTTCCGGGGGCAAGGACAGCACGGTGCTGTGGGGAATCGTGTGCGATGCAGCCCGTGCAGATGGCATATCGATAGATCAATATGCACAGCGGCACTACAACATCACCGGCATGGATCCGCCGGAGCTGATTTACCACATGCGGGAAAACTGCCCGGATTTGCAATGGGATATGTATGACACATCATTTTGGCGGTTGGTTGTGCGCAAAGGACCGCCGACCCGCATCGCACGTTGGTGTTGCGCGGAGCTAAAAGAGCGCGGCGGAATGGGTTGTGTGTGCTGCACAGGTGTGCGTTGGGCGGAGAGCGTGCGCAGGGCGAATAGACGCGCCGCCTTGGAGATATCCGGGTATCGTGAGGCAAGGATGCTGTTTAACGATAACGACACAGCCCGTAAGCAGTTTGAACACTGCGTGCCTAAGGCGAAAAGGATGTGCAATCCGATTATCGACTGGACAGAAGCAAATGTCTGGAACTACATACGCGACCGGGGATTGCCGTACTGCCGGCTGTACGACGAAGGGTTTAAGCGGCTGGGGTGCATCGGTTGTCCGATGGCCGGGAAAATGCGACAAGCAGGGTTTGCGCGCTGGTCAAAGTACAAAGAGCTGTATATCCGCGCGTTTGACCGTATGCTGGCGTATGGGCGGCTTAACGGGAAAAAGCTCACCATCTGGCAGACCGGTCAGGATGTTTTCGACTGGTGGATGGATGACAAAAACATGGATTCCCCAGTCCCTGGCCAAATCGACTGGGAGGAAGTGGGACAGGAATGACGGAGAAAAAGGACAAGATCATCCTGGATTTATGCGGCGGCACGGGAAGCTGGTCGCGGCCGTACAAAGCAGCAGGATATGACGTGCGGGTGATTACGCTGCCGGAATACGATGTACGTACATATAACCCGCCGGATCATGTTTACGGGATACTGGCCGCGCCGCCGTGTACCGAATTCAGTCTGGCGAAAAACGGTTCCCACCGCAGCCGGGATTTTCAGGCGGGTATGGAAATCGTGGAATCGTGCCTGCGGATTATTTGGCAGTGCAGGATGCACGGAAGCTTGAAATTCTGGGCGCTGGAAAACCCAGTGGGCTATTTGCGTCAGTTCCTGGGTCGGCCGCACTATACATTTTATCAATGGTGGTTTGGCGATACCGGAATAAAGCGCACGGATATATGGGGATATTTCAACGAGCCGAAACAAAAAGTTAGAGAACGGCCGAATGATCCATATTTTGTAAAACAGTATAAAAGTGGGAAAAAGAATCAATTTGCCTGGGCAGCGCCTGCGTGTCCGGAATGGGCGCGGGAATATATAAACAGCTGTACGGATAAACGCGCCGCGTTGCGCGCTATTACACCGCCCGGCTTTGCACAGGCGTTTTTTCGGGCGAATCCATGAGGAGGCTGCGTATGCGGATCAATATTTTACATACAACCGAGCTGGACAGGTGGATAACCGAGTATCATTACCTGCACACAGCACCAGCCGGTTCAGTGCTGCGGATGGAATTGACGGATGACGCGGGAAATCGTATAGGAGCTATGCTGTGGGGGCGGAATCCAAGCCCAAAACAGGATCAGCGTAACGTGCTCTGCCTGACGCGCATGTACTGCATCGAGGATACCGTGCCGTACACGGAAAGCCGCGCGTTGTCCATGGCCCGGAAATATATCCGCAAGCATTGTCCACAGATAAAAGGACTGGTCGCCTATTCGTCACTTGGCGCCGGGCATGAGGGGACAATTTATAAGGCGGACGGATGGTTTGAGGTGTCCCGCTCATCCGGGGGCAGGGATTGCCGTCAGGGACGCAAAAACGTGGACACATCGGCAAAAATTAAATGGTGCCGGACGCCATGAGGAGGACAACCATGAACGAGCAGGAGGGTTTCCCGGAAGGGCGAAAGGCGATCCTGTGTGATAAAGACCGATGCCGCTGGCGCACGGATTTGTGCCCGCCGTTTCGCGGTAATGTATGTCCGTTCGGCGGCGGGACAATTACATATCGTGCGGAATCGGAGCATGCTGCTGTGGATGCAAAAGCGATAGCGGAAAGCTTTTACCGCCGCAAGGCGAGCGCCCGAGAGAAAGAATATCAGCGTAAACGGAGAGAGGCGGGAAAGCGGTGACCAACGCGGAGAAAAAGGCGGTTCTGCTGGAGTATCAAGCGATCGAGCGCCGGATCAAACGGCTGCAGAGTGAAAAGCAGGGTTGGCTGGAGAAGGCGACGGCGGTTTCCCCGAACCTTTCCGATATGCCCAAAGGCGGCGGCGCGGATAAGATCCAGAACGCCGTATGCCGGATTGCGGATATCGAGCAGAAAATCAATCGGGAGATCGACCGGCAGATCGACCTGCGGGAGCGGATCGAAGCAGCGGTAGTTGGCTTGAAAGATGAACGGTTTCAGGATGTGATGCGATATAAGTACATTGACGGAAAGACATTAGAGTGGATTGCAGTAGAAATGAACTATAGTTACAAGCAGATATGTCGGTTTCACGGATATGCATTGAGAGACATTAAGATGTCCTAGAATGTCTCACATATCCTGTGCTATAGTGTACATGTGGAAAGATGCAAAAGGCGCTGCGGGATACCGTGGCGCTTTCTTTGTGCCGGCATAGCGAGCCCGGCGGGTGGGTCTTGGAGGAATACAGATACAAGGAGGACGCCAGCATGTTATGAAGGAATTTGCAAAGGCGTTCTATAAATCAAAAGTATGGCAGAATACCAGAGATGCCTATGCTTCCAGTGTAGGATGGCTGTGCGAGGACTGCATGACAAAGGGATTGTATAAGGCCGGAGAAATCGTCCATCACAAGCAGGCACTGACACCGGAGAATATCAATGATCCGTCGGTGACGCTGGCATGGGGTAACCTCAAACTTGTGTGCCGAAACTGCCATGCTAAAGAGCACGGAAACGTGAAACGATATAAAGTGGATGAGTTCGGGAGGGTGATTGTCAGATAGCCCCCCTATTCGATGAGGAAATGACCCTTACGGAGACCGGTGGGTGGAGGTAAAAAATACTGGACAGAGCACGCGAAGGGGGTGTGAGTATGCCGAAGATAACAAAAGAAACACGGATAAAGCAGGAGCTTATACGGCTGGAAGAGATATATCGAGGATTGCCGGAAAATAAGCTGGCGATTGTAATACCTTTGCTTGAAAATGCGTCGTTTATGAAAATTACGCTGGAGGATTTACAGGATAGCATCAATCGCAACGGATGCAGCGAAGAATACAAAAATGGCGAAAATCAATACGGAAAAAAAGCGGCTGCAGATTTGCAGGCATACAACAGCCTGATAAAAAATTATAACGCAATCTCGGACAGGTTGGAAAAACTGCTGCCGCCGGATCAGCGGGAAAGCCGGTTAGAGGCTTTGCGGGATGAATAACCACATCTACGAGTATTACCAAGGCATCCAGGACGGGAGCATCGTAGTGGGACAATGGATCCGGCTGTGGTACGAATATATCATCCGTGGATTAGAGGCAGGCAGGTTTGTCTTCGACGTCAAAAAGGCGGGAAAAGCCATCCGATTTATCGAAACCTTCTGCCGACATCACGAGGGAGCGCTGGCGCCGCAGCTCGTGCGTCTTGAATTGTGGCAAAAGGCGTTTGTTTCGGTAGTATTCGGCATTCTGGACGACACCGGCGCCAGACAGTTTCGGGAGGTAGTCTGCGTCATTGCCCGCAAGAACGGCAAGACGTTGTTCGCCGCTGCTCTTGCCGCTTACTGTACCTTTCTGGACGGGGAATATGGGGCACGCATCTATTTTGCGGCCCCCAAGCTGGAACAGGCGGCCCTATGCTACGACGCCTATTTTCAGATGCTGGACAAGGATCCGGAGTTGTCGTCGCTTGCCAAAAAGCGGCGATCGGATGTGTACGTCGCACAATCAAATTCCAGCGCGCGCCCTTTGGCGTTTTCCGCCAAGAAGTCTGACGGCCTGAATATCAGCCTGTGCGTGGCGGACGAAATTGCCAGCTGGCCGGGCGACCAGGGATTGAAGTTCTACGAGGTTATCAAGTCCTCCTTTGGTGCAAGGCGGCAGCCGCTGCTTTTATCTATCTCCACCGCGGGTTATGTCAACGAGGGAATTTACGACGAGCTTATGAAGCGATGCACCCGGTTCCTGCTGGGGGATTCCAAGGAGCGGCGGCTGGCCCCATTTCTTTACATCATCGATGATCCGGACAAATGGAACGACATCAACGAGTTGTGCAAGTCAAACCCAAACCTTGGGGTATCCGTGTCGGTGGACTACCTGCTGGAGGAAATTGCGGTAGCGGAAGGGAGCCTCTCCAAAAAGGCCGAATTTCTCACAAAGTATTGCAATTTGAAGCAGAACAGCTCACAGGCATGGCTATCGGCGCAGGACGTGGAAAAGGCGGCGGGGTCGCATCTGGAGCCTGATGATTTCCGGGACGCCTACTGCGTGGGCGGGATCGACCTGTCCCGCACCACAGACCTGACAGCCTGCACGGCGGTCATTGAAAAAAGCGGGCGACTGTATGTACTGGCGAAATTCTTTTTACCGGCGGAAAAGCTGGAGGAAGCAACCGCACGGGACGGGCTTCCCTATGCCGCTTATGTGCAACGGGGTATCCTCAAGCTTTCGGGGGACAACTTCGTGGACTATCACGACTGCTTCGACTGGTTCCGGCAGCTGGTGGAGGAATACCGGATATACCCGCTCAAGGTTGGCTACGACCGGTATACGGCGCAATATTTGATTCAGGAGATGGCGCAGTACGGGTTTCACATGGACGACGTATTTCAGGGCTACAATCTGACACCAGTCATCCGGGAAACCGAAGGACTGATAAAAGACGGTGCCTTCTGCATCGGGGACAACGATCTGCTTAAGGTACATCTGCTGAACACGGCGATGAAGTCAGAGTCGGAGAGCGGCCGGTGCAAACCGGTCAAATTGAGTGTAAACGACCATATCGACGGTGCGGCGGCTCTGTTGGACGCTATGACGGTACGGCAGAAATACTATGCCGAAATCGGGGAGCAGTTAAAAAACGAGGGGTGATTCCTTGGGACTCTTTGAGAAGATATTCAAACGGCCCCGGCCACAGGGACAGTTGGATGGATTTTTCAAGACGCTGACAGCATATACGCCTATCTTTACCAGTTGGGGCGGTCGGCTTTATGAAAGCGAACTGGTGCGTTCGGCCATCAACGCCAGAGCGACCCACATCAGCAAGCTGTCCGTACAGGTGCAGGGTGCAGCCAAGCCGAGGCTGCAGACCAGACTGCGCACCGGGCCAAATGAGTGGCAGACATGGGGGCAGTTCCTGTACAGACTGTCCACCATCCTGGACGTACAGAACACGGCATTTATCGTGCCGGTGCAGGACTATTTCGGGGAGCCGACAGGGATTTACCCGGTGCTGCCGTCCATGTGCGAAATTGTCCAGTACAATGGAGAGCCGTGGATCCGGTATCAATTCAGCACCGGAGAATTTGCGTCCGTCGAAATGAAATATTGCGGGGTAATGACAAAGTTCCAGTATTCGGATGACTTTTTCGGAGACGACAACGCTGCACTGACACCGACTATGGAGCTTATCAATATCCAGAATCAGGGGATCTCCGAAGGGGTTAAAAGCGCGGCCACCTTCCGGTTTATGGCGCGTGTGAATAACTTCACTAAGGCGGAGGATTTGGCCAAGGAACGCGAGCGATTCACCAAAGAAAACCTGCAGGGTGAGGGCGGGGTGCTACTGTTCCCCAACACCTATTCGGACATCCAGCAAATCAAATCCAGCCCTTTTGTAGTGGATGCCGACCAGATGAACAGTATTCGGCAAAACGTGTTTGACTACTTCGGGGTCAACGAGGACGTGCTGCAGAACAAAGCCTACGGCGACGCATGGAGCGCCTTTTATGAGGGGGCGATCGAACCGTTTGCCGTCCAGTTTTCCGATGTTGTCACCAAGATGTTATTTACAGAGCGGGAGCGCGCCTCCGGCTCTTTTTTGATAGCAACGGCAAACCGGCTGCAGTACATGAGCAACACGGATAAAATCAACTACGCCACCAATATGGGCGACAGGGGATTCATCATGATTGATGAAATCCGCGAAGTGTTTAATTTGCCGCCCCTTCCCGGGAATCAGGGAAAAAGGCTTCCGATTCGAGGGGAGTATTATTTCCTGAACGATGAAAACGGAAGCAACGAGGAAGGAGAGAAGCAGACAAATGCCGGAGGGAATGACCGAGAGATTGATGAGCGGCCGGGAGTACCGGTCCATGACCATGTCGGTGGCGTCAAATGAGGATGACGGAAGCATGGTTGTCGAAGGCTACGCCACCACCTTCAACCAGCCGTACACGCTGTACAGCGAACGATATTACAAAGTCATAGAACAAATTGCCCCTACCGCTTTTGATGAATGCGATATGTCCGATGTTATCATGCAGTATGACCACACGGGCCGTGTTTTTGCCCGGAACCGAAACGGCACACTGTATTTAGCAACGGACAGCATCGGGCTTAAAGTCACGGCCGAGCTTGGCGGCACCGACATCGGACGTCAGCTATATCAGGAAATCAAAGGCGGATATACAGACAAAATGTCTTTTGGGTTTGTAGTGGGAGAGGACAAACGGGAAACGGTTGTCGACCATGAAAACGATGTCGAGACCATAATCCGCACAATCACCAAAATTAAAAAGCTGTACGATGTCAGCGCCGTTTCCATTCCGGCAAACGACACGACATCGATCAGTGCCCGGAGATTTGCCGACGGAGTGATTGAGCAAATCAAGGCGGAGAGACTGGAACGGGCAAATAAAATCAAAAAACTTAAAATTTTACTGGAGGTTATGAAATGAGCAGAATCGAAGAAATCGAGACCCGCATGGCAGCGATTGCCGACGAGCTGGAAAATGACGGCGTGGATATTGACGCGCTGGAAACCGAAGTGCGCAGCCTGAAGGCGGAGAAAGCGCAGATTATGGAAGCCGCCGAGAAACGCAATAAGCTCAAGGCGGAAGTCGCTGTCGGGGAGGCCGGCAGTGTTGTGAAGCGTTTCGCTTCGGACAAGATGGAAGAGCGCGTATACGGCGCAGATTCCAAAGAATACCGCAGCGCATTTCTGAAAAACCTGCTTGGTCAGGAAATGAACCGGGAAGAGCGGGCGGCATTCGTCCATATGACCACCAACACCTCCGCGGTGCTGCCGACAACCATGCTCAATACCATTTGGGATCTGGTGAGCCAGCGGCACGCCATCATGGGCGACATCACGATCTATCGGACCGGCACGATCCTGGAAGTGGTCAAGCATACTGCTATTGCCCAGGGCGCGGCGAAAACGGTAGCGGAGAACACTGCCAACGATGACGAGCAGAACACCTTTGTCAAGGTGACCCTGTCGGGCAAAGACTTTTCCAAGCATGTCGATATCTCCTATGCTATGGAGCGCATGAGTATCGATGCACTGGAGCAGTACCTGGTTGACGAGATCAGCGCCAGCCTGGGCGATGCCCTGGCCGACGATGTGATCGCCCAGATCGGCACCGACATGACCGGCGGAAACAAGGTCAACAGCGCGGCAAACGATACCCTGACCTTTAAGGAGCTGGCCGCCCTGTTCGGCAAGCTCAAGCGCGTCGGCGCGGTGTCCGTATATGCCACCCGTGCGACCATTTACAACTATCTGGTCGGTATGGTCGATACCACCGGGCGTCCGATCTTCCAGCCCTCGGCGCAGGCTGGCCAGGAGGGGGTCATTCTCGGCGCTCAGATCAAGGTGGAGGATTCCGTGGCCGACAACGTTATCCTCATCGGCGATGCCCGGCGGGTGGTCTACAACATGGTGCAGGACATCATGGTGGAGAGCGACAAGGACATCAAGAAGCATGTTACCACCTATTCCGGCTATGCCCGCGGTTCCGGTGCGCTGATCGATCCGGATTCCTTCGCACAGCTGACGGTGACGTCGGGGGAATAACCAGCTCTGATGTAGAAATACCAGCGGCAAGTCAGAGCTTGTACGGTAAGACCGTTGGGGATATGGTCGAGGACGGCATGGAAGTGCTGACAAACGGCGATGTCCGCGGTACGTTTCATTATGTGACTGGGTACACCGGTTTCAATGCGTCTGTTCCGGCGGAACAGGAAGGATACTTCTTCCCGTTCACCCTCAAAAAGTCCGGCACGACCATGACGTTTAAGAAAAACGGTGCGGTATCCAAGCAGGATATCCCCTGGGAGGCGAATAATGTCTTCCGGGTAACGGCGTCGGATACCTTTACGGTGCTTGTGGATGGCGCGGAAGCGGTTACCTTCCGCTTCAACAACAGTGTGTTCCAACCGGAAGCGAAGACGGCGAAAGCGAGGGCAAAACGTAGTGTTTGAAAAGGTCAAGCTGGCGCTGCGGATAACCACTGCGGCGTTTGACAGCGAAATAGAGGATCTTATTTCTGCGGCGCTGGCTGACCTTGGCATTGCCGGCGTCATCACGTTGGAGGAAACCGATCCGCTGATTATCAGGGCCGTAATCACCTATTGCAAGGCGAATTTCGGGCAACCAGAGGAGTATGACCGTCTGAAGGCAGCCTACGACGAACAAAAGGCGCAGCTGCAGATGGCAACAGGGTACACCGACTGGGGTGAAGACAATGGATAAATCCAGAGTATTAACCCTGATCGGTGTATCCTATCAGCCGGACAGCATCGGACAGCTCGTGCCGCAGGAAACGCGCCGGAATGTGTTCTGCAATATTTCCAGTGTGTCCGCCTCGGAGTGGTTCGAGGCCGGACGGGCAGGATTGAACGCCGAACACCGGGCGACCATGTTCGCCTACGACTACGCCGGAGAAACCCTGGCGGAGCTGAATGGCGTGCGGTATGGGATATACCGTACCTATCTCGGCAAAAACGAGACCATCGAGCTGTACCTGGAGCGAAAGGCAGGGGTATGATGGCGGGAATCAAAATTGATGATCTGGCCTCGGCCATTGCCGAAGAACTGGAAGCCTATCAGCAGAAAGCGGCAGATGGGCTTAAGCAGCAGATACGCAGCGTTGCCAAAGAAACCGTACAGACCATCAAGGCGACATCTCCAAAGAATACCGGCGACTACGCTTCGGGATGGACGACCAAAGTGGCTTTTGAAAGTAATCAGGATATTCGCGTACAGATATACAATCGCAAAAAACCGCAACTTGCTCACCTGCTTGAACACGGTCACGCCAAGGCAAACGGCGGGCGCGTGGATGGCAAGCCGCATATCGGCCCCGCAGAGCAAGCAGCGGAGAAAAAGCTGCTTGGCAAAATTAAGGTGGTGGTCAAAGGATGAGGCTGGAAGAACTGAAAATCCTGCTGGAAACCACTGGACTGCCCGTCACTTACCGTGCCTGGCCGGAAAATGATGCGCCGCCCATGCCGTATATTTGCTATCTTGTGACCTACTCGAACAACTTCGGCGCGGATAACCAGGTGTACCACAAGATTGACCATATTCAGGTAGAGCTTTATACAAAGCTGAAAGACCAAGAAGCAGAGGACAGGGTGGAAAACGCCTTGTCCTCTCTTTATTGGGACAAAACCGAAGAGTACATCGATAGCGAAAGATGCTATCAGATCCTTTATGAAATTGAGGTGTGAACATGGCGGATAAAGTAAAATTCGGTATCAAAAACGTTCATTATGCGGTGCTCACCGACGAGGCAACACCCGCCTATGAAACGCCGGTGGCCATTCCTGGTGCAGTTTCTTTTTCTCTGGAGGCCAACGGCGATACTTCCCCGTTCTACGCGGATAACATGCAGTACTTCGTCACGGTTGCCAACAACGGCTATACCGGCGATCTGGAAGTGGCGCTGTTCCCCGAATCTTTTATGACGGATGTTTTCGGGTACACCGCAAGCGAGCAGGATAAGGTGGTCACGGAAAACGCAACCGTGCAGCCCAAGAGCTTCGCTTTGCTGTTTGAGGAGGCGGGCGACACCACCGGCACCAAATTTGTGCTGTACAACTGCACCTGTACCCGGCCCAGCCGCTCGCTGGCCACTACCACCGAAACCACCGAGCCGCAGACCCAGACGGTCAGCGTGACGGCTTCTCCCCTCCCGGATGGCCGCACGATGGCCTATACCGGCGACACAACGCCGGAAAACGTACTGACCGGCTGGTACGATGAAGTATGGCTCAAGGATACCGTGGGTGGCTGATATGGACAAAGTGCTTTCCATCGGCGGGAAGTCGGTGGGGTTCAGGGCGACAGCCCTGACCCCCCGCCTGTACCGTCATAAAATCGGGCGCGATATCATCCAGGATTTGAACCGGTTAAAGCAGGCGTACAGAAAATCGGTAAATCTGCCGGATACGGCTACGGATGAAGAACGCCAGGAAGCCGAGCTTTCCGTCCTTGACCTGGAAATGTTTGAAAACGTCGCCTACATTATGGCCAGGCAGTATGACGCCTCCATCCCTGAATCGCCGGACGAATGGCTGGATGGGTTTGAGGTGTTTTCCATTTATGAAATTCTGCCCCACATCCTGGAACTGTGGGCGCTCAACGAGGCGACAACCGCGAAGCCTAAAAAAAAATAAGGCCGACGATTCGTGAGGAAACCGGAGCCACCTTTATGCTGCGGTGCGCGGAACTCGGGCTGTCCCGCGATGATCTGGACGATATGACCATCGGTATGGTATATGACATGCTCATCGAGCGGGGAAACGACACGGAAAAATACGACTTGAAGGGACAGCCTGGGACGATGAAGGACTTTTTCAGAGGGGGCGGACAACTTGGCGGATAGAATCAAAGGTATTGTCGTGGAGATCGGCGGAGACACTACCGGTCTATCCAAGGCTCTGTCCGGCGTCAACAAGGACATCGGCGACACGCAAAAGCAGCTGAAAGACGTAGAGCGTTTGCTCAAACTGGATCCGGGCAATACGGAGCTGCTGCGGCAGAAATACGAGCTGCTGAACCGGGCGGTTGAACAGACGGACGATAAACTGACCGCTCTGAAGGATGCCGAAAAACAGGTGCAGGCGCAGTTCCAGCGCGGTGACATCGGCAAGGACAAATATGACGCCCTCAAGCGGGAGGTCATCGAGACTGAGGCTCGTCTGGGGAACCTGCGCAGCGAGGCACAAAAAGCGGAAAACGCCGTCAACGGCATCGACGAAAAGCCGGTTGAAGAGGTAGCAAAAGCGGCTGACGATGCGGAAGATTCCCTCAAAGACGCTGGGAAAGAGGCGTCAAACTTCGGTGACTACCTCAAGGCGGATGCTATTGTCGAAGGGGTCAAGGGGTTGGCCTCGGGACTGAAAGACGCGGCGGAAAGCTCCAAGGAATACATGAAGGTCATGGGGAGCCTCGAGGTATCCAGCGAAAAGGCCGGATACTCAGCAGAGGAAACAGCGGCATCTTATCAGACGTTATATGGCGTGCTGGGCGATAACCAGACGGCGGCTACCACCACCGCCAACCTGCAGGCGCTGGGGCTGGCGCAGAGTGATCTTCAGCAGCTGATTACCGGTACAATCGGTGCATGGGCGACTTATGGGGATAGCATTCCGATCGACAGCCTTTCGGAAGCCATCAACGAGACGGTACAGACCGGAAAGGTAACTGGCACATTCGCCGACGTGCTCAACTGGGCGGGCACCAGCGAGGATGCCTTCAACGAGAAGCTGCTGGCGGCTAACAGCTCAGCAGAACGGGCAAACATGGTGTTACAGGAACTGTCTCAGCAGGGGCTTACCGCTGCCGGCCAGGCCTGGCAGGAGAACAATGCAGCCTTGGTCGAAAACAACCAGGCCAACGCAGAGTATGAGGCCAGTATGGCGAAGCTGTCCGAGACCGTTATGCCGATCCTTACCAAAATCACCGAGGCCATGACAAAATTGATCGATTTTGTGCTGGACAACCAGGATGCCGTTGTTGGGGCGCTGGCGGCTATCGCCGCAGGATTCGTGGCATTCAAAATAACCGGTCTCATCAGTTCTTTGATATCTGGATTTACCACGTTTTTCAATGTCATAAAAGCAGGACAGGGCGTCATGGCAGCACTGAACGTGGTAATGAACGCGAATCCGATCGGCATCATTATAACGGCCATAGCTGCGCTTGTAGCGGCCTTTATTTACCTGTGGAACAACTGTGAGGGGTTCCGGGAGTTCTGGATCAACCTTTGGGAAAAGGTAAAAGATTTCTTTACGGCGTGCTGGGATGCCATCGTGAATTTCTTTACGAAAACCATTCCCGACGCCTGGAACTCGGTGGTGGCATTTTTTAAAGGGATCCCCGAATGGTGGTCAAATTTGTGGCAGCAGGTTGGGGATTTCTTTGCCCAGATATGGAACAACATCGTGACGTTTGTCCAGGAACTGCCTGAAAAAATAGGCTATGCCATCGGGCAGGTCATCGGCTTTTTTGCGCAGCTTCCCGGACGGATCTGGACGTTCCTTCAGCAGGCCATCGCAAAAGTCGCACAATGGGGGACTAATGTCTTTAACACCGCCAAGAACTGGGTAACAAAAACGATCAGCGGTATCGGGCAGTGGTTTTCCGAACTGCCCGGAAACATCTGGAACTGGCTGACGGAAACCGTCTCAAAAATTGCCCAGTGGGGAAAGGACATGGTCGACAAAGCCAAGACTGCAGCGTCTGATCTGGTAAACAAGGTGGTCGAAACCATAAAATCCCTCCCGGGGAAAATGCTGGACATAGGAAAAGATATTGTTCGCGGAATCTGGGACGGCATCACGGGTATGTTCGACTGGCTGGGTGATAAGGTCAGCGGGTTTTTCGGCGGCATTGTAGACGGCGTAAAGGATTCATTAGGTATCAACTCGCCATCCAAAGTATTTGCTGGAATCGGGAAATTCATGGCCGAGGGCCTGGGCGTCGGATTTGACGGCCAGATGGACAAGGTGTCCGAAAGCATGAATGCGTCTATTCCGGGTGCACAGGTCGGCGTGTCCTCCGTTTCCGCCGGGGGTGATCTGCTCACCATGTCCGGCGGTAATGCTATAAATCCCGTACAGAATCAGACATCCACCACGAATCTCGGCGGCGTCACCTTCTACGTATACGGAGCCGCCGGTCAGGACATCAATGCGCTGACCGATCAGATTATGGATAGGATGGAGGCCGTATATCAAAGAAAAGGAGCGGCTTGGTCGTGATAAATTTTTTTCTGTTCAACGGGCAAAGCAGCGACAGCTTTGGTATCTACATCAGCGGAGGCCAGACGTTCAACTCGCCGGAAAAAGATGTGGAAAGCATTGAAATCCCAGGGCGTAACGGCAATCTCACGATCAGCCGAAACCGGTTTAAGAATATCACGGTTTCTTATCCGACATTTATCCGCCGGAAATTTGCCGAAAACAGCGGTGCTGCAAGGGCGTGGCTGTTGGGGGCGGACGGATACTGCCGGCTGGAAGACAGCTATCATCCGGACTATTTTCGGATGGCTCAGTTTTCCGGCCCGCTCGATTTCGATATGCGTTTCCTCAACTATTCCGGGGAGGCTGACCTTGCTTTTGACTGTAAGCCGCAGCGCTTCTTAAAAAGCGGAGAACACCCGGTTTCCTGCACTAAAGGCAGTGCTTTGGTCAATGCGTGGTTCCCGTCACTGCCGCTGATAAAAGTAAGCGGAACAGGCGCGGGAAACCTGTACATCGGGAGCTATACCGTGGAAATTCTCTCGCTGGACGGTTATGTGATGCTGGATTCCGATACACAAAACGCTTACAAGGATACGCTGAATAAGAACAACACCATCTCCGCGCCGGAATTTCCCGTTTTACAGCCGGGAATAAACAACATCTCTTGGGACGGTGGGATTCAGGCGGTAGAGATTACTCCGCGCTGGTGGACAGTATAAAAAAGACCGCGGAACAATCCGCGGCCCTTGCTTTATTGTCCTTCCAAATGCAGCTCACTTTTTAGCGCTCTTTGCAGCACAGCGGAAAAATTAACCCCCGCCTGTTCTGCCTGTTCGTTAAGCCATGACGGAAGAGTGACGTTTTTCCGAACAACTCGGTTTTCATGCCGGCGGCGGTACTCGTCGAAATCGACGTCTACCAGCGTAACGATATCCTCTGCTTTGGCTTTTACGTTTTTAGTGGTTCCGGGCTGCGGAATAGGCCGCTTTTCGTCCTGCTCATAACATCCCCACATGCCGATAGCATCCCGTGCCATTTCCATCGCATCGGCGACGCTGACGCCCTGCGTGTTGATATCCAGATCCGGGACGTAAACCATATAGTCGTTTCCGGCAGGGGTGATGACAATAGGATAAGCGTATTTCATGGTACATCCTCCTTTTATGGTGTATCCGTGGCAGGGGTTTATTTCAACCCCTGCCGCCGGATGATTGCCTTTGCCAACAATTCGTTTATTTCGTTGTGCCGAGGTATTGGTTCCGATTTGACACCGTTTGTGTAGATGTCGTGATTTCCGCCTGACCTCGCCAGATACCATCCGTTTTTTTCAAGCAGCTTAATCAGGTCTTTCCGTTTCATTTCCCGTCCCCCTTACAAGTATATTATACGCATTCAATGCGCATTTGTCAATAGGTGTTTAAAAAATTTTTGGCTAAAGGTGGGAAAAATTTGCTGATACTATACCCATCAAACGAAACCGCTTTTGCAGACAACGGCCTGGGTGCGCTGCCGGACGCCATTTCCTGCACCGTAACTGAGGCGCGCAACGGGGAATTTGAGCTGCAAATGGAATACCCGTTGACAGGGTTGCATTATGGCGATATAGCGAACCGCTGCATTATAACGGCCAAGCCAAACCCTTACGCCGATCCGCAGCCTTTTCGTATTTACCGGATCACCAAGCCGCTCGGTGGGCGCGTCACGGTTTACGCACAGCATATCAGTTACGACCTGTCCGGCGTGACGGTGGAGCCGTTCAGCGCGTCCAGTGTTACGGGAGCGTTCGCCGAAATTGCAGCCAAATCAACGGACAACAACAGTTTTACCTTCTGGACGGACAGCCAGGACACCAGAAACATGACCGTATCCGTCCCGTCATCTGTGCGCTCCATCCTTGGAGGGCAGGAAGGCTCTATCCTGGACACCTACGGCGGGGAATACGAGTTTGACGGCTATACTGTGCGGTTATGGAGCCAGCGGGGGAAAAACAGCGGCGTTACCATCCGGTACGGGAAAAACCTGACCAGCCTCGAGCAGGACGAAAACATATCCAGTGTGGCGACGGGAGTATATCCCTACTGGGCCGGTCAGGATGGCGAACTGGTCACCCTGCCGGAAAAGACGGTGGATGCACCGGGAACATACGATTTTGAATACTATATCCCGCTGGATCTATCATCCGAATTTGAAGCGCAGCCCTCGGTTGACCAGCTTCGCGAGCGGGCGGAAAAGTATGTGCAGGACAACAATATCGGCATCCCGACCGTTAGCCTGTCCGTAGCCTTCCAGCCGCTGGATCAGACGGAAGAATACAAGGATATCGCCTTGCTGGAGCGGGTGAACCTATGCGATACGGTGACGGTTGAATACCCTGCGCTGGGCGTATCCGCAACCGCCAAGTGTATCAAAACGGTGTATGACGCCCTGAAAGATCGATACACCAGCGTAGACCTTGGCGATGCCAAAACCAACCTTGTGGACACCGTTATCCGGCAGGATAAGGAGATCGAGAAGGTGCCTACCACTTCAGCCATGCAGCAGGCCATCCTGAACGCGACAAACCTAATTACCGGCAACAAGGGCGGCTACGTGGTGTTGCGGGACACAAACGGCGACAAGGAGCCGGATGAAATTCTGATTATGGATAATGCCGATATTACTCAGGCGCGAAAGGTATGGCGCTGGAATAGCGGCGGATTAGGGTACAGCTCTACCGGCTACAATGGCCCATACGGAACGGCGATTACGCAGGACGGGTCGATTGTTGCGGATTATATCACAACAGGTAGTCTCAACGCGAACCTGATAAAATCCGGAATGATTATCGGGCAAAGTAACCCAAATGCGTACTTTAATTTGGATAGCGGGGAACTGTCCGCCAGTAAAATGGTATCTTCTGATGGAACATATACCATTATATCTGAAGGACAAAACGCTCTAAAGGTGTACAGTGAGGATGAACTCATATTTTCTATTTCACTGTCATTTGATTCGAGCACGGGTGAAAAAGAAACTATCATAGCCTCGGGAGGTCAAGAAATACGGTTTTCGGATACAACTATTCGTATTCAAACTTCTTATGCTGGTGGTGGGTCGAAAGACAACATGGTAATGTATCCAAATGATAACAGCATGTATGGATTATTGTCAGTTTATCCCACCGGATTACCTAACGACCAAAAATCATTTGCAATAGCAGAGGACGGTATTTTTATTCGCAATCTTCCGCTTTATTATAACGGGACGCAAATTTATCCGGGTTAATAGGAGGTTCGGCATGGCAACAACAAAGCCTATACAAATGAAAGTATGGGACCAGAATCTGGTTTCCTTACGGGTTTTACAGGGAGAGGTAAATTCGCGAAATCTGGAAATTACACTGATTGACGCGGGCGGCACCCTGTTTGACTTAGAAGGGTATACGGCCCAAATATATATCGTCGAAAGCAGCGGCAGAAAGATTTTCAGCGATGCCACGGTGGACGACAATACAATCGTGGCTAAAATACCCGAACTTGTATCTGTCGGCGAAGCACAGGCACAAATCGTACTGACAAACGCGGATAGCGAAGAACTGAAAATACCCGGCATCACAATTTACGTGGAAAAGTCCGATTTGGATGGTGCAGTCGAGGCTTCGGACGAATGGAGCGCCTTGGCGGATATGATCGATGACGCTCAAAGCGCAACTAATGCGGCAAACGCTGCCGCAGCTGATGTGCTAAACCGTGCCGAATCGGGAGAATTTGATGGAGACAGCGGAACAATCGACGCAACGACAAACAGCACCTTTACCGGCATCCTCAAAGGCAACGGTGAAAAGGTCGTGCAGGCCGTTCCCGGCACAGATTACGCGACCCCTGCACAGGTGGATGCCAAACAGGATACCATCACAGCGACCGGCATCCTCAAAGGCGACGGGAGCGGGGGGATCAGTGCAGCCACTGCGGGCAACGACTACGCGACGCCGGCACAGGTAAACGCCAAGCAGAACACGATCACTGCAACCGGCCTGCTCAAGGGAGGCGGAAGCGGGAGCGTGTCGGCAGCCATCTCCGGAACCGACTACACACCCGGCACACCCACGAGCACTACGATCACGATTGCTTTTTCCAACGGGGAGAGTGTGAATCTCAAGGCGTACAAACTCGGCCGGCTGATAATGTACCCGGGCAGTGTCTGGGTGGATAAAAGCAACGTTACGGAAGGCAAGGTCGGCACCATCCCGGTCGGTTACCGGCCGGTGGAAAACTTTACCCTGTGTCCGCCGAGCAACCTCGGTTACGGCGGGTATATCCAGTTCAGAACCAACGGCGACATCTACATCGGCCAGTTAATGGAGGATGTTCGCTTCGCCGGCTTTATCTGCAACATCAATTATATCGCGCAGTAAAAAGGAGGATAACTATGGCAATCACGACAGTAAAAGTAACCATTGACGGGCAGGAGCATTCCCTCACCTACAGCGACAGCAGCGGGAAATGGGAAGCCACCCTGACCGCTCCCAGCAAATCCTCATACAACCAGCCGAACCACTATTACAACGTAACGGTTCTGGCTACCGACAACGCGGGGAACTCCACCCAGGTGGATGCGAACTCCCCCGAAATCGGCGAGAGTCTCCGCCTGCAGGTCAAGGAAAAGGTCAAGCCCACCATTTCCATCACCTCTCCCGGCGAAGGCTCGCTGCTCATCACCGGTACGCCGGAAATCACGGTACAGCTGCGTGATGATGACAGCGGGATCAGCATCGACACCTTTGCGCTCAAAATCGACAGCGGCGAACCGGTTGGAAGCACTTCTCCCGGCGTTTCCGCATCCCCGGTGGAGGGCGGCTACGATATCACCTACACGCCGCAGGAGGCTATGGCGGACGGCGCTCACACCATCACCGTCAACGTTTCCGACAACGACGGCAACGCCGCAGACCCGGCCACCCGCAATATTACCGTGGACACTGTGGCGCCCACCCTCAACGTCACCAGCCCGGCCGAGGGACTGGTCACCAACCAGACCAACATTGCCGTGACCGGTATGACCAACGACATCACCAGCGGCCCGGTCACCGTCACCATTACCCTCAACAGTGCAGACCAGGGTGCGGTTACCGTGCAGGAGGACGGTGCGTTCTCCAAGGATATTGTGCTCGCCGAGGGCGCCAACGTCATTGTGGTCACCGCCACCGACCGCGCGGGCAAGTCCACCAGCGTCACGCGGAATGTGGAGGTCAACACCACCGCGCCGAAGATCACCGCTGTGGAGATTGTGCCGAATCCCGCCGACGCCGGCGCCACCTACATCATCAAGGTGACGGTGGAGTGATTACGGCAGTATGGGGCCGGGCGGACAGCTTTGATGTGATTTTCATACCATCCGGTGCGGGGGACTGGCGTGTGTCAGTCCCCCCCGACCTGTCCGACGGGCAATATGCCGTGGAGATATGGGCGGAGAACGACGCCGGAGAGCAGGCCTACTGGACCGGCACCCTTTACATGGTGGACAGCGTGCTGGTATGCCTTCATCTGACAGACGACCCGTATACCGTATGGCTGCTGCCGGATCGCTGCGAAGCGTCTGTGCAGGAGGAGCTGTATGGGCATACCGTGCAGCCCGACCGGTACAGCGCGGCCTTGATGGAGGAGCTGTACACGGCCGAATTATCGAGGAGGCAATGCCATGTATAGGCAATATATCCTTGGCGAGGACAAATACGTGGAGCTGGAAATCCGGTGCCGCCAAAAGGATGCCACGGTGGTGATCCCCGAGGCGACATGGGAGCTTTTCCGCGCGTCCAAAGATGTCCCGGAAAGCACCGGGTCGTGTGAGATCGACCGCCAGTATATCCGCGCCCTGATTGAACCCGGGGAGCGCGGACAATACCGGCTGATTATCACGTATTCCATCCCGCCGGAAACCCGCAAAGCGGAGGTGGTTCTGAATGTCACTTAAGATTGTCGGCGCCAGCCTGGAACCGTCCACGGTGGTGACCGGCGGAGGCCTGCGGATTGTCATCGACATCCGTGAATACGGAAGGCTGTATGACAATACAGGCGCCGCCGTATCGGACAAGCTCGGCCTGGAAATCACGATGGCGGACGGGCAGGACTATACGTCTGCGTATACCGGAAGCCAGATGGATGAGCTGGCCGGCTCGAGCGAGGGGGAATAAGGATGAGTGAATATCAGCTCGAACACAGCGGGCAGGAGCTTGACGAGGCGATCACCCGAATGCTGGAGGGTGATTCGATTGACGCGGGTGATCCGACCACCATCACAGGCCTTCTGAAAGGGGATGGTTCGGCCCTCTCCGCCGCGGCTGCGGGCACCGATTATGCGACGCCGGAGCAGCTCGACGGCAAGCAGGATTATATCTCGGCGAGAGGTATCCTCAAAGGGGACGGCCAGGGCGGTATCCTGACGGCAAGCTCCGAGTCGGATTACGCAACGCCCGGGTATGTCAACGGGCAGATCAGCGTGCACAATTCGTCTACCGGCTCGCATATCAACCAGTTCAATGCGAAGCTGGACAAAACCGGCGGGACGGTAAGCGGTGCGCTGAACGTAAGCGGTACACTTACGGTTTCCACCGGAACGCTGTATGCCAACGGCGGTATTGGCCTGCCGAACAAAAATGTAATCCTCAAAACCACTGCCGGCGGCCTGACCACCGGGGCGGTATCCGGAACCGACTACACGCCGGGAACGCCGAGCACCACCTCGATCCGGCTGACCTTTTCCAACGGGGAGAGTGTAACGCTCAAGGCGTACAAATTCGGCCGGCTGGTGATGTTCCCGGAATCCGTCTGGGTGGATAAAGGCAACCTCACGGAAGGCAAGGTGGGCACCATCCCGGTCGGCTACCGGCCGACGGCCAACTTTACCCTGTGCCCGCCGAGCAACCTGGGATACGGCGGGTATATCCAGTTCAGGACGAACGGCGACATCTACATCGGTCAGCTGATGGGCGGGGTCCGTTTCGCGGGCTTCATCTGCAACATCAACTATGTTGTATAAGCGGAAAACGGGTTCCGCCTGCCGTCCGGACGGTATGGGGAGATTCACAGGGGGCCGATGTTACCGCATTGCCGCTGCGGACATACACTGGAAAGGGGCCTTTTCCGGCCCCGCCACTACTTGACGGAAAGAGGGAGCTTGGTATGGATAAACTGGTGCTGGTGCTGATGCTGGCCGTAACGGTGGAAGCGCTGGTCGAATACACCAAAAGCATTATCAAGGCGTTTACCGATAAATGCTATAAGTGCGCCGTGGTGCAGCTTTGCGCGATGGTGATCTCCATCGTGCTGTGCGTGCTGGCGAATGCGGATATGTACGCCGCGTTGGGCGTGCCGTTCGTGGTGCCGGGAATCGGCATGGTGCTCACCGGCATTTTTGCGAGCCGGGGCGCGAATTTTGTCAGCGACCTGGTCGGCCGGCTGCGCGGGCAGAAGACATCCGAACAGACCGACGCCTGAACACCGGAATAGCAAAATCCCTCTGCCCGGCAGGGGGATTTTGCTATTCCTCCGCTTCCTCGAGCAATTCCTGCCGGCAGCGGGCAAGGGCCTTTTTCCTGTCGGCATCCACCTTCGGGTAGGCGGGATCGAGCCGTTCGAGCGTGTCGGCGACGATCTCGGAAATCAGCAGCCGGGCAAACCATTTTTTGTCCGCCGGGATCACATACCAGGGGCATTCCGGTGCGGCGGTGGCGTCGATGGCCTGCTGATAGGCGCGCATGTAGGCGTCCCAGTGAGCGCGCTCCGCGATGTCGGAGGCGGAAAACTTCCAGTTCTTCGCCTTGTCCTCGATGCGGGCGAGGAAACGCCGGCGCTGCTCCTCTTTGGAGATGTGCAGGAAGAATTTGATCACGGTGGTGCCGTTTTCGGTCAGATAGCGCTCGTAGTCCCGCAGCTGGCGGTAGCGGCGCTCCCACAGGCTGTCGTCAAGGCAGCGTGCGGGCAGCTTCTGGGCAAACGGAAGGTCGTGCACCCGGGCGACGAGCACCTCCTCGTAGTAGGAGCGGTTGAAGATGCCGATGTTGCCGCGTTCCGGCAGCCGGCGGTTGACCCGCCAGAGGTAGTCGTGCTCGAGATCCTCGGCGGACGGCTGCTTGAAGCTGCTGACCTGCACGCCCTGCGGGTTCAGGCCGCTCATCACGTGCTTGATGGCCCCGTCCTTGCCGGCCGAATCCATCGCCTGGAAAATCAGCAGCAGCGCTTCCCGGTCCTGCGCGTAAAACCGGTCCTGGAGGGCGGCCATGCGCTTGACGTTGTGCCGCAGCTGCTCCTCGGCCTGCTTTTTGTCCCGCAGACCGCCGGTCTGCGCGGTGTCGAAGGTGCGGATGTGGAATTGTCCCGGCCCGGTGACGGCAAAGGCGGCGGTGTTCATGAAAATCGGCATCCTTTCGCTTGGCATTCGGCGTTAGTATGCCGGGCGGGAGACCGGATTATTCGCTATTTTGCGGTGAAGAGCGCCACCGCCAGCTGGAAGCCTTTTTTGAAGGCGCAATCGGCGACCTCGCTGGCATAGGCGCCTATTTTATCATCGATATCCAAGAAGTCTGTACTGGATATAAATTTGGCCAGTTCGTCCTCAATGGCCTGTTCTGCGGCTTTTTGTCGAACCAGATCTTCTCTGGTCAACATTTTGCTGTAAAAGGCAGAAAATAAATCATTATATAGGTTAGTTGGATAATTCATTCCCATAATCCTCCTTGTCAACACTATTTTACATTTATTTGAATGTAAAATCAACAGCTTTAGCGGGAAATTTAATACAATCAAATAAATGTTTGGGAAAGGAGGGGGGAACTTGACGGTCGGAGAAGCTTTGAAGAGATTTCGCGATGAAAATGAAATTCCACAGAAAGAAGTTGCTGCGATTTTAGGTGTGTCACAGCAGCAATACAGTTTGTATGAAACGGGTAAACGCGAAATCAAAGCTGTACAGATCGTCAAACTGTGTCTGCATTACAAGATATCCGCTGATTGTTTGTTGGGATTGCCGCGGGATTTGCGTTATCCGATGCGATAAATTTTAAAGGTAAAGATAGGGCACCGAAATCTCCTTGCAGAGGTTCCGGTGCTTAATTTTTAGTTTAATGTCAACGTATACGCCTGCCTTCCGCCCTTCACCCGCATGAGGAGAAAAGGACTTTCTCCCAACCGAATCGGCACCTTCGGGGACGCCATAAGGCGGAACCCGCCAGGCGCCGGGGGATTAAAAAGCGTTTTTGGTGCCTTTTGGGGCTTAGGCCAAAAGGCACTGCGGCGCGGCACCCGTGTGTTTTCGTGCGGAAAGTTATTGCGCCGCATACGCGCATATCAGGTATGTCTGCCTAACAGAAAGCGCCGCCTAGCCAAAACGCAAAGCAACACGTTATGACTTGCTTTCGGTCATCTGCACCGTGCCGTAGTCGCAGTCTCCACCGCCGTAATTCCACTTGAAATGGAATTTATCCCCCGTGTGACAGCTCACCGCCGGCGTGCCGTCGCCGAGCGTTCCCACGCATACCGCCGTATGGCTCCAGCGGTTGTCCCCGATATGGCCGCCGCCCCAGCGGTAAAACACCGGGCTGCCCGGCAGCAGCACCGCGGCGGCCTTTTTCGTTTTCCCGCCGAGCGACAGCGTGCGTCCGGCCGCATCCTTCTGCCGCAGCACGGCAACGCCCTTCCCGCAGTTTGCCTCTTCGGTCAGATAGCGGTACAGCCGCGTGGAGGAAATCCACGCCGTGCTGCCCTGCCCCTCGCTGCAGTACCACACGTCATCCTGCGGCAGCCCGCCCGCCGCCAGCGCCTGCGACGCAAAATTCGCACAGTTTCCGCCCACCGCCGTATAATCCCGGTACGCCGGATTGCGCGAGGGTGCCCAGCGATCCATATAGTTTACAACTGATTGTATATTAAAATATTTAATATACGTTGGGGAGTTGCTTTCGAGCTGCGGCGGCGTACCGGTGACCGGGCGCGGCGGCGCGCTGACCTCGCCCGCATAGGCGCGGTACAGCGGGTCGTCCTCCCAACCGCCCCCGCCCGCCTGTGTCGGCCGGCCCTCGTAATAGGTGTCCCGCGTCAGCCGCCATGCGCCGTCCTCCCCGGCAAAATGCAGCACGTGCCGCACCCCGTATCCCGACAGGTCGGCGCTTTCGGGAGAGGTATAACCAGGATACCAGTTGTAGAAATAGGCGTATTCGTATACATTCAGTATAAATCCATCTTCCTGCTGTTTTGCGGAATCCAGCCGGAGCGCGGCGGCCGCGCCGGAAAACCGGCATTTCCAGTCCCGGCGCAGGTCCTGCAGCCGGATGACCCGCTGCCGTTCGGCGTCCTTTACCGTCTCGGCGGCGGGGAGCGCCTCCAGCGCAGCCGGCTCCAGCGCCCCTTCGGCGACACCAAAGCTGTCTGCGCGGCAGGTGAAATAGGCGGTCAGCAGCGCCGTCACCGCCTGCGGCAGCGCAAAGCTGCCGGTCTCCAGCGTAACGCGGCAGGCGGTAAAGGGGGATGGCTTGCCGGATGCGGCGCAGCCGGAAAGCAGGAGCAGCAGGGAAAACACAGCGGCGATGGTTTTTTTCGGCACGGGCAAAACCTCCCATTCGGATTCGGGTAAGGAAAAACGGAACCCCGGTTATCCTATGCTGCGGCAAAACGGAAAAAAACCTTGCCAGCACGGCCGACAGGTGGTAAATTAAAAAAAGGCGCCGCGGCAGCCGGCCGGTCCGCATAATCCGGCGGCTTCGCGGAAATGGATGTAAGGAGAGATTTTGCATGTACGAAGCGCTGCAGACCAAAAACCTGTATGATTTGAGCCATACCATCGCCGCGCCGCTGCTCGCGGAGACGGTGTATCCGTGGGAGGCGCTGTCCGGCATTCATGCGTTTATCGCCCGTGCGGGCGCGGCGCTGCCGGCGGAGGAGTACGACCATCCGCGCGAAACGGTATGGATCCATAAAACGGCGAAGGTGGCGCCGACCGCGTTTATCGGCGACGATGTGATCATCGGCCCGGAGACGGAGGTGCGCCACTGCGCGTTTATCCGCGGCAACGCGATTGTTGGCGCAGGCGCGGTGGTCGGCAATTCCACCGAGCTGAAAAACGTGATCCTGTTTGACAGGGTGCAGGTGCCGCATTACAACTATGTGGGCGATTCGGTGCTCGGCTTCAAATCGCATATGGGCGCGGGTTCCATCACCTCCAACGTCAAAAGCGACAAGACCCTCGTGACCGTGGCGGCGGAAGGCGGGCGGCTGGAGACCGGGCTGAAAAAGTTCGGGGCGATGCTCGGCGACGAGGTGGAGGTCGGCTGCGGCAGCGTGCTCAATCCCGGCACCGTCATCGGTGCGCACAGTCAGGTCTATCCGCTGTCGGCGGTGCGTGGCTATGTGCCGGCGGGCAGCATCTATAAAAAGCAGGGCGAGGTCGTCGAAAAACGGTGACGGCAGTGACGCAAACCAGGGAAAGGGGGAAACGGCATATGAACCGGCTGCGACGCCTGTCGCTGACCGCAGCGGCGTGTTTGATGCTGGCGGTGTGCCTGCTGCTGCCGGGCTGCAAAAAGGATACCGTTATGGGCAAGGGCTTTCGTTCCCCCCTGACGGCCGAGCCGCGGCAGCTGGACCCGCAGGTGGCTTCGGACAGCGCGTCGGCGACGGTGATTGCGGCGCTGTTCGAGGGGCTGACCCGCCTGGATGAGCAGGGGCAGCCGGTGCCGGGCGCGGCCGAATGGACGGTGTCGCCCGACGGCCTGACCTATACCTTTACGCTGCTGGACAGCCAGTGGAGCGACGGGCAGCCGGTGCGCGCGCAGGATTTTGTTTACGGGTTTCAGCGCACGGTGGACCCGGCGACCAAATCGCCGCTCGCCGAAAAGGCCTACGGCATCGTGGGCGCCCGGCAGATCCACCAGGACGGCGCGCCGCTGTCCTCGCTCGGGGTGACCGCTGCGGACGATAAAACGCTGGTCATCACGCTCGAGGCACCGGATGACGGTTTTCTGACCAGGCTTGCGGCGGTGCCGTTTATGCCCTGCCGGGAGGACTTTTTCACCGCCACCGGCGGCCGGTATGGGCTTGAGGCGGAGAACCTCATCAGCAACGGCCCGTTTGCCCTGGACGTGTGGAACCACAGCAAATCGCTGCTGATGATCAAGAACGAGGGCTATCACGGTGCGCAGGGGATTTATCCCTCCGCCGTGCGGTATGTCATCGAGGAGGCGGAGGATCCCCTGGCCGCGCTGACCGCGGGCACCCTCGACGCGGCGGAAATCCCTCCGGAGGATGTCGCGGCGGCTGAGGAGGCGGGCATGCGCATCGTCCGCCTGGACGACACCACCCGTATGCTCTGGCTCAACAATAACAACGCGGCGCTGTCGAGCGCGGCGGTGCGCCGGGCGCTGCGCGACGCCATCGAGTGGGACACCCTTAACCAGACGATTGCCGCGGCAGGGGAGTCCCGGGCGCTCGGGTATGCCGCGGGCGCTGCGGTGACCAACGGCGGGGAAACCTACCGCACCGAGGACAACGTCATGCCGGGACATACCGATGCGGCCGCCGCGCGCGCCGCGCTGCAGGAGGGGCTGGCGCAGGCACAGCTCACGGCCATGCCGTCGCTGACGGTGCTGTGCGCGGACGATGAGTACAGCCACGCGATCGCGCTCGACGTGGTGCAGTCGTGGCAGAAAAACCTGTCGCTGTATTTTGAGCTGAAACCGGTGCCGGAAGCACAGCTGCGCTCCGCGCTGAGCACCGGGAATTACACCATCGCCATCGCTGATTATACGCCGTCGGGGATGACCGCAGCAGCGGCGTTCGCGGGCTTTGCCGGGGTGGATGAGCGGGAGAATTACGCCAACTTCTCCTCCGCGCAGGCGCAGGAGCAGCTGGCGGCGGCGAACACCCGCGCCGGGCTGGAGGCGATGGAGGCGTGGCTGTATGCCGAGTGCCCGTCGGTGCCGCTGAGCGCGAAGGCGCGGATCTTTGCGCTGCCCGAAAACGTTTCGGGGGTGGTGATCCACCCGTTTGGCGGCGGGGAATACGGCGCGGCGATTGATTTCCGCACCGCCGGCAAAACCGACAGCTGAGCCGCTTGCCAACCGGCGGGCAGGTATGGTATACTGTTTCATCATGGCATAAGCCGGAAAGGAAGGGTTTCGATGGAAAAAATCCAAATGACAACGCCGCTCGTGGAGATGGACGGCGATGAGATGACCCGCATTCTGTGGGAAGCGATCAAGGAAAAGCTGCTGACCCCGTTTGTGGAGCTGAAATGCGAGTATTACGACCTGGGGCTGCGCCATCGCGACGAAACCGATGACCGGGTGACGGTCGAGGCGGCGGAGGCGGTCAAAAAGTACGGCGTCGGCGTCAAGTGCGCCACCATTACCCCGAATGCCCAGCGGGTGGAGGAGTACGGGCTCAAGCAGATGTGGAAAAGCCCGAACGGCACCATCCGTGCGATGCTCGACGGCACCGTTTTCCGTGCGCCGGTGGTGGTCAAAGGGGTCGCGCCGAGCGTGTCCACCTGGAAAAAGCCGATCACCATCGCCCGTCACGCCTACGGCGATATCTATAAAAACACCGAGATGTACACCCCGTCGGCCGCCAAAGCGGAGCTGGTGCTGACCGCGCCGGACGGCACCGAAACCCGCCGGCTGATCCATGATTTCCAGGGCGGCGGCGTGGTCATGGGCATGCACAACACCGACGCCTCCATCTCGAGTTTTGCGCGCGCGTGCTTCAACTATGCGCTGTCGGTGAAGCAGGACCTGTGGTTCTCCACCAAGGACACCATCTCCAAGACCTATGACCATCGGTTCAAGGATATCTTTGCCGAGATTTACGAAAACGAGTTCAAGGCGGCCTTTGAGGCGGCCGGCATCACCTATTTCTATACCCTGATCGACGACGCGGTCGCGCGGGTGATCCGGTCGGAGGGCGGCTTTATCTGGGCGTGCAAAAACTACGACGGCGACGTGATGAGCGATATGGTCGCGACCGCGTTCGGCTCGCTCGCGATGATGACCAGCGTGCTCGTCTCGCCCGACGGCAAGTACGAATACGAGGCGGCGCACGGCACCGTTACCCGCCATTATTACCGGCACCTCAAGGGGGAGGAAACCTCCACCAACTCGGTGGCGACCATCTTTGCGTGGTCGGGCGCGCTGCGCAAGCGCGCGCAGCTCGATTCCCTGCCGGAGCTGGAAGCGTTTGCCGACAAGCTCGAGCAGGCGACCATCGGCACCATCGAGGGCGGCGTGATGACCAAGGATCTCGCGCTGCTGTCCACCCTGCCGGAGAAAAAGGCGGTCAATTCGATGGAATTCCTCGACGCGGTGGCCGAACGCCTGGCTGCGCTGCTGTAAGGGCGCGCCTGTCCGGGAGCATATGCAGAAGAAAACCGGAGGCCGGCAGGCCTCCGGCTTTTTCAGCGTGTAGAAAAAGTCAATACAGAAAAATAACACATAAAGTTTTCGCCCGCCTTTTTCAAAAGGCGGTGGGGTCGAGGGGCAAAGCCCCCGTCGCGTCCCGCCGGACGCGAAATCCTTT
>USCI01000010.1 GCA_900553255.1 uncultured Oscillospiraceae bacterium | reverse complement strand
ATAGCTGGCGGTCAGGCCGTCCTTGCTGATCCCGGCCAGCTGGCGCCCGTTCTGCCACGTAAAGCTCATCCCGCCGCGCCAGTTCTGCGGATTCCCGATTTTTTCGTCGTACGTATATCGGACCGTCGTGTTCGCTCCATCGTCATATAGTTTAACATCTCAATAATGATTTGTAAAGAACCCCATTGTATGACACGATACAATGGGGGTTCTTTATTAGACCTGGACAAAATTGTGCTCAATCTTCTAAGTGCTGCGTATAACTTGAAACCGTTTTTTCTACCTCTTCTACATTATAATGATTTGAGTTAAAAAGAATCGAAAAGTCAGCACTATCTGTAAGCAAAAAAGCCATATCACAGAAGCGATTAGCTATATACTGTTCGGCGCGTTCCAAAGGATGTTTTTTGAAATGACAAATATATTTTTCCCATGTTAAATTATCGGCGGGACAAAATAATATTGAATCCATAAAATAACAGAAAAAATATGGTATCGCTTTATAGGTATTTTCATCTGCCGGTAATCTTGCCGCCGAACGGAAGCGTGAATCAAACTTTTTCCCCTTATTCCATGGTTCGAAATAATATTCACCATGCGTTCTAATATAATTCGGAACCATTTCACGAAATAAATTTAACGTATTATAGCCACCAACAGTTAAATCTTCTCGAAAAAAGTCAAAGAAAAAGGTGCTTTTCTTTTGATAATGGCGAATTATATCTAAACATGACTGTTCTCCCTTGGCATACAGACCTGGCATCCCTAATTCCGGAAGCTCTCCCTCCCATATTTCATCCAGATATATAATTCGAATATCTCCTAAGTCCTTGCTATACCGCACCATAAATTTACCCCATTAATAAATAGTCTATAATTTCCTTTGGGGAGCGATGTACCTGCCCAAATTTTCCTCTTCCAATATGGGCGTGAAAACCATGAGCCGGATCCCAATCTAGACGAAATTTTTTATTTAATGGATTATTATATGCGAAAAAGGTTCCTCCAGGACCTCCCGCGGCTCTAGGATTTTGATACAATAGATTAAGGCGATCAGTAAGTGTAAAACCGTAACCTCCATTATGGTCAAAAACCCCCATGTAATAAGGATTGCCTATAGCTGATTTCACTAACGGACTTGGAGCCGAATACATTGTACCGGCAAATTTATACGATATTGGGAGAAGCATAAATGCCGTATTAGCGGAATCCACCCAGTGTTGGAGAGACAAAGGTTCTTCTGGAGCAAAGGTTCCCTTGAATGTATCAAGAGCTCCTAATGTCAGTTGGTTTGTTATATTATAAAAGCTAGGTTCGTTTATAGCCTTCTGTACTCTTTCTTGCCCCGCCGGTGAAAACGTTTCAGCGGTAGCGGCAATAAGAATACTTGCACAAAGGACAATAGTACTTGCGGCAACCTCTCCAGTAGGATCACTTAAATTTACAGGATTGTTTCCACAATAAGCAAGCAGATTATAAGCCAAAATATCTCCATTTGCCCCAAGCAAACCATCCGCATTCAGGAACCTGCCAACTTCGGGATCATAATAACGGCTCTGGAGATAGTACAGCCCGGTTTCGGTATCGTAATAATACCCACGATAGCGGAAGGGATTCGCTTCGCCTATGGTTTCCGCCTGCGAACCACTGATGCTCACCAGCTTGCCCCAGCTGTCGTAGACATAGCTGACGATCTGGGTTCCGCTGCTGTCCAGGATACCGATGATATCCCCCTGGCCGTTGCGGATGTAGTAATACTCACTATTGCCCCGCTTAAACCCGAACACATTCCCGCTTTCGTCATAGTAGTAATCGGTCTGTACGTCACCCGTTACCTCAGCGACTATCATGCTCCCATTCAGGAAATACCGGGTTTCCACGCCGTTGACCGTCTTGCGCAGACGGATCCCGCTGTCGTTGTACGAAACTGCCTGACATAATAAACTCTACATGTTTTCGTTTAATACATATACAGTATAATATCATGGTATCGATTGATTTGTAAAGCACAAACCTCCGTGTGATTAAAATCACACGGAGGTTTGTATTATACTGTTAGCAGATTGATAATCGCATAAATAAACAAAATCGCACCAACAGTATAGCCACTACCTAATCTCCACATGGTTACTAAATATCCAGTGGAATTTTTGTGTTCTTTATTTAGTAGATCTCCTTTCCAACAAGTAATTAGAATTCCATCTATCAGAAAAAGAAAAGAAAAAACAAAGGGCAACAAATATTTCGCGACCGCTGGAAACATGTTTATTATACATACGGCGATGCACAATAATACAATAAAGATTATCAAGTCAGCTATAAGTACTTTTATAGCTAATTTATGATAGTTCATTCAATCCACCTAAATCCCATGGTTTTTAGAATGACCTTCCACCACCACCAAATGATCTGCTACCACCACCATGAGCTCGTCCAGAACTAGATATATGAAAACCAGGAGCCAAAGTTACAGTATCTTCCGTGTAGGGGACATTAACATGTATATCCGCTCCTGCTCCATATCCTAAAGTCAAAGATAATCCATCAGGCTCATAATTACCATCTTGTAACCAGTTAATATCAAATCCGCCATATACTCCCGATCCAGCAGTTGCTCCAAACTGTAATCCACCGCCTTCTAAATCATATATGGTATCTGCTCCCCAGTATACACTAGCGGTTACGCCTCCTCCAATATCCATAATTCCAACTGCCGGATTCTGTAATCCGGAACCAATACCCGCGTGTGAAAATTGAAAGCCCCAATTACCATAATCGTCAAAAACTAATGCGCCGCTTAATGAAATCCCAAAAATAAAAAATGTTGCATTTCCATTAAGACCTACTGAATAAACTTTTGTACCGTTGTAGTCACCGTAAGATATCGGATTATTCAAGCAGTAGGCGAACATATTGGCGCCCAGAAGTCCTTGACCAGTATGAGCATAAACATCCCCGTTCAGGAACCTACCAACCTCAGGATCATAATACCGGCTGTTGAGGTAGTACAGACCCGTTTCGGTGTCGTAGTAATATCCACGATAGCGGAAGGGGTTTGCTTCGCCTATGGTTTCCGCCTGCGAGCCGCTGATGCTCACCAGTTTGCCCCAGCTGTCGTAGACATAGCTGACGATCTGGGTTCCGCTGCTGTCCAGGATGCCGATGATGTCCCCCTGGCCGTTGCGGATATAGTAATACTCACTATTGCCCCGCTTGAACCCGAACACATTCCCGCTTTCGTCGTAGTAGTAGTCGGTCTGTACGTCACCGGTTACCTCAGCGACTATCATGCTCCCATTCAGGAAATACTGCGTCGCTACACCGTTGACCGTCTTACTCCATTATATAGTAAGTATACCATGTTATTAATTGTTTTGCAAATCTCTTTGCAAATAGTATAACAATTTAGGGAGCCGCTTCTGACAGAGGCGGCTCCCTATAAGTCCTAACCTAATTATGTCTTAAATAGACACAAATAGAGTTAGCCTAAGATCAGATGATTTCAACAATTTTCTCATCGAAGTTTATCTTGATTGTAGCTCCCATTATATTATTAATAAGCAATTTGGCCGAATCACTATCAATAACAAATTCATTCTCAATAACTTGATAATGTGTTCCATGACGTGATCCAGGTGAAACGGCAAGCATATTAAATGAGCCTCCAACCTCAATGAGCGTGCCTTTTGTAGTGTCCAATATATAATCCTTGCCTTCAAATTTTATTATCGCTGTTACTTTATCTTGCCATTCAACTTCCGCGCCCAAGGCCCTAACTATGGCTATTAGCGGCAACTCTGCATAGCGATAATCATAATTCAGTTTCACATAGTTCTCAGCAGTTATATCTTCGCCTTTCACAATTAGTCTGCATTCATTATCCATTTCTTTTTCATCTCCCGCACTGGTTGTTGTTTCTGGCTTTGACGTGGATGTGGAAGGAGCCGTTGTCAAATCGGCTGTCGTCGTTAAATCTCCAGATATACTGTTTGTTGTTCGGATTGAACGATCAGTCAGATCAACCTCTGATTGTTCTATATTTTCTGTACACCCTGTTATTAGCAAGAAAAACATCAAACAGATCAATAAGCAGGCAATTTGTTTACTAATTTTAGTCATCCCTTTCTATTGAATATAGATGTAAAAACCGAAGGGCATATCCCAATCACTTGGCATACCCGCAAATCCATTGAGAAATTCACTATATGTCTGTTCGCCTGAAATTCCCCAAGGATTATTAGTATATACCATGCCCTTTGTCAGATTTACTCCAGTGACAACAACCAAATGCGCTCCACTATCACCACCATAGTATGCATATAAGGGACCTCTATTGACTACGGCCTTGTAAAGATCATTAATATTTTCTATACCAGTTTCTCCAAAAAGATTATAGCAATTTGTGGGCCATCCGCCTTGATCCCATGTTGCTCGGTCATCTATGCCACTCGCACCATGATAACCAATTGCTATCTCTATGGCTCTTGCTGTTGCCTGTGCATTCGTCTGGGTTCTCCCCGCCCTAAAATCTTCAACCATCACCTGACAAAATGCCCAGCATAAGCTATAACTTTTTTGGTCATACAATGGAATAGAATACCTAACGGCAATTTCTGTAATAACCGGTATCTTAATTTCCGAGGCATTGAAACCAGGAATATAAAAATTGGGGATTATCGCTTTCTCTACGAGTGCGTTATTTTTTTCAGTTGTTACTGACTTTTGAAGACTTACCGGACCGTTTTTGCAATAAGCAAACAGATTATAAGCGTGAATATCACCATTAACGCCAATAGCACTGTCTGCATTCAGGAATCTACCCACTTCAGGATCATAATAGCGGCTCTGGAGGTAGTACAGCCCACTCTCGGTATCGTAGTAATACCCACGATAGCGGAAGGGGTTTGCTTCGCCTATGGTTTCCGCCTGCGAACCACTGATGCTCACCAGCTTGCCCCAGCTGTCGTAGACATAGCTGACGATCTGGGTTCCGCTGCTGTCCAGGATGCCGATGATGTCCCCCTGGCCGTTGCGGATATAGTAATACTCGCTGTTGCCCCGCTTGAACCCGAACACATTCCCGCTTTCGTCGTAATAATAGTCAGTCTGCACATCACCGGTTACCTCGGATAGAATGAGGCTTCCGTTGAGATAGTACTGCGTCGTTACACCGTTGACCGTTTTCCGCAGACGAATCCCGCTGTCGTTGTACGCATAGCTGGCGGTCAGGCCGTCTTTGCTGATTCCGGCCAGCTGACGCCCGTTCTGCCACGTAAAGCTCATCCCGCCGCGCCAGTTCAACGGATTTCCGATCGTATCGTACGTGATCGCTGTCCCGTCATACGACGTCAGCAGGTCCTTCCACGTGCTGTCCGTGTATCCGTACACCACCGACCGCGTCGGGCTTCCCAGCTCTCCCGTGGTATAGGTATATTCCGTTTTCCCCAGAATATTCCCGCCTGCGTCATACGTATACGTCACCGTTTTCCCCGTATACGCGTTGTCTTCACGGATCAGCTGGTTCAGGCTGTCGTACGCATACCTCGCCTTCAGCTGCGTTCCCTCGCGGATCTCCGTGATGTTCCCGTTTCCGTCATACGTGTACCGGATCGCCGCGTTCGTCCCGTTCGTCACGCTTTCCAGCAGGCCGCTCGCCGCGTTCTCGTCCTCCACCAGCACCGCATACGAGTTCCACGCATCCGTCACCAGCGCAAAACGATCCAGCGCAAAATCTTCCTTCTTCCGGAATTCGTAGACGTTCGCCTGTCCGGAGCCCATGTCATACAGCGCATGGATTTCCGCTTTTCCGTCTCCGTTGTAATCCGCGCTCACCAGCCCGGCCGTCTTTGATGCGTCGTACGCACGCTTGCCGCCGTAGTACCACCATTCCTTCGATGCGAAGTCCGTCCCTGTTGAACGGAACACCTGCACCTGTCCCGAATCCGTCGCATCGTAATACGTGTAGTCGTACAGCGCCGCGATGTCGTCCTTCCCGTCGCCGTCGTAGTCGCCAGACACCATCCGCCACTGCACCAGCGCCGCATTGTAATTCGTGTTCATCTCGGACACATGCCACGCCGTGCTGTCGAACCCACTGCCCGTGCTGTTGGTCAGCAGGTAGTGGATCTGCGCTTTGTTGTCCCCGTAGTCGTACATCGCCGCGATATCGTCCTTGCCGTCCCCGTTGAAATCCCCGGCCACCATCCGGCCGGTCACCTGGTTGGCATAATAATATCCCGCCGTTGTGCACGCGTACCACGTCTGCCAGTAGCCACCTTCCACTTCGGTCCCTGCGCTGTTGGTCAGGAACACATGCATTTGGCAGGTGCCTCCGCCGTAATCGTACAGCGCTGCGATGTCGTCCTTACCGTCGGCGTTAAAGTCCCCGGCCACCACACGCCCGGTTATCTTCTCCGCCGAGTACGCGTACAGGTCCAACCATGACTGCCAGCCCGCGAAGCTGCTTCCCGACGACAGGAACACCTGGATCGTCATGTGGCTGTCGCCGTAGTCGTACAGCGACGCGATGTCGTCTTTCCCGTCTCCGTTGAAGTCGCCCGCCACAAACCGGTTGGTCACGTTGTCGCTGTCATACCAGATGTTGGTATCCCACGTCTCCCAGTCGCCCTCGTACTTGCCGGTTCCATCTCCCAGCAAGACCTTTATGCTGTTCGTATCCCCTCCCGTATCGTACATGCACGCCAAGTCCGGCGTTCCGTCGCCGTTGAAGTCGCCCGTCACGAAACGTCCCTGCGCCTTCGTCGCGTCAAATTCCGTGCTCTTGCGCCCCTGACCTGCCGCGTACGTATATTTTACCTCATAGTCCCCCGCTCCGTCCAGTGTTATTCCCGACAGACGGTTCAGCACATCGTAGGTGTAGCTCCGCTGCTCCTCTCCGTTTATGCTCACCCCGTACAGCAGGTCCAGCTTTTCCCCGCTGCTTTCCCCGTACCGGTAGCCCGTCTCTGTCTGGTTTTCTCCGACTTCGCTCACATACGACGACACCCGGTTCTTGTCGTCATAATTCACCCGCAGGCGCTGCAGCACCTCTCCGTCGTTCGCGTCCGCTCCGCTGCTCACCTTGATCCCGGTCAGGCGACCCACAAAGTCATATTCATTCGTCGTCCGCAGGCCGTTCACGTAATCCTTGATCACGCCAAGGTTCCCGTCCGCGTTGTACACATACCCGAACCGCGCCAGGCTGCTCCCGTTCCACTTCATTTCGGTGACACGGTCTTCTGCGTCATAGCTGTATTCCACATACGCCCCGTTCCCGTACAGCAGTTTTGACAACAGGTTGCGCGGCGTGTACGTATACGTCGACAGCGTGCGCGACTGCAGGCCGTTCCCCACCGTCACCGATGTCGAGCGTCCCCAGCTGTCGTATGTGAAACCGTACTTCACCCGTCCGGCATTATGCAGGATCGACGTCAGACGGTCCGCTCCGTCGTACCCATACTCGTTTACCGAGCCTCCGCTGCTCACCTTTTTCAGCAGGTCGGTATCGCTGTCATACGTGTACGACGTCCGGTTCCCGTTTCCGTCCGTCACCGACTCCAGCTGCAGCGACGAATTGTACACATAGTTCACACGGTTCCCGTTCGCGTCGCTCACTGACGATATCTGCGCGCCGTTGGGCGTATAGCTCACCGACGACGTCACCTTCGCCGTGTTTTCCTCGTCCCCGACCGGTTCCAGCACAAACTTCTGGTTCGTCCCGTCGTGATCCGAATACAGGTAGATCTCCGCCTGCTCCTCCGCTGCCGACACATCCAGTGACCGGCTGCTGCTCGTACGCGGCCGCAGACGCCACGTCCCGTCGCTGTTGCGCGTCAGCTTCCACTGCTGGCGGCTCGCTCCGCTTACCGCCGCTGCCGCCGCCACCTTCGCGCGGTCCGCATCCGTCCCGTTCGTTATCTCCAGTACGCGGCCCGTCGATTCCGATGTCAGCGTATAGTATTCCCCACTCTTCGTGATCTTCCACTGCTGCGCTTCGCTTCCCGTATACCGGTTCTGCCAGATGCCGTTGTCTGTCTTGACCTCCACGGCCTGGTTCTTGTTCGCCGTCCGGATATAGTACCGGTTCCCCGACACGATATCCATCCCTTCCGTACGGCCGCTCACCGCATTCCCGTACGCATCGTATTCCAGACTGTATTTGATTCCCGACCCCTGGCTGTATGCCGACTCCAGCTGATGCGCGTTGGTCTGGCTGTACGTATACTGGTACACGCTTCCCGTCGGATCCACCGCTTTGAGCAGTTCATCCGCTCCGCTGAACTCAAACGTACTGTTCTGCTTCGCCAGGTCCACCGTGCTGATCAGATTGCCATCTTCATCATAGGCATAGGTTTGTCCGAATTCCTCCTTATACATATACGGCAGCGCAAACTGCACCGTATTGATGTTATACGCATAGTCCAGGCAGAACATTACCCTGCCATAGTCTGCCGGGGCTACCGCCTTGCCGCTCACAAACTGCCATCCGCTTACATACGGGTTATAGCTCACCGTCTGCGTGCCGCTGTCCAGGAGATTTCCGGACTTGTCATAAAACACAATTTTGAGCTGGAACAAAGGCTTCGAGCGCTGGCCGCCGGCATCTCCCAGCGGTGCCGACCCGGCTTTCGCCCAGCCGCCGTAGCTGATTACCTCGCCCTTTTTGCCGTCCGTCAGCACGCTCTGGCTCATCCCGTACCACACCGACGGCGTTGCACTCGTCGAAAACGCATGCGGATTTCCCGGCAGACCGGATGTCGCCACCACAGACGCGGTCTCCGATGCCCACCAACTGCCGAAATCCTCTTTGAACGCCGTATTGTCCAGCAGGTTCACATGGTTCGCCGTTTCCCCCGTCTCCAGCTGCACATCGTCCAGCCAGAACGTTCCCGTGCTTTCCGCCTCCATAAACCCGCTGACCATCCGTACCTGATATCCCGCCGGTACCTCAAAGTTCAGCGATACCCTCAGCCATTCGTCCTCACCCGTATACAGGATCCGCTCCGCTCCCACACTGCGGTACAGCGACCCCGACGGGCTCCAGATTTCCACCCCGAAAAAGGCGCCTTTGCCTTCCACCAGCTCGCCGTCTGTGTTTATGTATCCCGACAGGGTGTATTCTCCGCCCGGCATCCCGGACAGCGTCTGCACCAGCAGCGCCGCACATGGGTTGCTCGCCGTCTGGCTGATTTTTGCCGCACCGCTCGTCAGATAGCCTTTGCCGGAATCCCACGTAATCGCCGCACTATGCGACGCGTTTGAAAAATACGTCGTATATCCATTGGACGCATTCTGCTGAAATCCGCCGTTCCTCAGGATGTTGGCCACGCTTACCTGTGTCTTCGACGCCGACAGCAGCTTGTTCTGTTCCCCCTCCTGCACGCCGGTTCCGCCGCTCGCTCCGTACTCATAGTACTGCCCGCGGCCGCTGACATGGTTGATCACCCCTACCGTCTGGCCGAAGTTATTGAACTGGTAGCTTACGTCATCTCCCGTGTTGCTCGTGATCTCCGTCTCGTTTTGCCCGTACGTAAAATTGTACGTCGTATTCGTATAGCTGATGCTGCTCACGCGGTGGATCACCGGCGACGTTGTATACTGTATCGTCGTCGTCAGTCCGTCTCCGCTTCCCTTCACCGTTTTCACATAATTCCCGTCATACGTGATCGAGGTGTACTTCCCGTCCGGATAGGTGATCTTCACCAGGTTTTCCCCGCTGTAGGTATACTTCACCTCCCGCCCGCGGAAGTCCGTGAGCTTTTCCAGCTTCCCGTTTGTCCCATAGCTGAAGACAAAATCCAGGCCGGCTCCGTCCAGGATCTTGCTCAGCCGCGAATTCCCGTCGTAATACAGCTGAATCCGGTTCCCGTTGGTATCCTCTATATACTCCAGAAGTCCGTTCGCATTGAACTTCATCTTCCCGTCGTTTTTGTCGGTGATATAGTCCGGCTTCCCGCTGCTGTCCAGTGTCAGCGTATACCCCAGCCCGTCTTCATCCTTGCCGGTTGTCGCCGACGCGCTCTCGAAATAGAAGTAGTGCTCGGTCCCGTCCCCGTCCTTCAGGTAATAGCGGTACCCGTTATCATACACATCTCCGGTCGCGCTCTTCACCTGCACGTTGTAGTTCGTCTGCCATTTTGCCCCGTACACCGACGATTCCGTCTCGCCCGCGTTGTACACGTGCGTGATCGATACCGGCATACGCGCGCCGTCCGTGCTCATATCCTCCTGCACCAGCACCAGGTTTCCGTTCGCGTTGTTTACCGCCGCCGTTCCCGAAACACCCGCCGGCATGCTCGTATAGGTCCAGTAGTCCTCTGCCCCCTTCATGTCCCGGTAGCTGATGTACATCGCCGGTCTCAGCGCCTCATAACCCTCGTACAAATCATCCGGAATGTAGCATACCGTTTCTGTCTCGTTCTGGTTGATTTCGTTGATTTTCAGCACCACGCCGTAGTTGTTCCCGTACGTCGCCCATTCCTGCACCAGTTCAGTAATATCGTACGAATCGCCCCAGCGGTCATCCGTCGCCATCGCGTAATCCGTGATCTCCGAGGCACACGACGGCTGCGTATTCCACGTCAGCGTCCCCTCGTTCCATGCCTCCTGCACGCGGTACAGGTTGATCTGCGTCGGCTTCGTATAATCGTTATATTTCGTATAGTAATACAGGTTCAGCGTCGCGCCGACGATCTGCTGGGAGGACGACTTGATTTCATCCGGCAAGCCGATCTGTATGTATGTCCGGTATTCATACGGTATCCCGTTGGTCAGCATCGCCCCTGCATAAAGGACATCATCTTTTCCGTAAATCTTATCCGGGTACCGCTCGTATACCTCGGCCGCGTCGATGACAGCCCTGTCCCTGTCCGTCGTGATCGTCGGGTCGATCGTGACCGGGTATGCCCTGTCCGCACTCGTCAGCCAGCTGCGGTCCGGCGTGATCGTATAGCGGTATCCTCCTGCAACCTCTTCGAGCTCCACCTCGATGTCACGGCTCACTTCCAGCTTGCTGTCAAACATATACGGCGCCTGGAGCACAAACACGGCTTCCTCCCCGTCCGCCGCGTAAAATACCACCGACCCGTCTGCTTCCAGCTGGGCGTTCAGGTCTCCGCTGTTCAGAATATAGCTGTAGCTCTCCTGCTCCGGGACCCCGGACAGGATCAGGCTTTCCTTCAGCTGTGTTCCCTTCAGGTCGTAGCGTATATCCACGCTGCCGACCGCTTCCTCATACGTCACCGCTGTGTGCATGCTCTCGAGCACCGTCATTTCCTCATTGCGCACACGGATCCGTTCATCCTCCGTCATCGCCTCCAGCTGACGCGCCTGTGCCTTCGCCGCCTTCACCGGCACAGACACGCTCGCCTGCGATGCCTTTTGCTCCTCGAGCGTCCAGCTCAGGCTGTAGCCGTTTGCCTCCACCTCCACCGGTGTTTCCCCATCCGCATTCTGCGGCATCCTGACTTCAAATGCGTTTTCCCGGTTGGTATAGTACGCCTTGCCGTCTTCCCCGCTTTTCAGCTCCAGCGTATTATCGATGTCCCGCCATTCTCCGTCCTCTTGATAGTGCACCGGCTCGCTGTATACCGCCGCCGTATAGGTGCCGTCCTCATGCCGGTAATACTTCACGTTCTCTTCCCGCTTGCTGATATCCTCCCCGATGATTGGCGACGGCTTTTCTTCCTTGTCGATATAGCTCTCCGCCACCTGGCTCTCCCAGTTTCCTTCTGTTGTCTCCACTGGCACCATTGCCGTCACCGGCATCGTCTGCAACAGGATTGCTCCCGCGCTGATTACGGCAACCAGCGCTCGTCTGAGTCCTTTCATTGTTCCTTTCCCCCTCTTTCTCCTTGCCTGTACCCCTGTTCCTGCTTTCTTCAGCACCTGTCCCCAACCAAAACCGCCTGACCTCTCCCGTATTTTCCTTTCCGCGCCTCCTTAATCACCTGTCTTCTGCAAGTATTTCTTGCGATTTGTGAGTAACAATCATATGTGAGAGTATACCACATTTTCGTCTTTATGACAATATATTCGAAAATTAATTTTAAAATTTTATGTAAATTAGCGAATCGCGATTTTTTGTCTTCCTGATTCACCTCTCCTTATCAATAAAATGGCCGCCGGACTATTCATCCGACGGCTTCACTCGGTGTATTTCTGATGTTTCGCTGTTCCGTTAGTGTTTTCCTCTGAGCTTATTTTCAGCACAGGAGATGCCAGCATGGGACACCGCTGGTAATTAAAAACAAGCAGGTTTGAACAACTCAATCATCTAAATATCCATCCAACAATGAAAAACTTCTGCTTTTTCCGGTTTCGATCGAATGCCCGATCCGATGGAAAAACGGTTCTCCAAAAGACGGAGCAAAACAGACTCTCCAAAACAAAAAATCCCCTGACGCGCAATTTTCCGCGTCAGGGGATTTTGGTTTCAACGAGCCTGGCTTATTCTTCGTCGCCCTCGTGATGGCAGCAACCGCATTCGCAATCGTCGTCATCGCACTCCTCGATGTCGAACTCCAGATGTTCACCGCAGTTCGGGCATTCGATTCCGCCCTCCAGCAGCGTGTCTTCATCGACACAGAACTCCTCATTGCAGTTCGGGCAGCAAACGTCATAATATTCGCCGTCGTCGCAGCATTCGCAGTCATAATCGTCGTAATCCTCGTAATAATCCATTTCCAGCTGATCCAGATCCTCGTCGATGGCATCCACCTGCTCGGTCAGTTCCGCCGTGCAGTCCCGCACATCCTCCAGGTCTGCAGCCATATCGGTGAGAACATCCATAATGGCCTTGAGCAGCTTGCCTTCCTTCGTGTCCTCCGCCACGTTCAGGCCTTCCGCCAATCCCTTCAGATAGGCAACCTTTTCCGTAACCGTCATTTCGTGTTACCTCCTTTGTGAAATCGTAATTTTTTAGTAAACTCAGGCGCGTTCCATATATTCACCCGTACGGGTGTCCACACGGATCATTTCGCCTTCGTTGATAAACAGCGGCACACGCACCTCTGCACCGGTTTCGAGGGTTGCCGGTTTGGTGGCGTTGGTCGCGGTATCCCCCTTAAAGCCGGGATCGGTCTTGGTCACCTGCAGTTCAACAAAGTTCGGCGGCTCAATACCAAACACCTTGCCCTTGTAGGACACAATCTTGCAGACCATGTTCTCCTTGACAAACTTGAAGTTATCGCCGAGGAGCTCCTTATTGATCGGGACGAGCTCATACGTTTCCTGATCCATGAAATAGTACAGATCGCCGTCGTTGTAGGAATACTCCATGTCCTTTCTCTCGACAAAGGCGGTCGGATACTTATCATTCGGGTTAAAGGTGCGCTCAACCACCGTGCCGGCGATCACGTTGCGGATCTTAGTGCGCACGAACGCAGCGCCTTTACCGGGCTTCACATGCTGAAACTCGATGATCTGGTAGACGTTGCCGTCCATCTCAAACGTAACACCGTTGCGAAAATCACCTGCTGATATCATATTTTTCTTCCTCCATCTTGTGAACTACCCTATATTTTACCGTATAGCGCGCCATTTTGCAACCCATATCTAGAAAATTTATAAAAGCGGAAATTTACAGCACGATGAGCTCCTTCGGCGAAGCCGTCAAATTTTCACAGCCATCCGGGGTGATCAGCGCCATATCCTCGATGCGCACGCCGAACTGCCCGGGCAGATATATTCCCGGCTCCACCGTTACCACGCTGCCGACCGGCAGCAGGGTGTCTCCCGCACTCGGGGACAACCGGGGCTCCTCGTGGATTTCCACGCCAACGCCGTGGCCGGTACCATGACCGAAATACGCACCGTAACCCGCCTCACGGATCACATCCCGCGCTGCCGCGTCTCCCTGCACGCCGGTAATGTACGGCGACAGCACGGCAAGCGCCGCCTTCTGGGCACACAGTACGGTATCGTAAACCTCCTGCTGCCGTTCGCTCACCTGACCTACCGCTACCGTGCGGGTCATGTCGGCATGCCAGCCGTCCACCATAGCGCCGAAATCCATCGTGACAAAATCCCCCGCCTCCACCTTTTTATCGGTGGGCACACCGTGAGGCAGCGAAGAATTTGCGCCGGACACCACAATAAAATCAAAGGATACGCCCTCCGCTCCCTGCCGGCGGATGACAAATTCCAGCTCGAGCGCGATTTCCCGCTCGGTGCGCCCCTCCCGGATAAACGAAAGGATATGGTCAAAACCAAACTCGGTCAGCTGCTGCGCCTGCCGCAGCTTTTCCATCTCCTGCGGCGTTTTGACCAGCCGCAGGGCCGCAAGGTGCCGGTCCAGTTCTCCGTCGGTCACCCATTCTGTCTCCGGCAGCATCCGCCGCCAGCGTCCCAGTTCGGCCAGCGTTGTCTGCTCCGCCTCGATCTGCACCCGCTTAATCCCGTGCAGGCGGAACAGCTCCGCGAGCGTTTCGGATACCTTGGTATATTCACGGCATTCCGCCGTTGTAATCGCCCTGGCCGCCGCTTCACTGTAACGGGAATCGGTCAGAAAATACGCCTTTTCCCGCGTAATCAGCACCAAGCCCGCGCTCGACGGGAAGCCGGTCAGATACCGTCGGCTGTGCGCCGAAGTGACCATTGCCGCCGTCTGCCCGTCCGGCAGGACGGCCATTAACCGTTCCATTGCCGTCATTCTATGCCGCTCCTCCTGTCCTTATCGGCTGAGTATGCCCTGCATCGCCTGCAGGGCAAGCATATAGCTGTCTGCGCCGAAACCCGCAATCTGCCCGCGGCAGACCGGCGCAATCACCGAAGTGTGCCGGAATTCCTCCCGGGCATGGATGTTGGACATGTGCACCTCCACTACCGGCAGCTGAATCGCCGCGATCGCGTCGCGGATCGCATAGCTGTAATGCGTATAGGCCCCTGCGTTAAGCACAATGCCGTCATACACGCCGCGCGCGGCGTGCAGCCGGTCGATCAGGCCGCCCTCGCTGTTGGTCTGGTCGCAGTCCGCCTGCATCCCCAACGTTTCCGCTCTGGTGCGAATCGCCTCGCAAATGGATGCGTAGCTTTCGGTGCCGTACACCCCCGGCTCCCGCTGGCCGACAAGATTGAGATTCGGTCCGTTGAGCACCAAGATTTTCATATTCCCCTGCCCCTTTCCTGCGGAAATGCTTCTTTTTCGTGTATCCGTCTCATACCTTTCAGATAATCCTTTATATCGCCTGGAAACTGATTTCCGCAGCGCGCAAGCTCGCCCAACACGCGGTCGATACCTTGTTCACTCATAAACCAGTTTTCCCTGGTAATCGCATAAGCACTGACGGGACAAACGATAAACTCTGTCTCGGGGAAGGCCATCTGATAGAGCATGAAACAGCGACGGGCGTGAAAGGCCTTGCTCACAATCATGCCCTTTTTCACCTTAATGCCCCGTTTATCGATGGCTTTTCTCGATAAAAAGGCGTTGTCCCGCGTATGCCCGGACTTGTCTTCCGGTATAATAGCCGACTCGGGCACGCCGTTTTTTAACAGCACATCGGTGAAAAAAGCGCAGTCGGTGTGATATTCGCCGCTGTATATGTCCGCTTTTGTACTGACGCCGGGCCACCGATCCCGTTTGACACTGACACCGCCGGCTGGAACGATGTAGTCGGCAAATCCGTTTTTGTAAAGCTCTGCGGCGTATTCCGGCTGCTCCGCATGCGAACCGCCGGGTAAAAAAAGGACATCCACTTTTTCCGGTTGGTCGGCAATAAAGATAAAATCAGAAATGTCACGGATCAAACGATTCACGATACCGCATCCTTTTAACCAATCATTTTTCCGTCAGGGCCGCTTCGTACAGCTTCCGCATCGTCTTCGCATCCTCCGCCTGCGTGCCGGCCGACTCGCAAATAACCGTTGGTGTCATATACCGTTCGGCAAACAACGCCATCAACGGCCCCGGTTCCGGCCCGTATTCGGTATCCGCAAAGGTCAGGTGGCATTTTTCTCCGCCCGCGGTATAGGCGATCTTGGAAAAATGCACGTGAAAGCTGCGGCCGCGTTCCTCGCCCAGACGGTTGCGGATCTCATCGAGCGCCGCCGCAAAGGCTTCGCGGCTGTTCATCTCCCCCTGCAACCGGCTGTTCAGGTGGCCGAAGTCGATGCAGGGCAGAAAGCGCTCCTCCGCTCCGCACATCTGCAGAACCTCTTCGAAATTGCCCAGCTGATTGATCTTCCCCATTGTTTCGGGACAGATATGCACATCGGACAGATGTGCATCATCCAGCGCCCGCTGGGCGCGGCGCAGCGTATCGATGGCGAGCGTTGTCGCCGCTTCCCGGCTCAGGCCACCCAGCCCGCCCGGATGCACTACAATCCGGCTGCCGCCCATACCGGCGACCGCTCGCGCGCTTTCCAGAATATAGCGGATGCTGTTTTCCCGTTTTTCCTCTTCCTTGGAGGCAAGAGAAATATAATAAGGGGCATGTACCGACAGCACCACACCGTGCTTTGCGGCCTCTTCGCCCAAAGCTCGCGCTCCCTCGACGGATATTCGCACCCCGCGTCCGCACTGATATTCGTAGGCGTTGAGTCCCATTTTTTTCACCCAGGCCGGTGCCTGCAGCGTCACCTTGTTGCCATCGGCATAAAAGGCTTCGCTGTTGCCGGCCGGCCCGAAACGGGCCAGGCTGTTATCCATCGCTTTTTATCCTTTCCCGCTGTCCTGTCGTATAGTATCGCCGTCAGCACGCGCTTTCAGCCATTTTGCATACCGCCGCAGAATCTTTTTTTCCAGCGCTCGCTTGAGTGCCAGCGTCGGCTTGCCTTTTTCCAGCTCGATAGGCAGCAGCTGGATTACCCCGATCCCGGCCAGCTTGGCCCCGAGCACGTCGGTAAAGGTCTGATCCCCTACGGCCATGCACTGTGCTTTAGGCAGCCCGAGACGTCGCACACCACGCCAGAAACCGATCGGCATCGGCTTGCACGAAAACGCAATAAACCGCAGCCCGATCCGTTGCGCAAAAGGCTGTACCCGCTTATGCAGCGCATTGGATACCACCGTCAGGCCGATGCCCTCTGCCTGCATCGCAGCAATCCACGCTTCTACGGCCGGATCCAGTTCCTGGCTGCCGTGTCGGGTCAGCGTATTGTCCACATCCAGCAGCAGGCCGCGTATACCTCGTTTTTTCAGTTCCTGTGCCGTGATATCGGTAATGCGGTTTTTCAGTATCGTGGGGTACAGCAGCGGCATAACCGGGCTCCTTCCGCAGAAATGGGGATTGGCGGGCCGGGAATCGTCTCCCGGGAAAAGTTAAAGAAAAGCGGGCAATACTGCCCGCTTTCCTGCTTTATTTGTATTTTCTCTTGCGAGCCGCTTCCGACTTCTTCTTCCGGCGAACAGAGGGCTTCTCATAGTGCTCTCTCTTACGCACCTCGGCGATAACGCCGGAGCGCGCGCAGGATTTCTTGAAACGGCGCAGTGCGCTGTCCAGGGATTCATTATCCCGTACTCGGATTTCTGACATACTCAATTCCCTCCCTCCGCCGTACAGCAGGGGCTTAATCTTGCAATAACGCTTTCCCTATTATAGCCGAACCCCTACCATTCGTCAAGTGTTTATTTCGACTTCTCCCGGATTTTTTTGTTTCTCTGCCCAGAAACCCGGATGGACAGTCCGGCTGTATAGGAATTTTTACCGAATATGCCGCTGGCTATGCGGCCCTTTTCCCAAAACTTCTCACAAAACGGTTATCCGGCTGGCTTCACCACAATGTTGACCAGCTTACCGGGGACATACAACTCCCTGACAATCTGCATGTTTTCCAGCGCCGGCGCGATTTTTTCGTCCGACTTTGCTGCTGCCAGCACCTCGGGGGCCTCGGCCGTCACCGCCACCTGCATACGGGTGCGGATCTTGCCGTTGATCTGCACGGCGATTTCCACGGTGTTTTCCGTGCATTTGCTTTCATCGTACGCCGGCCATTCGGCGGCGGACAGCATCCCGCCGTACTGCAGGATTTCCCACAGTTCCTCGGTCATATGCGGGGCAAACGGATTGAGCAGAATCAGCAGGATCCGGTATTCCTCGCGGGTTGCACCGCCAGCGGCGTACAGATCGTTGACCAGCGCCATCATCGCGGCAATCGCGGTGTTGTATTTCAGGTTTTCAATGTCCTCACCCACCTTGCGGATGGTACGGTGCACCGCTGTTTCCAGCTCAGGACGCACCCCGCCGGGCTTGAGGCCGTCCTGCATCGCCCATACCCGCTCAAGGAAGCGGCGGCAGCCGCGGATGCTCGCGCTCGACCACGGTGCGGCCTTTTCAAAATCGCCGATAAACATCTCATACAGCCGCATCGTATCGGCGCCGTATTCCCGGACGATATCGTCCGGATTAACCACGTTTCCGCGCGATTTCGACATTTTTTCGCCGTTTTCGCCGAGGATCATGCCGTGGCTGGTACGTTTGCCGTAAGGCTCCGGACCAGGCACCACGCCGATATCGTACAGGAACTTATGCCAGAAGCGGCTGTACAGCAGGTGCAGCGTGGTGTGCTCCATGCCGCCGTTGTACCAATCAACCGGCATCCAGTATTCCAGCGCCTCTTTGGATGCGAGTTCTTTATCGTTGTGCGGATCGCAGTACCGCAGGAAGTACCAGGAGGAACCGCCCCACTGCGGCATGGTATCGGTTTCGCGCTTGGCTGGTGCGCCGCATTTCGGGCACTTGACGTTTACCCAGTCGGTCATAGCGGCAAGCGGCGACTCGCCGTTATCGGTCGGCTCATAGCTGTCCACCATCGGCAGCCGCACCGGCAGCTCGCTTTCCGGCACCGGCACATACCCGCAGTGCGGGCAATGCACGATCGGAATCGGCTCGCCCCAGTAGCGCTGGCGGGAAAACACCCAGTCGCGCAGCTTGAAGTTGACCTTATGTTCCCCGATGCCCTTTTCCTCGAGCCACCGGATGATCGCCTCCTTGGCCTCGTCTACCGTCATCCCGTCGAGGAAGCCGGAATTGACCATCACACCGGTGTCGCAGTCGGTATACGCCTCTTTCTGCACGTCGCCGCCCTTGACCACCTCGATGATCGGCAGGTCGAACGCTTTGGCGAAATCCCAGTCGCGGGTATCATGTCCCGGCACCGCCATAATCGCGCCGGTACCGTAGGAAACCAAGACATAGTCGGAAATAAAAATCGGGATCTCCCTGCCGTTGACCGGATTGATCGCCCGCACTCCTTCGAGCCGCACGCCGGTTTTCTCCTTGGCGACCTCGGTACGCTCAAAATCCGATTTACGGGCGGCTTCTTCCTGGTAAGCGCGCACCTCATCGAGATTCGTCAGCCGATCCGCCCACGTTTCGATGAGCGGATGCTCCGGCGACATCACCATATAGGTCGCGCCGAACAGGGTATCCGGCCGGGTGGTATAGATCAGCACCGGCTCGCCGGCTGTGGTTTCAAAGCGCACCTGTGCACCGGTCGAGCGGCCGATCCAGTGAATCTGCTGCGCGCGCACCCGTTCCGGATAATCCACCAGATCGAGGTCATCGATCAGCCGCTGGGCGTATTCGGTGATTTTCAGCATCCACTGGCTTTTGACCTTGCGCACCACCTCGCCGCCGCAGCGCTCACAAACACCGCCGACCACCTCTTCGTTGGCCAATACGCATTTGCAGGAGGTGCACCAGTTGACCGCCATCTCCTTCTTATAGGCCAGCCCGTGCTTGAACAGCTGCAGGAAAATCCACTGCGTCCACTTGTAGTAATCCGGATCGGTGGTGTTGATCTCCCGCGTCCAGTCGAACGAGAGACCGAGCGCCTGCAGCTGGGATTTAAACCGCGCCACGTTGTTTCTGGTGACGATTTCCGGATGGATATGGTTCTTGATGGCATAATTTTCGGTCGGCAGGCCGAACGCGTCCCAGCCCATCGGGTAGAGGACGTTATAGCCCTGCAGGCGGCGTTTACGCGCCACCACATCCAGCGCCGTATAGGAACGCGGATGGCCGACGTGCAGCCCCTGCCCGGACGGGTAGGGGAACTCCACCAGCGCATAGAATTTCGGCTTTGAGCGGTCGTCGGACGCCGCAAAGGTGTTGTTTTTCACCCAGTATTCCTGCCACTTTTTTTCGATTGCCGACGGATCGTACCGCATCAATCGTTCCCCCTGACTTCAATAAAATCCGCTGTCTCCAGCTGTTTTCCGTCCTTCCACAGCCGTTCCAGGTCGTAGAAGGCACGCGCCTCGCGCTGGAACAGATGCACCACGACGCTGCCGTAATCCATCAGCACCCAGTTCGAGGTGGAATATCCCTCAACCCGCAGCGGGCGGATCCCCTGCCGGCCGAGCTCCTCCTCCACGTAATCGCTCAGCGAGCGCACATGAGTAGAGCTGGTAGCCGAGGCGATAATGAAATAATCGGCCAGACTGGTCAGGTCACCGACTTCGATGACCCTGATGTCCTCCGCCTTATGCTTATCCAGCGAGGTGACAATCTGCACCGCCCGTTCTTTAACTTCCACGAATCGCTTCAACTCTCTTCCTGTTTGACTCTCAGGCCGCCGCTGAGGTGGTTGCAGCCGTACCCGACTGCTGGGCGAGCACCTCGGACAGCGCCTGCTTATGCGTATCCCCCGCAGCGTTTGCTGCGAGCTGCGGGAAGGTCAGATCGGTTTCGCTCACGGCGGTTCCATAGGGATTGAACGCTTCATTGAGCAGGGCAAGCACCTCGGCGGTATGCGCGGAATAGCAGGTCGTCTCTCCCGACGCCGCAGCTTCACCCGGCAGCAGATACGCCGTAAACGCCGTCATCGGCACGTCCGCCATCTCCCGGAGGATTTTCACCATGCCTTCGGTATTCATCCCCATATTCACCCGGATCGGGGTCGAACCGTTCATCAGCGGCCCGATGATCTCCTTGGTCAGATCCTGCTCCGAAGAGGTCAGCAGCCGCTGCATCAGTGCTGCAAAAACCTTGCGTTGCTTCAGAATCCGCGCAATATCCCCATCCACGCCGGCCTCCCGCCCGGTGATATAATCCAGGGCAGCCGCACCGCTGAGGGTCTGCACGCCGGCGGCATATTCGATATCGCCGAGGGTCTGCCCCGCCTCGAGCTCCACATCCACACCGCCGACCAGGTCGACCAGCTTGACAAACGCCGCCTGCGGCACCATAAAGAACCCGTCGACCGGCAGGCTGTACTGATCATTGAATACGTTGATCAGGTTTTCACTGGCCGAACCGGTTTTCTGCGTAATTTCCCCGTTGCAGGTGGACAGATTATGCCGCCCGTCGGTGATTTCCGGCTCAAACACCTGCCTGCCGCAGATTTCACACCAATCCAGCGGCTTGGGGTTGGCCCATACGTCCGCCAGACGCTTTACTGCCCAGGTACCGTCCTCGCCGAGGTAGGTATCCTGCGGGAACTCCAGTATATTCACCGTCTTGGCTTTCCGGTCCCAACAGAGGATTGCCAGTGACTCGGTGGGACTGGTGGTGTCTTCTTCGCCCATAAGGCCGATGATATAATATGACACCTTATCCGGATCCGGCGAGGTATCGTAGCTGCTGGTCACCGCCTGCGGCCGATCCTTGCCGGGAGAGGCAACGTTGTCATAGACCATCTTGCCGACCACGATCAGGAACACCGCGCACAGAACGATCAGCACAATCAGCAGGATCATGACAACGGTGCGGCCGCAGCTGTTCTTCTTTTTCCGTGCGGGCTTGCCGGAGGATGTCCCCTGCGCCGGCCTGCCCGAACCACTGCGCGAAACTCCTGTACGTGCGGACGAGGGTTTCCGTCCATTGGATTTTCCGCCCGACGGACGTTTATTTTCTGCCAAAGCCATCGGCCTCCTTTTTTCTCACCGTTTGGACAGCACCAGATCGTTATAGGCAGCAAAGGTATCCGGATGGATCGCCTGCCGTTTCTCCGACAGGCTGCGGATCGTATAGACCAGTGCATAAACCACCGCGTCATTCAGATCGCTGTCCGCCAGCCGGCGCATCTGTGCGATATCGGCATAGCTGCGTCCCTCGGCGGTAAGGTCCGCCAGATACACGACCTTTTCCAGCTGCGACATTCCGGCCCGGCCGGTCGTATGATACCGCACCGCCTGCAGGATTTCCGGATCGCGGATTCCCAGAATATGCTCGAGGAACGCCGCACCCAGCACCGCATGCCACAGCTTCGGCGCGTGCTGTTCAACGCTGTCCAACAGTATACCAAATTCCTGCAGCATTTGCAACTGCACATCCGGCGGGGTATCCTTCATTACATCGTGCAGCAGGCCGGCGGTGCGTGCCTTAACGGCATCCGCCCCATAGCGGCCGGCCAGCCGCTCCGCCTCGTCCGCAACCGCCAGGGAATGGGCAAACCGCTCCGGCGTCAGCCTTTTTTGGAGGATATCCACAAACTGCTCTTCTTCCGAAACCAAAACCTGATAGCCTCCCTGTTCGTATAAATGATGCCCGCGGATATAATCCGCCACCGCCGGCGGCAGCCATCGCGTCAGGTCATCCCCGCGCGCCGCCGCTTCACGGATTTCGGTGGAGGAAATGCGGATAAGCGGGATATCCTCCACCGCGCAGCGCGCACCGAGTGCCTCAAGCTTTTCGGCGTAAGCGCGCAGCTGCGCATAGTCGACATCGTCACGCGGGGCAGCGCACAGCACCGCGCGTTCCGCGATGGTGCCAAACCGCCACCAGGTGGACAGGGTGCAGAACATATCGGCCCCTGTAATCAGATACCACTCCGCTTCCGGATACTGCGTATGCAGCGCCTCCAGGGTATCCGCCGTAAAGCTGGCGCCGCGGCGCCGCGCCTCCAGGTCGGATACTTCCAGCACGGGGTGCTCCTGCGCCACCAGACGGCACATCGCCAGCCGGTCCTCCACCGACGCCATCTGCTGTTTCATTTTGTGCGGCGGGACAAAGGTCGGCATCAGCAGTACACGATCAAGCTGCAGCCGCCGCGCAAATTCCAGCGCCATCTGCACATGCCCGTTGTGGATCGGGTCAAAGGTGCCGCCGAACAGCGCCATACGCCGGGCCGCTTTTTCCATACCGGATCCATCCTTTCCCATCCGCTTTACCGCGGCAGCTCGATGACCGGCTGCTCCTCACGGCGGCGGTACAACACAAAGCAGCGTCCGATCACCTGCACCACCTGTGCCCCGACCGCTCCGGCGATCTCGGCTGCCGTATCCTTCGGGGACGCCGGCGCCGTCTCCAGCACCCGCCCCTTGAACAATTCCCGTGCGGCAAGCGCATCCTCAGCCTGCTTGACCAGCGTATCCGAGATGCCGCCCTTGCCCACGTGCAGGATCGGCTCCTGCGTCACGGCAAGAGAACGCAGATAGGCGCGCTGTTTACTCGTTAACGTCATAATCGGGTTTCCATCCTTTTCTTGTTTCAGTATGTGTCAATCCTGTCCGGCTATTCCCAGATATTCCCGCAGCCGTTCGGCGAACAGCCGCATCGCACGGCCGCGATGACTGATAGCGTCTTTTTCACCGGCGGACAGTTCCGCATAGGAGCGTCCGCCTTCTACCACAAACAGCGGGTCATAGCCGAAGCCGTTTTCCCCCTTCGGGGAAAAGCCGATATGGCCGGGGCATTCCCCGACAGCGGCCACCTGCCCACCATCCGGAAACACGCAGCAGATAGCCGAAACAAATTTGGCCGTGCGCTGTTCCGCCGGGACATCCTTCAGTTCTTCGAGCAGTTTGACGTTGCGGTCGGCGTCGGTGGCATTCTCCCCGGCATAGCGCGCGGAGTAGATACCCGGCCGGCCGTCGAGTGCATCTACCATCAGGCCGGAATCGTCCGCGATCGCCGGCATGCCGGTTTCCCGGCAGGCGGACTCCGCCTTCAGAAAAGCGTTCGCCGCAAAGGTATCGCCGGTCTCCTCCGCCTCGCTCAGCTCGCGGGTAACCGCTTCGATGCCGAGCGGTGCAAGAATCCGGGACAACTCGGCGAGCTTTTTTTGATTGTGGGTCGCGATAACATAGGTAGGCATATCGATCGGCTTCCTTTCCTCCGGCGCAGTATTATTCACTGAACAGACCCCGGGCGAAGTCGTCGGGATCAAACGGCTGGAGATCGTCGATGCCCTCGCCGACGCCGACAAATTTCACCGGCAGGCCGAGATCCTCACGGATCGCCAGCACCACACCGCCGCGCGCCGTGCCGTCCAACTTGGTCAGCACGATGCCCGTAATACCGGCGGCATTTTTAAATTCCCGCGCCTGGTTGACCGCGTTCTGCCCGGTGGTCGCATCCAGCACCAGCAGCACTTCCTTGTCGGCATCCGGCAGCTCGCGGTCGATCACCCGGCTGATTTTGGCTAACTCCTCCATGAGGTTTTTCTTGTTGTGCAGACGGCCGGCGGTATCGCAGATCATCACATCCGCCCCGCGCGCCTTGGCGGCGGCGGCCGTATCGAATACCACCGCCGCAGGATCCGAGCCCTGCTCATGCTTGACCATATCCACGCCGGAACGGTCCGCCCACACCTGAAGCTGTTCAATGGCGGCGGCGCGGAAGGTATCCGCCGCGCCCAGCACCACTTTTTTGCCCTCCTGCTGCATTCTTGCGGCAAGCTTGCCGATGGTGGTGGTCTTGCCGACCCCGTTGACACCGATCACCAGCACCACCGATGGTTTGGTGTTCAGCTGCAGCTCCTGGCCGCCGCGGAGCATCTCGGCCACCGTTTCCATCAGCATATCCCGGATCGCGTTCGGATCGGTTTCCCCGCGTTCCTTGACCTTGCGGCGCAGCTCATCGCAGATATGGGAGGCAGTGGAAGCGCCGGTATCCGCCATGATGAGGATTTCCTCGAGTTCCTCGAACAGCTCCTCGTCAATTTTGGTGAAGGAACGCAGCATGGCGTTGACCGATTGCATAATGGAATCGCGGGTCTTTTTGAGTCCCGCGCTGATTTTGCTGAAAAAGCCCATCTTGTGTTTTCCTTTCCGACGGCTCAGCCGTTCTTTCCTGTCAGCCTTTTGAAGCCCCTGTATAAAAGCCACGCACCGGCGGTTACGGATACCGCCGCAGCCGCAGCACAGGCATGCCGGCATGCGCGGCGCAGATCCTCGGACACATAAATCACCGTATCCCGTTCGGTTTTCGCCACACTGACGGTGTACTCCCGCAGGCTGTGCCCGCCGCCGACCACGATTCCCTTATTCATACGACAAAGCTCCTTTCCGCTTCATCAGGTCTCTTTCAGGCCAAGGCGTTCCTCCACCTCGCTTGCCCGCAGCTCGAGCAGCTTGGAGACGCCCTTTTCCTGCATCGTCACCCCGTACAGCACATCTGCTTCCTCCATCGTGCCGCGCCGGTGGGTGATGACGATAAACTGAGTATTACCGCACATGCGGCGCAGATACGCCGCATACCGGTCGACGTTCACATCGTCGAGCGCCGCTTCGATTTCGTCGAGCACGCAGAACGGCGACGGCGTCACCTTGAGGATGGCAAACAGCAGCGCAATCGCGCTGAGTGCCTTTTCACCGCCGGAAAGCGCATCCAGGTTGAGAATCACCTTGCCGGGTGGCTGCACGTGCATCTCGATGCCGGAATTCAGGATATCATCCGGGTCGGACAGCTTCAGCTCCGCCTTGCCGCCGCCGAACATCTCGGTAAAAACAATACCGTAATTATAGTTGATCTGCTTGAAGCGTTCAATAAAAATTTCCCGCATCTGGGTGGTGAGGTCGCCAATCAGCTTCAGCAGCTCCTCCTTGGAAACCTCAACATCACGCACCTGCTCCGACAGGAAGGCAAACCGTTCGCTGACCTCCTTGTACTCTTCAATGGCTTCGACGTTGACGCTGCCGAGCGCACGGATTTTGCCCTTGAGCTCGCCCAGCCGGCGGTTGGCCTGCGCGATATCCTCGATCGGTGCCGCCTGGGTTTCCGCCTCGCTGCGGGTCAGCTCGTATTCCTCGTACAGCCGGCGGATGAGTTCGTCCGCCTCCTTCTGCGCGGCGGCGCACTTTTCCTCGATGCGCGCCGCTTCACGGCCCGCCCGCTCCCGTTCGTCCGCCTTATCGCGGGACTGCTGCCGCAGCGCGGTCTGCCGGGCCTCCCCCTGCGCCCGCTGGGCCATCAGTTCCTCGATCTGCCGGCCGGTATCCTTGGCCTGCTCCCGGAGTCCGGCTGCCTGCCCTTTCAGCTCTTCGATACGGCGGTTTATTTCCGCATTGCCCGCTTCCAGTGCAGCAACCTGTTCTTCCAGCTGGACACGGCGGCTGGCAGCATCGCTCTGCCTCTCGCGCAGCGCGGCAATTGACGCCTCATGCGCTTCAATTTCCTTGAGGCCGGTGACCGCAGCCAGCTTCTTATCCGCAATCTGGGCGGAAAGCTCTTCCCGTTTTTGGGTGAGCTCCTGCCGCCCGCCGGTCATTTCCTCCAGCTCGGCCTCCACCGCTTTCTGCTTGGCACTGATCTGAGCCGTTTCCTGATCCGCTGCCTCCATCGTACGCCGGCATTCCGCTGCACGTTCGCTGAGGGTTTCCATCTCGCGGGCATCCGTTTGGGCCGCTCTGCGGTTGTTTTCCGCTGCTTCCTCCAGCCGGCGCAGCTCCGCCTCAAACCGGATGCGATCCTCCTGCGCACTGGCCAGCTCCCCGCGCGTGGCGGACAGCTCCGCCTCCGCCGCGGCCGCTTCCTGCTGCGCCTGCCGGAAGGCATCCTTGGCCGTCTGCGCCTTCTGCGCCAGCGCTGCCGCCTCTTCCCGGATACGTTCGATTTCCGCCCGTCTGGACAGCAGCCCGGCACCCTTGACACTCGAGCCGCCGGTCATGGAACCGCCGGCATTGACCACCTGACCGTCCAGCGTCACCACACGGAATCGGTATCCATATTTACGCGCGATCGCCACCGCATAGTCCAGATCCTCCGCGACCGCCGTACGGCCGAGCAGGCTGCGCACCACACCCTCATACGCCGCGTCGTACTGCACCAGCTCACTGGCCAGGCCGACAAAACCGGCCTCGTCTTCCAGCCCGCGTTCGCTGAGCAGATTACCGCGCACCGCGCTCAGAGGCAGGAAGGTGGCGCGGCCGCCGTTGCTTTCCTTTAGGAAAGCGATGCCGCGCTTGGCGTCCTCTTCCCTTTCACACACGATGTTCTGCGCCGCCGCGCCGAGCGCGGTTTCCACCGCGAGAGCACGGTCGGGTGCCGCATTGATCAGCCGCGACACCGGCCCGCGGATACCACGCAGCGCCCCGCGTTCCGCCTGCTTCATCACCGCCTTGACGCTGTGGGCAAACCCCTCCATACTGCGTTCAAGTTCTTCGAGCAGCCGGGCGCGACGAACCTTTTCCTCGGCGTCCAGGCCGAGTTGATCCGCCGTCTGCTTGGCGGTATCCAGCTTGGCACGGCGGGACTGAAAACGCATTTCATAGCCGCGGGCCGCGTTCTGCAGCTCCTCGACCTTGTCGCAGCAGAGCTTGTGCGCACTGCGGCACTCCTCGAGTTCCTGCTGTGTCTTTTCGTTCTGCGCGGTGCGCAGGGCCGCCGCTTCGGTCAGCTGGGACAGCCGCATTGTGATCTCGGCAAGCGAGGATTCGCCGGTAACCGCCTTCACCCGGATATCCGAAAGCTGCAGCGCCAGCGCCGATGCCGTACGGGACAGTTCCTCCATGCGGCCGGAAAACGCCTCACTGCTGCGCGCAAGGTTCTCGAGCTCTTCCGACAGCCGCAGCTGCTCCGCCTCCGCCGCCGCGATTTCTCCACGCTTTTGCTCGATATCCTCCTGATGCCGGACAATATCCGCCTCCAGCGTCTGCTTGCCGCTTTCGGTCTCTTCCATTTCTGAGCGGATGCGCGCGATGTTTTCCCCGTTGTGAAACAGGTCGTTGCTCAGCACTGCCGCCTCGCCGTCCCGGCGGGTAGCCTCTTCCTCGAGCGCCTGCGCGCTGCGGCGTATCTCGTCCATCTGCACCGCAATCTGCTGCGCACGCTGGGCGATGGCTTCGATCTCCTCATCCACCGCCGCGATCGCATCGCCGGCTGCATCGTACTGGGTGCGGGCAAGCTCCAGCTTGGAATTCAGCTCCCGCAGCACCTCACGGGAATGCTCAATGGTATGCAGCCAGAGGCCGATCTCCAGCCCCTTCTTTTCCCCGGCGTATGCCAGGAATTTTTTGGCCTTTTCCGCCTGCTGCTCCAGCGGGCCGACCCGCTCCTCCAGTTCCCGAAGGATGTCGCGCAGGCGCAGCAGGTTGTCTTCGGTGGAGCGCAGCCGGCGTTCCGCCTCGTTTTTGCGGTAGCGGTATTTGGCGATTCCCGCCGCTTCCTCAAATATTTCCCGGCGATCCTCCGATTTGGAGGACATAATATCGCCGATTCTGCCCTGGCCGACGATGGAATAGCCGTCCCGGCCAAGACCGGTGTCCATGAACAGCATCTGCACATCCTTCAGGCGCACGGTAGCGTTGTTGAGCAGGTATTCGCTCTCGCCCGAACGGTAATACCGCCTGGTAACCTTTACGTCATCGGCATCAAAGTCCAGCCGGCGGCTGGTATTATCGATAACCAGCGACACCTCCGCAAAGCCGACCGCCTTGCGCTGCTCGGTACCGTTGAAAATAACATCCTCCATCTTGGCCCCGCGCAGGCTTTTGGTCGACTGCTCGCCGAGCACCCAGCGGATCGCATCGCTGGTATTCGACTTGCCGCTGCCGTTCGGGCCGACAATCGCCGTAATCCCTTCGCCGAATGTCAGCACCGTCTTGTCCGGGAACGATTTGAACCCCTGTATTTCCAGTGCCTTGAGTTTCATCTGTTCACATCCTTGGTCTGTTCTTCCATCTCGATCTGCCACGGCAGCACGCCGTCTTTGCCCCGTATACGCACATGGTAGCCCTGCTGTTCCCACAGACGGATATTTTCCCTCTTGTGTCCGACCGCCTTGGAAATCGCCGCAGGATGCACCAGAAAGGTCACCGGTTCACCTTGGGGCAGCTTAGCCAGCAGCGGCAGCGCCGCCCTGCGGTAAAGGCGTCCCTCACAAAGCTCCCGGAACGCCGGGTGCCACGGACCGGCCACACGCCCCTGCTGCATCTCTTCTCCCGCATGCAGCCCCAGCCGGATCACCGGGATATGCCGCTCCGCCTCGAAAAAGTACAGCAGCCGCGCGCACAGCTCCACCGCATCCTCCAGCGCGGACGGCGTATACCGTCCTTCACGGTACCAGCGCTCCAGCGGTGTATCCCGCATCACGACGGTCGGATAAATCCGCACGGTGTCCGGGTGCAGAGCCGCCAGTTCTCGGGCGGTACGGTATGCCCCTTCATCGGTATCCCCGGGCAGCCCGGTCATCATCTGCAGCCCCAGCGAAAATCCCGCCTGCCGGATCAGACCGGCGGCACGCCGCGTATCCGCTGCGGTATGCCCCCGCCGGTTGAGCCGCAGCACCGCGTCGTCCATACTCTGTGCGCCAAGCTCCACCGCCGTGACGCCATAGCTCCTGAGAAGGGCAAGCACCGGTTCATCCACCGCATCCGGACGGGTGGATACCCGGATGCCGCCGAAGCTTCCGTCCGCCACAAAGGGAGCGGCGGCCTCCAGCAGACGGCGCATATACGACCGGTCAATCGCGGTAAAACTGCCGCCGAAAAAGGCGATTTCCGCCTGTGCGGCTCCCGTAGGCATGGTCTTCACAGCCGTCCGGCACGCCTCCGCCACTGCGGACGGCTCAAGCGGCTCACTCTGCCCCGATATCGCCCGCTGGTCACAGAAGCTGCACCGGTGCGGGCAGCCGGCATGCGGCACGAACAGCGCCACATTCGTATGCCTTGCCATCAGGAGTCGTAACCCATCAGCCGCAGCGCCTCCCGCGCCGCCTGCTGCTCGGCTTCCTTTTTGCTGCGGCCGCGGCCGCAGCCGATCACATTGGAGTTCAGGTGTACCTCCACGGTGAACTGCTTGCTGTGATCAGGCCCCGACTCACCCACCAGGACATATTCCAGCTTTTCTTCCGGATTCTGCTGGACGATCTCCTGAAGAGTGGTCTTATAATCCCGGAACGGCAGCTTGTTTTTTTCTTCCACCTCTTTTTCCAGAAAGCGCATGACAAAGGTCCGGGCGGGTTCCATACCGCCGTCGAGGTAAATAGCCGCCACTACCGCTTCAAACGCGTCCGCTAGGATGGACGGCCGCGCGTCGCCGCCGTTCTGTTTTTCCCCCTTGCCGAGCAGCAGGAAACGCCCCAGCTCCAGCGTACGGGAATAGCCGCACAGCGCCTTTTCGCACACGATCGACGCCCGCAGCTTGGTCAGCGCGCCCTCCGGCTGCTTTTCCCGCTCGAACAGATAGACCGCCGCGATCATGCCCAGTACCGAATCGCCCAGGAATTCCAGCCGCTCGTTGCTTTCAAGTCCATGCCGCCCCTCGTTCGCATAGGACGAATGCGTCAGCGCTTTTTCAAGCAGCGCTGGATTTTTAAAACGATAGCCGATCCGGCCCATCAGTTCGGTCAAATCCGGTCTCACCGGCAATTCCCCCTTTACAGGACGGCCATATTCTCACAGCCGGTCCTCAACATAACCAACAATGTCCTCAATGGTAACAAACGACGCCAGCGCATCGTCCGGAATCGTCACGCCATAGGCATCCGACAGGGCTACACTCATGTCGTCCAGCTCATCCGGCGTAAGGTTCAGTTCATCAATCGAGGCCGTCAGCACAACGTCCTCCTCCTCACAGCCATAACGGTCGGCGCACAGCCGCCTGACCATCTGCAGCACCACAACCGCTCACTTCCTTTCCCTGCGGCCCATGCCCGGCAGCACTCAGTCGTCGGAGGACGCCTGCGCCTTTTCGTCCTTTTTTACTGAAGCCGCAATCTCCTCGATCACGCCCGCCTTGGAAAATTCCGCCGCTACCCGGATGGCATTTTTAAAGGCCTTGGCGTTGGAATTGCCGTGTGCCTTGATCACCGGCTTGGTCACGCCAAGCAACGGCGCACCGCCGTATTCGGAAGTGTCCATCTTTTTCTTGAACACCCGCAGTCCCGGCTTGATCATCAGCGCCGCTATTTTGGTTTTGAGGCTGGACATAAAAATGTCCTTGAGGTTGCCCATGATCACCTCCGCAACGCCCTCCATCATCTTCAGGATCACGTTGCCGGTAAATCCATCCGCCACCACGACGTCAGCGGCATTATGGGGAATCTCCCGCGCCTCAATGTTGCCGACAAAATTCAGCCCGCTGTCCCTGAGCAGCGCAAACGCCTCATGCTGCAGCTCGCCGCCCTTGGTGTCCTCGGTGCCCACGTTGACCAGTCCCACCGTCGCTTCCTTGCCGTTGCCCATCACCCGGGACATGTAAATGCTGCCCATCTGTCCGAACTGCAGCAGCATTTCGGGGCGGCAGTCCACATTGGCGCCGGAATCGATGAGCATAAACGGCCCTTTGTCGCCGGGCATCAGCGGAGCCAGCGCGGCGCGCGGCACCCCTTTAATCCGTTTGACGATAAAGGTGGACCCCATAATCAGTGCGCCGGTGCTCCCGGCCGAAACGAAAGCGTCCCCCTCGCCGGCCGTCAGCCGACGCAGTCCCTCCGCCATCGAACATCCCTTGTGCTCCTTGAGTATGCTGCGCGGCTCATCCTCCATCGAAATCACATCCGGTGTGTCCACGATGGTCATGCCGTCGAGCGAAATGCCGTTTTCCCCGGCCACACGGCGGATTTCCGCCTCCGGCCCGGTCACGAGCAGCTCCACACCGTATTCCTGCACCGCCATGGCCGAACCTTTCAGAATCTCCAGCGGTGCGTTGTCCCCTCCGAAGGCATCCACAATAATACGCATGACAGGCTCCTTTCCTCCGGCCATCCGCCGGCAGAACTGTTTATCGTTGATTTTTATTAATCGGCGTTAATTATCGGCATGTTTTCCGTCAAACTCCGCAACGCCCGCTCGGCCAGCGCGCCGTATCGCTCCCGCTTATCCCGGATCTCCCGCTCAAGCGGCGGCAGAATGCCGAAATTGGCGCCCATCGGCTGAAAATCGGATACCGATGGATCGCTGATATAACCGGCAAGCGCACCCATCATGGTATCCTGCGGCAGGATAACCGGCAGCAACCCTTTTACTGTCCTGGCGGCGTTCAAGCCGGCCAGCAGACCGGAAGCCGCCGACTCCATGTAGCCCTCCACCCCGGTCATCTGTCCGGCGAAGAACAGGCGGGGCTCCTTCTTCAGCTGATATCCGCCGGTCAGCAGTCGGGGAGAATCCAGAAAGGTGTTGCGGTGCATCACGCCGTAACGCACAAACTCCGCGTCATGCAGCGCCGGGATCATGCCGAACACCCGCTTTTGTTCCCCGAATTTCAGGTTGGTCTGAAAACCCACCAGATTGAGCAGAGTACCGGCGGCGTTCTCCATACGCAGCTGCAAAACAGCCCAGGGACGGTGACCGGTTCGGGGATCCCGCAGGCCAACCGGTTTCATCGGCCCGAAACGGATCGCATCCGCGCCGCGCCGGGCAAGCACCTCGATGGGCATGCAACCCTCATATACCGCCGGACCGCCGCGGTCAAACCCATGCAGCGGCGCGGTTTCCGCCTCCACCAGCGCCGCATGGAAGCGCTCGTATTCCTCCCGGTTCAGCGGACAGTTGATATAGTCCCCCTGCCCGCTTTCCTCCCGGTCATAACGCGACGCACGAAAGGAAAGCGCCGGATCGATGCTTTCCGCCGTAACGATCGGCGCGGCAGCATCAAAAAAGCTCAGCGCACCGCCGAACCGTTCGCGCATCTGTGCCGCGAGCGCATCCGCGGTCAGCGGCCCGGTCGCGACCACAGCCACCCCTTCCTCCGGCAGCGCCGTCACCTCACGCTCCTCCACCGTGATCCGCGGATGCGACCGGACCGCTTTGGTGACCTTCTCCGCAAATTGTTCGCGGTCCACCGCCAGTGCACCGCCCGCCGGCACCGCGCAGGCAAACGCCGCCGGTATGCATACCGAACCGAGCCGGCGCATTTCCTCCTTGAGCAGCCCTGCTGCGCTGTCGAGCCGCTTGGCCTTGAGGGAGTTGGAGCACACCAGTTCGGCAAACAGCGGCGCGTGATGTGCCGGGGTCGTCCGCTGCGGCTTCATGTCAATGAGGGTTACTTCCACCCCTCTTTGGGCGGCCGCCCAAGCCGCTTCACAGCCGGCCAGACCCGCGCCGATTACGGTGATGTGCGGCTGTTTCTCCATCGTCATGCCCATTCCTCTACTTTTCAAAGCCGCAGCCTTCGGTCTGACAGTATAGCCCCGCATTCCGGCCCTTCTTTTTAAATAAGGTCTTGCCGCATTTCGGGCAAACCTCCGCGGTCGGCTCGCTCCAGGTGACAAAATCGCATTTCGGGTAGTTGGCGCAACCGAAGAATTTGCGGTTGTTTTTGGATTTCTTGGCCAGTAATTTGCCGCCGCATTTCGGGCAGGTGCCCGGCATTTCCTCCACAATCGGTTTGGTATTCTTGCATTCCGGATAGCCCGGGCAGGCCAGAAACTTGCCGTAGCGGCCGGATTTGATCACCATTTTCCGCCCGCAGTTTTCACAGACGACATCGCTTTCCATCTCCGGCACCTTGATGCGCTCGCCGGAAAGCTCCTCCTCCGCTTTGGCCAGCGTTTTGGAAAAGCCGTCGTAGAATTGATCGAGCGTCTTGACCCAATTGACGTGTCCGGCCTCCACCTCATCGAGCTGTTTTTCCATGTTGGCGGTGAACTCGACATCCACCACCTCCGGAAACTGATTTTTCAACAACTGGGTGGTCACCTCCCCAAGGGCTGTCGGCTTGAGCGCCTTTCCCTCCCGCTCGATGTATTCCCGAGCGAGAATGGTGCCGATGGTCGGCGCGTAGGTGGAGGGCCGGCCAATACCGTTTTCCTCCAGCGTTTTGATGAGGGTAGCTTCCGTATAACGGGGAGGCGGCTGAGTAAAATGCTGATTGCCCTTGATTTCGCGCTTGATCAGCACATCCCCCGCGGCGAGCGCTGGCAGCGGGCCGCCCGTTTCGCTGTCCTTCTCCTCGTCCCTGCCCTCGACGTACAGCACCGTATGGCCGTCAAATTTGATCGAGTAGCCGGAAGCCTTAAAGAGATAGTCTCCCGCCAGAATATCCACCTGACTGGTATTCTGCACACAGTTGGCCATCAGGCTGGCCATAAAGCGCTCCCAGATCAGCTTGTACAGCTTATACTGGTCGGCCGTCAGCGACGGTTTGACCTGCTCCGGCGTCAGCGAGGGCATTGAGGGGCGGATCGCCTCGTGCGCATCCTGGGCGTTGCTGCGGGACTTGAACACCCGCGGCTTATCCGGCAGATACTGTTTGCCGTATTTCTGCTCGATATAGGCGCAGCCCTCCCTGCGGGCATCGTCCGAAATGCGCAGCGAGTCGGTACGCATGTAGGTAATCAGACCGACGGCGCCGTAATCCGGCACCTCCACGCCCTCGTACAGCTCCTGCGCCGTTTTCATGGTGCGGCGTGCTGCAAAACCGAGCTTCCGGCTGGCCTCCTGCTGCATGGAGGAGGTGATAAAGGGTGGTGCGGGCGCAATCTGCCGCGTGCCCTGCTTGACACCGTCCACCACAAAGGCGGCGGATTCCAGCTGCTGCAGGATGGCATCGGCCTCTTCTTTGTTTGCAATCTTCTGCTTACCGGCTTTGGTACCGTAAAATCGTGCCGGAAAGGCTTTTCCCTTGGCTTCCTTGGCCAGAAGCGCATCGATCGACCAATATTCCTCACTGACAAACGCACGGATCTCGTTTTCCCGGTCGACAATGATGCTCACCGCTGCCGACTGCACACGGCCGGCGGAAAGCCCCTTACGCACCTTTTTCCACAGGAACGGGCTGATTTTGTAGCCCACAATGCGATCGAGGATCCGGCGCGCCTGCTGCGCATTGATCAGATCCATATCCAGCGCACGCGGCTGGCTCATACCCTGCTGTACGCCGGATTTGGTGATTTCATTGAAGGTCACCCGGTTGTTGCCGTTCATATCCACCTTGAGCAGCTGCGCCAGATGCCAGGATATAGCCTCCCCCTCACGGTCCGGGTCGGTGGCGAGAATAACGCCGTCACTCTCGGCCGCCTTGGTTTTGAGCTGGCGGATCAGCGCGGTTTTTCCCGGGATATCCACATAACGCGGTTTGAAATCGTGTTCAATATCCACACCGAGCAGCGTTTTCGGCAGATCCCGGATATGTCCCATCGAGGCCATAACCTCGTACCCCGGCCCCAGATATTTCTGTATCGTATGCGCTTTCGTGGGAGACTCCACGATCACAAGCTTCGACAATCTATCATCCCCTGTCCTTTATTCTCGATTTCATGCTGTTGCGCAAGGGAAAACGGCATGCACGATGCCCTTTTCCCTCACCCAACAGCGTGCGGCGACCGCTTTCTGGCATTTTGCTCACATAAAAAGCCCTTTAATCCTTCGGACGGGCATACATCTGTCCCGCCGCCGGACGCACACAGCCGGCAAGCTCCAGTTCGGTGAGCACGGCCATCACCCGTGGTACCGCCATACCGCATTTCGCCGCCAGCTCGTCGACCGGCAGCGCGGTTTCGCCCAGGACAGCAAAGACCGCTTTGGCATCCGCAGACAAATACTCCGGACATTCTTTTGCGGCCGACGGTGTATCCCTCTGCGGTTTCTCCCAACGAGCCTCCCGCCTGGCCGGAGCGCGTTGCTCTTCTTTCAGCGCCGGCCGCACCGCTTTATAATTCTCTTCCATATACTGCGCAGCCTCGATATTCAGGTGATTTCCCCAGCGCAGAGAAAATTCTTCCAGTAAATCCAGTCCACTGCACAGCGGGGCTGCTCCGCTGCGGATCAGCTGGTTGGAACCCTTACAGCTTGCGCGGCTGATATCGCCGGGAACACCATACACATCCCGCCCCTGCTCACGGGCAAAGTTTGCTGTCATCAGGGCACCGCTCCTTTTTGGGGCCTCCACCACGCAGGTGGCGAGAGACAGGCCGCTGAGAATACGGTTTCGTTCACGGAAGTGGCTTTTATAGGCGTTTGCCGTCGGCGCGTATTCGGTCAGCAGCGCTCCTCCGCTCATCACGACGCTTTGCCGCAGCGCAGCATTCTCCCGCGGATAAGAGACATCCAGGCTGCAGGGCATCAAAAGCACCGTCACCCCGCCTGCACGCAGTGCGCCGCGATGGGCCGCAGCGTCTATGCCCACTGCACCGCCGCTGATCACCGTTATTCCGGCCGCAGCGGCCACTGCCGCGAGCTTTTCCGCGGCATATATCCCGGTGGATGAACAGTATCGCGTACCTACGATGGTCAGCGTGGGAACATCCTGCAGCCGCGGCGGTTCCCCGCGTCCGTACAGCACAAGCGGCGGCGCCTCAATCGCCTTGAGCTGTTCGGGATAATACGAATCGGCCGGCGTCAGAATCCAGTCCCGGCAGCGCAGCGTGTAAGTCAGGACGGCATTCGCACGCCGCAGCGATTTGTCGCACAGCGCCTTAAGATCAGCTTTTCTTTTCACGCCGGCCGCTTTGAGCGCTGCACGGTCGGCATGATACACATCCCACGGTTCGCCGAACTTCTTCAGCAGTTCGGTGCCGAGCGGATTGCCGCGCCCGACCGCTTCCTGCAGCCATATCCAGTACAAACGGGTATCGACGCCCATCGGTTCCCCTCCCTTACAGCGATCCGCGTACCATTTCCCACATTACCAGCGCTGCCGCGGTGGACGCATTGAGCGATTCCGCACGGCCCGGCATCCGGATGGTCAGCCGCCCGGTGCACGCCTGCACCGTCTGCGGCCGAAGGCCGTTTCCCTCGTTGCCGATCACACACAGACACCCATCACCGAGTGCCGTTCCCGGCAGCGGCTCTGCCTCGCCATCGACCACACATGCCCAGCAGGTCATCCCGCCGGCGCCCAGTTGGGTAAGAATCCCCCGGAAATCCGCCGGAAGGAAAAACGGCAGGCGGAACACGCCGCCCATACTGCCGCGCAGCACCTTGGGACTGAACAGGTCGCAGCAGCCGGAAGACAGCAGCATCCCGTCCAGCCTCATCGCCTCCGCCGTGCGGATGATTGTCCCGAGGTTGGCCGGATCCTGAATGTCCTCCAGCGCAATATAGCGCCCATTCTTATTTATTTTAGCGAATACACCGTCGTTGTCAAGTGGACGGATACCGGCAGGAATGCCGGCAATGCCAAAAATCCCCTGCGGTGAAGCCGTATCGCCGATATACCCGGCGAGCGGTTCGGTGATCTCCGCCGACTCACGGCAGTTGCCGAGCAGCATCTCCACCATCTCCGGATACTGGCGTGCCGCCCGCGGCGTGTACAGCACCGTCTCCAGACGGATTCCCGACCGTACCGCATCGGTGCAAAGCCGCGCGCCCTCGAGCGCCATCCGTCCGCTTGTGCGCCGGTATCGCGCATCCGCAAGCAATCGGCGGACCTCCTTGACCAAGCGGTTGTCGCGGCTGGTGATTTGCATGTTGTAACCCTCCCTTGGGACCGGCCGGAAGGGGTCACCTATCCGGATGTCACACGCCTACTTGGCGCGCAGCGGACTCCCGGCAGGCATTGTCCGCGCCGGCATGGCCATACAAGCCATTAAGAAACGAGCGCCCGCTGGCATGGCCGGCGGGCGCAGGTTTAGCTTATTAGAGAGCCGCTTTGGCTTTCTCGGTCAGCGCGGTAAACGCCGCAGCATCCGACACCGCGAGCTCAGCGAGCATCTTGCGGTTGAGGGTGATGCCGGCCTTCTTCAGACCGTTCATGAAGGTGGAATAGTTCATGCCGTTGATCTTCGCAGCAGCGGAGATCCGGGTGATCCACAGGCGGCGGAAATCGCGCTTTTTCTGCTTGCGGCCGATGTAGGCATACTGGCCGGACTTCATAACCGCCTGCTTCGCGGTGCGGAACAGCTTCGACTTGGCGCCGAAATAGCCCTTCGCCAGCTTCAGCGTCTTTTTCCTTCTCTTGCGCGTCATCATTGCGCCCTTTATACGTGCCATGTCTGGACAACCTCCATCCTAATTGTTTATCGATTATTTGTAGGGAATCAGGCGCTTGATCTGCACCATGTTGGTCGAATCCGCCACCGTGGTCTTGCGCAGATTCCTCTTGCGCTTGGTGGTCTTCTTGTTCAGGATATGGGATTTGTACGCATGAGCGCGCAGCACCTTGCCGTTTTTGGTCATCTTGAAGCGCTTTTTAGCGCCGCTGTGCGTCTTGATCTTAGGCATTATGGTTTCCTCCTTAATAAATTTCCACTGCGGGATACCCCGCAAAAACACCATTTGGGTGTCTTTTTGCGTTGGCGTTATTTCGCCGGCTTCGGTGCGAGGAACATCATCATATGACGGCCGTCCATTTTCGCCGGCTTTTCCACATTACCGGCCTCTGCGCAAGCTTCCGCAAAGCGCTTCATGACGTCCAGGCCGATCTCCGGATGGCCCATTTCACGGCCGCGGAAACGGATCGACGCTTTGACCTTGTTGCCGTCCTTGAGGAAGGAACAGGCCTGCCGCGCCTTGGTGTTGAAGTCCGCCACGTCGATATTCAGCGACAGGCGCACCTCCTTGAGTTCCACCACGCGCTGGTTTTTCCGCGCTTCCTTTTCGCGTTTCGCCTGTTCAAAGCGGTATTTGCCGTAATCCATGATTTTGCAGACAGGCGGCGTTGCCATGGGCGAGATCTTCACCAGATCCAGTTCCTTTTCGTCCGCAATGCGCTGCGCATCCCGCGAGGACATCACGCCCAGCTGAGCGCCGTCGCTGTCGATAACACGAACCTCATTGTCCCGGATCTGTCCATTGATCTGCAGTTCCTTACTTGCTATGGGTAAGCACCTCCACTCCTTAACTCATTCCGGTCCCGCTGCCGCAGGAGAACCGGAAAAACAAAAACGCGGACAGTCCATCTGCCCGCGCAACCATCAAAAGCCTCCCGCCGTCAGCGGAAGAATCCCTAACCTGATTGACCTGTCGGGAACAAAATCCGCAGGTGAGAGCGGGCAAACGCTCTGCTTTGTTTTTCGTGCCTATTTATTATAGACGCAGCGGCATCTCCTGTCAAGCCTTTTCTCTACAAAAAATATTTTCTTTTCTCCAATAAAACAGCCGGCTCAAAGTATAATAGTGCGGAACGGATATCCACTTCCACGAAACCACAAAAAAGGATGGACGCCATGAGCACCCCGGATCTTTCCCTGCTGCTTACACGTACGACGGCGGGTGACCGTGAGGCACTGCGTGCGATTTATGAAAGCATGCGTCAGCCGGTTTATCTGTATGTGCTGGTGCAGTGCGGTGGGAACCGCCCTCTTGCCGAGGACGTTCTTCAGGACACTTTTATCGGCATTTGGGAAAGCGCGCCGCGCTATCAGCCAACCGGCAGCGCCAGCTCATCGCATAGCGCAGATATTGTCATCTGTTTATCCATATTTTTATTATATCACATTGGGCGATCTCTCGCTTCTTTTTCTGTGCTGTGTTGCCTTTTCTTTATTTAAAACCTCGTTTTGCAAAAATCATATTTTTTAAACTTATTTTATGGTTGTGTAAAGTGGCAAAACAAAAATTCATCAACACAAACATGTTTATTTTTCAAAACTATAAGTATACTTTCCTGTTGAAACAACGGCGCCGTCTTTTTTAAGACCATATGTAGCATAAAGTGTCGTAGAAATCTTCTCTATATCACGCCATTCATTTACATTGCATTGACCGTAGGTATTATCACCCGTTGCTATAACATTTCCGTTGTTTTTAAGTCCAACTGTAAAATTCTCACTTAGAGAAATTGTCTTTACATCCTTCCATTCCTTGAAATCAAGCTCACCGTATTCATTGTATTTTGACTGATCTAATTTATCCAATTCCGTATCATCCGGTTTAGCAGTGTATTTTGTCGCAATCAGTGTTCCGTCCGATTTAAGACCAACTGTATGTTTCCAGCAGCTGTCTATTTGTATAATATTTTTCCAGGATGATAAGTCGGTTTGACCGAGTGTCGATGAGCCTGCCCCGACAACGGTACCGTTGTCTTTAAGACCGATAAGATTGGTGCCTTCTCCGGAAACAATTGATTTTACACCTTTAAATTTGGAATAATCGGGTGAGACAAGTATATCACAACTCCATTCCTCTATAAATACTTCACCTTTACCGTTTATGGCAAAGAGATAATTACCGTCGGTGGCAATATCTATAATATCCTTCCATTCCGCAACATCAACATAAGAATTGAATTTTTCGGTATATTCGTTTGTGATTCCGTTTTGTGCTATCGTTGTTTTATAATAATTAGCCGAAACTGTACCGTCATTGTGAAGTGCTGCAATAATAGAGCCTCTAAGGGTCAGTGTATCAAAGCCGGCAACTATCTTTTTGACATTTTTCCAGTCGTCGATTTTCAACTCATCGCTGTTAGGCCCTGCCGCAACTACTGTGCCATCAGCCTTAAGGGCTACTAAAAAGCTTTCGGCTGCAGATATTTGAACAATCCTGTTTTTGCTTTTTGCAGAACCGCAACCGCAAATTGTAATCATAATTGCCAATATATATAAAATTGATATTAGTTTTCTCATATTAATTGTTCCACCCCTTTTTTGTTTGTGCCATTAATACAACTTATAATATATTACCTCAATAAAAAAGTCAAATCAGAAGGATACAAGGGACGGAAGTGTTATGAATCAGCCTGTCGAAAACGCCCAGCCTTCCGGCTAGACTTCTTCGATAGACTGAGCCGCACGTTCTTTTTTAAGAGCGTTTTGTTTTTCATGCTAATTTATTGTAGATGCTGCGTTTTCTGTCAAGCCTTTTCT
>USCI01000009.1 GCA_900553255.1 uncultured Oscillospiraceae bacterium | reverse complement strand
TTTCAAAGAAGCCGGTGTTTTGCTCACGCTTAACACCGGCTTCTTCGACAGACTGAGAGGGCAGCTTTGCTGCCCTCTCTTTTTATGTGCCCTTATTCCTTCAGCATAGCCTCGATCTGCTGCTTCGGCCGGACGCCGACCGCACTGGCGGCCACCCGGCCGTTTTTCATCAGCACCAGCGTCGGGATGCTCATCACCCCGAACTCGTTTGCGAGCTCCGGTTCCTCGTCGATGTTGACCTTGACCACCTTGAGGTCGGCGCGGTGCTCCCTGGCTACCTCGTCGACGATGGGGGAGAGCATCCGGCACGGGCCGCACCACGGCGCCCAGAAATCGATTAGGACCGGCAGGCTGGAGGACAAAACCTCTTCGGAGAAGGAGCGTTTACTGACAGAAAGAACAGACATGGATCGGTTCCCCTTTCTTGTTGGTTTCTGTTATCAGTATACGCCTGCCGTCCTGTCCTGTATGTGACAAGATCACCGATCAGCGCAGGCTGCCGGCGGCGAGGGCGGCGAGCCGTTCCGGCGCGGTCAGCTCGACCGCGCCGCGGGAAAGCCGGACCAGTCCCTCGCTTTGAAAATATTTGAGCAGGCGGGTAATAACCTCCCGCGCGCTGCCCAGGTGCCGGGCGATTGCCTCGTGGGTGAGCGGGAGGACGGCACTGTCCAGCAGCCGGCTCTCCTCCACCAGAAAGGCGGCCAGCCGCGCATCCATTTTTTTGTACAGCGTCTGCTCAAGCAGCCACATCACATCCGAAAAGCGGGTGGCCATGACCTCGTTCGTATAGTTGGCGGCCGCCGGACTCTCCTGCATCAGCCGCTGATACTCGTCCGGAGGGATGTGCAGTACCTCGGTGTCCTCCTGCGCCTCGATGCGCAGGGAAAAGGTCACTCCGCGCAGGATGCAGGAGGCGGAAAACAGGCACATATCCCTCTCGAACAGCCGGTACAGCGTGATTTCGCGGCCCTCCTCCGACTGGGTGGAGACCCGCAGCTGCCCCTGGATGACCACCAGAAGCCCCAGACAGTGCTCATCGCCGGTAAATAGTACCTGACCTGGCTTGTAGTGCCGCCGTCCGGAAACGGCGTCCAGCCGTCTCTGCTGCGCCGGGGTAAGCTGTTTATAAAAGGGCAGGAGTTCCTCCGTATCGCCGGGCATAGTCCGGCCTCCTTTCGGCAGTGTGTCAGTGGCCGCAGTGGCCGCCGCAGGCGTGATCCTCATGGCGGTGATCCCCGCAGCCGTGATCGCCGCATTTGTGGCCGGCGTCGCCGTCGTGATGATGGCAGGTGGTTGCAGGGTCGAAGCGCAGAGTGCCGCCGAGCAGCGCGGCCGCCTGCTCATCGGCGCCGCCTGCCGCGCCGGGATACAGCGCGATTCCCGCCTCGGCCAGTGCAGTGCGTGCGCCGCCGCCGATCCCGCCGCAGATGAGCGCTGTCACGTCGTGGGCCTTCAGCCATCCCGCGAGTGCGCCATGTCCGCTTCCGTTGGTGTCGAGCACCTCGGAGGAAGTGATCTTTCCATCCTGCACGGTATACAGCTTGAACTGCGCCGTATGGCCGAAATGCTGGAATACCTGCCCGTTCTCATAGGTTACCGCGATTTTTCCGTTTGTCATGGAAGCTCATCCTTTCTGTTTTCACGGGGATTCTGTACATGCTGAGGACACCGCCGCCGGCAGTCGCCGGAGCACTCCCTGGCCTTGGGGCACAGGGTATAATGGCCTCCCTGGATTTCGATCCGGTGGCTGTTGACCAGCGCGTCAGCCACCTTGCGCCGCGCTGCGGTGCAGACCGCCTGCACCGTCGTGCGGGCGACCCCCATTTGGGCGGCACATTCCTCCTGCGTGTAGCCGAGCAGGTCGATCAGCCGCAGGGTCTCGTATTCGTCCAGAGTCAGTGCGATGTCCTCGCCGCCATCGGTTCCAAGCGGGCCGAACCGGCAGGCTTTGGGCATCCGGCAGATGCGCCGGTGCTTGCATGGCCGCGGCATGTGTATTGCCCCCTTCTTTGTATACCTATGTCTGTAAATATATACTTATTATTGACATATGTCAATAACGGATCCAAAATGAAGCCTGTATAATAGCTAAAGCATAAAAATGTAAAGCTGTTTTTTTTATTAATACAGCCGAAATACGCCCGCGGTAAAAAAAGAGCACTTGAAAAGGGCAGAGGGACGGAGTAAAATTTGGCTTATCGGGACGGCCGCGGCCGGTGGTCGGCCGTATTGTCCCGTAGGGGATCGGGATTTTCCGATTCCGAAACAGGATGGGAGAGCGGATAATCGCCTGCCCTCCGAAAAAAGAGAGGAGACTTCATGTATGGGAAAAAGCCTGAAAAAGTGGACGACGGTTGCCCTGTCGTTCGCCGTGGCATGTGCAGCGGTGCTGCCGATGACCGCTTTTGCGGCGGAAGGCGATGTCGCTGAGGTCGACGGCACCGGCTACCAGACGGTGCAGGCGGCGATTGACGCGGCCGACGGGAAAACGGTGATCCTGCTGGCGGATACGCAGGAGAATGTCACGATCGCGAAGGACACGACCATCACGCTGGACCTGGGAACCTTCACGCTGACCAATAAGGACGCGAAGCATACCATCACCAATCAGGGCACCCTGAAGGTGGTGGGCACCGGTAAGGTGGACAACGTCAATCATGGTCAGGCAGCGCTGTGGAATGAGGGCGTTGCGAACCTCAACGGCGGCACATTTGACCGCAGCAAGGATGCGGGGACGTCTGCGGATACGTCCAATAACAACTCCTATTATACGATTGTCAACCACGGTACGATGACCATCAACGACGGCGTGACCGTGCAGCAGCCCGGCAAATATTCCAGCCTGCTGGAGAACGGCTGGTATAACGGTGCCCAGAACACCAGCGGTGAGCCCTCGGTGCTGACCGTTAAGGGCGGCACCTTTACCGGTGCCTGAACACCATCAAAAACGACGATTACGGCCAGCTGACCATCGAAGGCGGCACCTTCACCAACGTGGCGCAGGCTGCGCTGCTGAACTGGAACGAGGCCGAGATTTCCGGCGGTACGTTCAAGGTGGACGAAGGCGCACCCTACGTTGTGCTCAACGGCTACCTGGATGACACGATGGATCAGGGCCAGCTGACCATCACGGACGGCACCTTCACCGGCGGTGAAGACACCATTGCGCTGGCCACGATGGGCGGTTCCGCCAACAGCGGTGCGGTTGAAATCGCCGGCGGCCGTTTTGACGGGGATATCGTTTTGCAGGGTACGCAGGCCGGCGGTTTGCTGGAGATTGCGGATGAAGCAGTAATCAATGGCGATGTGACCAACGGTGGTCTGGATGAAGTTGTCATTTCCGGCGGCACCGTCTCCGGTGCTGTCGCCAACAATGGCGAAGGCACGCTTGGCATTACCGGCGGCACGTTTGCCCAGCAGCCGGACAGCGCGCTGATCGACGAGGACAGCGCGGTGGTCGGCTATACGCCGAAGCAGGGGGACAAAGCTTTTTATGTCGGCGCTGGGGCGATCCGTGCGCTGTCCGAAAAGGTGGCGGCCGGCGATGCGCTGGATGTCCTGCAGGGGGATTTGGAACTGACGATTGATGCCGCCGGCGTCAAGGTTGTCAATTCCGGCAAGGGTACGGTTAAGGTCAACGATGAAATGGTGACCGACGAAGGCTATGTCACTCCGGAAAAGGAGGACGACACTACGGATGACGACGATATCACCGATACCGGCAGCAGCCTGGAACTGGTGATGTTTGCGGCGGTTCTGCTGCTCGCGGCAGGCGCGGCGGTGCTCTTTTTCCGCAAGAAAAGCGCAGCCTAAACAAACCTGATAAAAAACAGCCCCGGTTTCCGCATGCGGAAACCGGGGCTGTTTTTGTGTACATTTAACGTCCCGTGGACAGCCGGAAGCCGTGGCGGCACCCGCCGGTTATGCGGAGTCAATCGGAAAACTCTATAAAATAGAATATTATATCCACAAACAATATAAATTTTATTAAAAATCACATATAATAATTTAAAGCTCGTACAAATTGAATATTGCACCTTTTTTCTGTTTCCCGTATACTTTAAGCATAATCCATATAGTTTATAGAATAAACTATATGGACGTGGTGTACATAATGCGAGCGGCGGGAGGAGGTGTCTGGGCGGAATCCGGTCAAGCTTATGGGGATGCGGCTACCCCTTGTCTCTCCGGCTGACGGTGTTCAGCCAAAAGATATCGCAACAGGCGGATAAACGAGGAGGAATGAGGATGAAAAAGCGTATGCAAACCAGGCGGCTTCCAATGAACCTTCCCCGGCGGGCGGCCGCTGTGCTGCTGGCAGGGGCACTGCTTCTTAGCGCAGGTGTTGTAGGCTGGGCGGCGGAACCGGAGCCGGCGCTTCCGGACCTTCCCTTTTTCGATGCGGACAGCGAGAATACCCGGCTGTATGTCGGTGCCCCCTATATGCAGATGCAGTACACGGAGGCAATGCCGGGCGGCTATTTTGTCACGCAGCGCTCAAAATACCCCGGAGATACCGATAACAGCACGGTGGTGGAAAACTATTCGGGCTGGATGTCGCGCGGCCATACGGACACAGACGGCGTGGCCGGTATGGTTGATTCGCTGGACATCAGCGCCTATGTCGCCGCCGGCGGCTATCTGAATTTCTGGCTGAAGGCGTCGGCGGAATGGCTGGCCCCGCCGGAAAACGGCGAAATGTGGTCGGTATCAATAACGACAGCCGTCCCGAAGGGGTCGGTTCGCGCGTGAATATCGCTTCGCTGCTGGACCGCAGCAAGGCGGGGCAGTGGCAGCAGGTATCCATACCGCTTGCGGCGTTTGAGAGCGCAGCGGAGAATACCGCGTGGAAGACCCACGCCAACTGGTTCTATCTGATCCGCAATGCCAAAAAGGACTGCGGTGAGGTGCAGTGGGCGAATGTGTTCTTCTCGCAGGAGGAGCCGGCACCGTTGGTGAAGCAGCCGGTGCTCGAGGAAGAAATCCTGCCGATTTACGATACCTCGGGACAGACCGGGCCGGATGCGGTATACGACGGCGGGGCGAAGGGCCCCGGCGATACGTGGCAGCTGGATAATACCGGCCGGGTAGGGGAAAAGGCCAAGTCCCTGTTTAAGCTGGATCTGTCCGATGCGGATTTTGTGGAATTCGACGTACACATCAGCGATTTCGCAGCATTTCAGGAGAAGTTTGAAGCGCTGGGCAGCTCCGCGATCTGACTGCGTCTGGGGGATTCGGATATCACCAAGGCGCACTACTGCCTGGACGGGATGCTGACCGGTACGGACACCCATATCCGTCTTCCGCTGCCCAACAAAGGGAAAACCAACGCATCTGCATACGGCCTGGGTGACGCGCTGATTGATGCCGACGGCACCTACGGCTGGATTGCGGATGGCAACCAGTATTTCTGGGTGACGCTCGAGATTCACGATGCCAGTGAAAAGGCGGCGTATGAGAGCGACCCGTACGATACCGCTGCCGGTGCGTTCGTCGTATCGGGGCTTTCGTACGGAAAATACACCACCGGCCCGGAAGCGCCGTCGTATAAGCGCGGCGATGTCAATAATGACGGTGTGGTGGATGAAGCGGATCTGCTCGCTATCCGCAGGCACATTTCGGGAGAGGCCCCGCTGACCGACGAAGCGGCGTTCAATGCCGCGGACGTCAACGATGACGGCGTGGTGGATGAGCAGGATTATCAGGGGGTGGAGGCCATCATCAGCAAGCAGGCGGACCTGCGGGAAATCACCGTAGGCTCCTATTGGGAAAACGGCTATGACCTGGATGTGGACTTCACATCCGATCAGCTGGCCAGCCTGCGGGACACCTGGTTCCGGGGCGGCTTCCCGGAGGGTGCGCCCTGGGATGTGACCGGGGACTGGCGCGATCTGCTGCAGGAGGCCTATGAGCTGGCCGACAGCGTCTATAGCGGCAATACGGAGCGGCTGGAAGCGTTTCTCAATCGTATGGAGGAGCTCAACGAAGCGGATGAGGGCGCCAGCGTCACGCTTGGTGTTATCGGCGGCTCAATTACGCAGGGCGAACCCGGTCCCAATTCGGTGGAGGGCCGCTATGACTGGCGCTACAGTGAGATGGTGCAGGCCTGGCTGCAAAAGGAATATCCCAACGTGAACGTGCGGCTGCAGAACGTGGCGTTGGGCGGCACCAGCTCGGACTACGGCAATTTCCGGCTTAAGACGCAGCTGCTGAATTTTGAGCCCGATTTGGTTCTGGTGGAGTACTTCTGCAACGACGGTACCGACGCCTGGAGCCGGGAAAGCTATGAGACACTGCTGCGCCGGCTGCTCGACAGTGCCGGCCATCCCGCGGTGATCGCGATCGAAACCACGTGGAACGACCTGACGAAAGCGGATACCGATCCGGAGAAATTCCACAGCTCCCTTCCGGCGCATATGGCCACGCTGGAGCGTTACGGCGTGCCGCTGCTGTCCTACCGCCAGGCGGTAAAGACGCAGATTGCCGAGGGGGAATACACCTGGCGTACGGTGGATGCGTATACGACCGGTGCGGACAACGAGCAGGGCTGGCAGTCGGATAATGTGCACCCGTCCCGCGGCGGGCATGAGCTGCTGGCGAATCTGGTGGTCAAGAAGCTGGCGGATGTCCGCAACAACAAGGATGAAAACGTAAGCGTGGACACCACGCTGCCGCAGCCGCTTTATGGCAATCGGCTGGAGGACGCCGATATGCTGCGTGCCTCGCATTATTACGGACAGCCCGGCTATGAGGCGGTAACCACCGGTACGGGATGGACGACACCCACCCTGCCGACCGCTAAGGATAATGCCTTCGACCGGTCGGGGCAGTGGCGTAACGATAACGCCGCCGGCAGCATCACCTTTGAGGTGACCGGCGGGTTGGTATATCTGCAGTTTGTGTTCGGCAATGTGCGATGGGAAAACAATCAGTATGTCTATGAAGGCGGCGATGCGGAGATCCAGATCACCGTGGACGGCGAGATCCTGCCGCTGAAGATTCAAGGGAATGATGCCGCGCTGTCCGCCACCCCCGCGCAGCTTGCGGAAAACGGACAGCTGATCGGCGGCAATGCGCGATTGCTTTTGCTGGTGGAGGATGAGGAGATTGCCCATCATACGATCACGGTCACGCAGCTTTCGGCGGAAGGCAGCCTCTGGCTGGGCGGTCTGATGTATGCACACACCGGAAACGCCGCGGAGCGGGGCGTGCTGGCGCCGGATACGCTGACGGCGCTTCCGGAGGGCACCCATGAGGCGGGCCTGGTCACCGATAATCCCGCCCGTTTTTATGACCCCTTGGTGGTGGCGGACGGCAACGCGATCAGCCGCGCGATCAAAAAAGCCGATCTGGATTCGTATCTGGCCGGCGGCGTAACCTTTGCCGCCACCTACCAGGGACGGCTGGTCTATAAGGAATATATGGGCCGTCAGAATTTCCTGCCGGAGACAGGGGATAAAGCGGGCTGCCGCCAAAACACCTTCGAGAGCGACAGCATCATGGAAATGGCCTCGGTCAGCAAGACGGTCACCGCTGTGCTGGTGATGAAGCTGATCAACGATGGTGTGCTCAACCCGACGACCGGGGAGCCGATGAGCGTGCATGATCCCATCAAGGATTATTTCCCGGAGGCGGCGTAGCTGGTGAAAAGATACTCGCTCTTAACACCCCCTCGCAGGGCTGTGACGGCCTGGTCAGCTCGGTGGATGACATGATTAACTTCTCCCTGCTGTTCCTCGGGGATGGTGAGGTAGACGGCGTGCGCATCTTCAAGCCGGAGATCATGGAGTTTATGGTGAGGCCGAATGACGCTGAGGAGTATCCCGGCTATGCGAACCGTACGCCGGTGTTCTGGTACGGCGACGATAACTTCGGCTCGCTGGAGGCGCACCGCCTGTGCATCGGGCATCCGGGCTCCTCCGGCTCCACACTGGTGATCGACCGGGTAAATCAGATTACCTCGATGCAGCTGTCCAGCTCCGGCCATCTCGAGGCCCCACAGCGGCAGGCGGCCATCGACACGCTGTATGCGCAGATCAAGCTGGGCGCCGGCAATCCCGATACCCCCGATCCGGAGCCTGTGCCTGACGACAAGCCCGGCTCCACCTCAACCGGCGTCGGGCGGAGCGTGTGGCCCTGGGCTGCTCTGCTGTCCGCCGGCGGCGGTGCGGCTGCGGCGCTGGTGTGCCGGAACAGGAGAAATAAAACCAAACGATAACCCGCATATGAGAAAATGTCGGCCGGGGCTTGCTCCGGCCGACATTTCTTTGTATGGGAAGATTTGTCTCCAAAATGTGTTCCGTTTTGCCCCCTTCGCGGCGGGGATTTCGTGCTCCATCGGATGCCGTCCGCGGGTTATACCGCGGTTCCGGTGAGCTGCTCGAGATGCCGCTTGGCTGCTGCGTAAAAGCTGCTGCGGGGCATTTCGGTAAGTTCCAGTGCCTCGTGGATGGTAATGTCCTTGCCCTTCCACATGGCGGCGACCTCCGGGAAATCATCCGGGAGCACCCGGCGCGGGCGGCCGAAGCGCACCCCGCGCGCCTTTGCGGCACGGATGCCCTCCCGCTGCCGCAGCAGGATCATCTCGCGCTCGTTCTGTGCCACGAAGGACAGCACCTGCAGCACAACATCGGCAATGAATACCCCGACGAGCGACCCCTCATCCACGCGGGTGTCCAGCAGAGGCATATCCAGTACCACCACATCTGCCCGTACGATTTTGGTGATGAAGCGCCATTCCTCGATGATTTCGTCGTAGTTGCGGCCAAGACGGTCGATCGATTTGACCACCAGAAGATCGCCGCGCTTGAGCCGGCTGTGCACCAGCCGCTGATAGCGCGGGCGCTCAAAATCTTTTCCGGACATTTTGTCGAGAAAAATGTTCCGTGGGATAACCCCGAACCCCAGCAGGGCGTCCACCTGTCGATCCTCATGCTGTTCCCGGGTTGACACCCGCGCATAACCGTACGTTTTTGCCATACTATGCCTCACTCTCCCGAAAAACAAAATATTCTCAACCGCCCTAAAAAAGCAGTCAATAGAGGGTATTATACGATGTTTTTCGACAAATTTCGACACATAATTTTGCAAAAATGTTCAATTTCCAAACAATAAGGCCCGATAAACCGCGGCAACCTCCCGAAACCAGTACGGCAGCAGACGGTGTAGCGGCGAGCGGCAAAGACAGGGGCCTGCCGGCTTCAGGCCGGCCCGGCGGGCAAAAAGCTGTGTGCGGAACTGGTGAAATTCCTGTGTGGCGACTACCGTGCGGCGGCTCCAGCCTTCCCGTTCAACAATTGCGGCGGAAAACCGGAGGTTTTCGGACGTATTGACCGAGCGGTCCTCCTCGCGGATCCGCTCGGGAGCGATGCCCTGTGTAAGCAGGAACGCCTTCATCACCGATGCTTCGCTGCGGGTTTCGTCCGCGCCCTGGCCGCCGGAGACGACACAGTTGGACGCGGGATGCGCTTTGAGATAGTCAGCCGCCGCGGACAGGCGGTCGCGCAGCATGCGGCAGGGCTGATCGCCGCAGACCCTCGCACCGGGAACGATTACCGTGGCATCTGCGGGCGGCCGGCGCAGCGCAGCGGCGATCATCAGACCGGACGCTGCGGCAAAAACCGCCGCCGGCACTCCGACAAGGCAAAGCAGAACGGTTCGCAACGGTGGATCTCCTCCTCTTCAGGGATATAGTGTGAGCCGGCAGCCGCCGTTTATCCGCCGGCCGGTTTGCGGCATCCGGAATAAAACCGCCGGCCGGAGATGCCCCGGCCGGCGTTTCCCTGCGTTATATGAAAATAGTCTTAAAAAGCGTTCGCCCTACAAGTGGGAGCGGGACGGAACCTGATTCGCCGTACGCAGCTCATCGCGGCGTGCGATTGCGGATTCCGGCTTAGTGTTTCGCCTCAATACCGGCGTGCTCCCACAAAGCGGTCGGTGAAGTATTTCCAGGAGACGGTCTGCAGGCAGGAGGGGGAATCCGGATTGTTCGCCGCAACGAACTGGTCGTCACCGACGTAAATGCCCGCGTATTCCGCGTTGCCCTCGGTTTCCATGTAGTAGAACACCACGTCGCCCGGCTGCAGATCTTCCATCTCCACCGCGGTGCCGGCCTTGAACATGTCGCTGGTGCGGCGGGGAATGTCGATGCCGTTCTGCTGGAAGCAGTAGTAGACCAGACCGGAATTGTCAAATTTGTCCGGTCCTGCGGCGCCAAGCTCGAACGGCTTGTCGACCAGGGTTTTGGCCAGTGCCGCCACCTCGGCGCCCTTGCCGCTGGGTGTTGCCGGATCGCTCGGGGTTTCGGGCTCATCCGGTTCTTCCGGCTCGTCGGGCGTTTCCGGCTCGTCGGGCGTTTCCGGCTCGTCGGGCGTTTCCGGCTCGTTGGACTCCGGCTCGTTGGACTCCGGCTCGTTGGACTCCGGCGCGGAAGCCGTGGAGTTGGGCGTCTCGGAATCCTCTCCGGACGAGGCCCCCTGCTGGGTGCAGCCGGCAAAGGCGGCCAAACACAGAGCAAGGGCGGCGATACAGGCGAGGATCGCTGTTTTCTTCATGGTATTAACCTCCTCATAAATTGACATGGTTTTCCTGGTTACAGTATAATCCGTCCTTCTTAAACAAGCAATTACAAAAGGGTGACAATTTGGTGACGAAATTTTAACCGCCCATTCGACAACCCGGTTGGGGAAAATTTTTGAGAAAAAGGGAAAATCCTCTTGCTTTTCCCGCGTCAATCGGCTAATATAAGAACATATTTGCTTTAAACCGTAACGGTTTAAACGGATAAAGCGAGGCTGGGCAGGACATTTCTTCTGCGCCGGCTGCGGGGAAGGAACGGTAGGCGATGACAAGGGAGCAAATTATTTGGATCACCATTGCGGTTTATGTGGTGTTCATGCTGGTGATCGGGCTGATCAGCAGCCGCAGCAGCAAGGGGATGACCGCGTTCACCGTGGGCGGGCGCAATGCGGGGGCGTGGATGTCGGCGCTGTCGTATGGCACGGCGTATTTTTCCGCGGTGATGTTCATCGGCTATGCGGGCGGCACCGGCTGGAAATACGGCCTGTGGGGGATCCTGCCGGGCATCGGCAACGCGGTGTTCGGGTCGCTTTTGGCGTGGATGGTGCTGGCCAGGCGCACGCGGGAGACCACCCGGCGGCTGAAGATCAAATCGATGCCCCAGCTGTTTGAAAAGCGTTTCGGCTCGCAGCCGATGAAGCTGTTCTGCGTTGCGGTGATCTTCATTTTCCTGCTGCCGTACTCGGCATCGGTGTATAAGGGTCTGACCAGCGTGTGTGCGGTGCTGCTGAAGGTGGATGAGCGGGTGTGCATGGTGGTGATCGCCCTCGCGGCGGCTCTGCTGGTGATCCTCGGCGGCTATATGGCCACCCTGAAGGCGGATTTTGTGCAGGGACTGATCATGCTTTTCGGCGTTATAGCGCTGATTGTGGCGGTGGTGCGGTGCCGGCAGGTCGGCGGTTTTGCCGCGGGCATCGAAGCGATTGCTGCAAAAACCGGTGAGCTGGACCTCGGGGTGCGGGATCATATCGGCCTGTGGGCGACCGTGCTGATGACCTCGTTCGGCACCTGGGGCCTGCCGCAGATGATCCATAAATACTATGGCATCCGAGACGATAAAGAGGTGCGGCGCGGCACGGTGATCTCCACCCTGTTTGCGCTGGTGGTTGCAGGCGGCGGCTATTTCATCGGCTCGCTGTCGCATCTGTTTTTCAACGAGCTGCCCTCGCCCCCGGCGGGCGGTGCGGGCAACCCGGACTATCTGGTGCCGAATATTCTCGCCCAGGCGGGGCTGCCGGATGTGCTGGTGGGGCTGGTGCTGGTGCTGCTGATTGCGGCGTCGGTGTCCACCCTGTCGTCCATCACCATCACCGCATCGTCAACGCTGACGATGGATCTGGTCTGCCCGAAGCTGCTGCCGAAAATGGGCACCCTCGGCGCGGCAAGGCTGACCAAGGGGCTGTGCCTGGTGTTTGTGGTGCTGTCCTACCTGATCGCCAATTCGCAGACGCCGATCCTCGATATGATGTCGTATTCCTGGGGGATCATTTCCGGCAGCTTCCTTGCGCCGTACCTGATTGCGCTGTACTGGAAGGGGATCAACCGTGCCGGCGCGTGGGCGGGTATGATCGGCGGATTTGTGGTGGCCTGCCCGCCGGTGGTGTGTAAGCTGCTGTTCCCGGCGGCGGAGGTGCCGTATTTCGGGAAGCTTGTCGATCTCGGCCCGCATTTCGCCTGCCTGGCGATGGTGATATCGCTGCTGCTGTGCATAGTGTTCAGTTGGATTGCCCGTGCGGCGGGCTGGAAATCGGCGGAGGAAAACCCCGGTTTTTATGCCGCAGCCCCGGAGGCAGCGGCGCAGGCATAACGGAATTTCCGGGCGGCTGTTACGGCCGCCCGGAAATTGTTGCTGGTAAAAACGCCTGAAGCCTTTACATTTTTGCCCGGGCAGGGTACAATAGAATGTTGTATGGGTTTCCGCCGAAGCACACGGACGGGAACCAACAGGAGGTAAACATGGCCAGTCAGATATGGAACCCGGAGAGGGAATGTATGGACCGGCGGGAGCTGGAGGCGCTGCAGCTGGAGCGCCTGCGGGCGCTGGTGGACTACTGCGACCGGAATGTCGAATTTTATCACAAACGGCTGTCGGAAGCCGGCGTAACGGCGGATAAGATCAAGACGCTGTCGGATATCCAGTACATACCGTATACCACCAAGACCGACCTGCGGGACAACTACCCGTTCGGTCTGTTCAGCGTCCCGATGAAGGAGCTGGTGCGCCTGCACGCATCGTCGGGTACCACCGGAAACCCGACGGTGGTCGGATATACGCGGGAGGATCTGGATAACTGGGCGGAGCAGGTGGCGCGGCTGGTGGTGGCTGCGGGAGCGAGCGAGGAATCGATCGTGCAGATCTGTTTCGGCTACGGCATGTTTACCGGCGCGCTCGGCCTGCATTACGGGCTGGAGCGGATCGGCGCGACGGTGGTGCCGACCTCGGCGGGCAATACCGAGAAGCAGCTGAAATTCATGCGGGACTTCGGCACCGATACCATTGTGGCGACCCCGTCGTATGCGCTGTATCTTGCCGAGAGCGCGCATGAATCGGGCTTCCCGATGGAGGACTATAAGCTGACCCTTGGCCTGCTGGGCAGCGAGGGGTGCACGCCGGAGATGCGCACCCAGATTGAGCAGCGGTGGGGAAGCGGCTTTTTCGCCACCGATAACTACGGGATGTCAGAGCTCAACGGCCCCGGGATGTCGGGGGAATGCCGCGAACGCAACGGCTTACATATCAACGAGGACCACTTCCTGTGCGAGGTGATCGACGCCAAAACGCTCGAGGTGCTCGAGCCGGGTGCGACCGGCGAGCTGGTGGTGACCAACCTCACCAAGCGCGGCCTGCCGATGCTGCGGTACCGTACGAAGGATATCACCTGCATCGACTATTCCCCGTGCGCATGCGGGCGGACCACCGCACGCATGCATAAGATCATCGGGCGCACCGACGATATGCTGAAGATCCGCGGGGTCAATGTGTTCCCGACCCAGGTGGAGAGCGCGCTCATCGGGGTTACCGAGATCGGCCCGCATTATCAGCTGGTGGTGCGGCGGGAAGGTTTTGCGGATACGCTCGAGGTGCGGGTGGAGCTTATCGACGGCGGCCTGCTTGAGCACTATGCTGAGCTGGAGACGCTGCGGCGGCATATCCATGACCGTATCCGTGCGATTCTCGGCATCGAGATCAAGGTCAGCCTTGTGGAGCCGAAATCGCTCGAGCGCTTTACCGGTAAAGCCAAGCGCGTGCTGGACCTGCGCGACCAGAAAACCTGACGCGGCCTGTGCGGCCGAAAGACCTGTGGCAGAAAGGACAGATGGATTTGAAAGCATTGTTGTTGGGAAATGAAGCGGTGGCCCGCGGGCTGTATGAAGCCGGCGTGCGGGTGGTGTCCTCCTATCCGGGCACCCCGAGCACCGAGATCACCGAAAGCGTGGTACAGTATAAAGAGGACATCTATGCCGAGTGGGCGCCGAACGAAAAGGTGGCGCTGGAGGTGGCGCACGGCGCCTGCACCGGCGGCGCGCGCAGCTTCTGCGCAATGAAGCACGTCGGGCTGAACGTGGCGGCCGACCCGCTGTATACCGCGTCGTATATCGGCGTCAACGGCGGCCTGGTGATCGCGGTGGCCGACGATCCCGGCATGCATTCCTCGCAGAATGAGCAGGACTCCCGCCATCATGCGATTGCGGCGAAGGTGCCGATGCTCGAGCCGTGTGATTCCGCTGAGTGCCGGGATTATACCAAGCTGGCATATACGCTGTCCGAACAGTTTGATACGCCGGTGCTGCTGCGGCTGTCCACCCGGATTGCGCATTCGCGCTCGCTGGTGGAACTCGGGGAGCGGGAGGAGCATCCGCTTAAAGAGTATAAAAAGGATGTCGTCAAGAACGTGATGATGCCGGCCATGGCGAAGGTGCGCCATCCGTTTGTGGAGCAGCGCACCGAGGCACTGCGCGAGTGGGCGGAGACCTCCGGTATCAATACGGTGGAGTATAACGATAAGAAAATCGGCGTCATCTGCGCCGGCACGACCTATACCTATGCGAAGGAAGCGCTCGGCGATAGGGCCAGCTACCTGAAGCTGGGCATGGTCAACCCGCTGCCCATCCGCATGATTGTGGACTTTGCCCGCCAGGTGGATCAGGTGTACGTCATCGAGGAGCTCGACGACATCATCGAAACCCACTGCCGCAAGCACGGCGTGCCGGTGATCGGCAAAAAGGTGTTTTCGCTGTGCGGGGAATTTTCGCAGGCGACCGTGCGGGAGGCGCTGCTCGGCGAGACGCTGCCCTATGCCGCCTTTGACCGCCCTGTGCCGGCGCGTCCGCCGGTGCTGTGCGCGGGCTGCCCGCACCGCGGCCTGTTCTATGCGCTGAAGAAATTCAAGCTGTATGTCAGCGGCGATATCGGCTGCTATACCTTGGGGGCGCAGGCGCCGCTGTCGAGCATCGACACCTGCGTGTGCATGGGTGCTTCGATCAGCGGCCTGCACGGGTTCAATATTGCCCGCGGCCCCGAACAGGCGAAAAAGGCGGTGGCGGTTATCGGCGACTCGACCTTCTGCCATTCCGGCGTGACCGGCCTGATGGATATCGCGTATAATAAGGGCATTTCCACCGTGATCGTGCTGGATAACTCGATCACCGGCATGACCGGCCACCAGAATAATCCGGCAAACGGCCTGACCATCGCCGGTGATCCGACGGTGGCGGTGGATCTGGAGGCGCTTGCCCACGCGCTTGGCATCCGCCGGGTTTCGGTGGTGGATCCGTTTGATCTCGATGCGGTGCGCAAAACGGTGGAGGAGGAGCTGGCGATTGAGGAGCCGTCACTGATCATCTCCCGCCGTCCGTGCGCGCTGCTGAAAAACGTCAAGCATAAACCGGCGCTGAAGGTGGATTCGGATAAGTGCACCGGCTGTAAATCCTGCCTGCAGGCGGGCTGCCCGGCGCTGAGCGTGCACGGGAATGCAAATAACGGCCGCGGCACGGCGGTGATCGACCCGAATCAGTGCCTGGGCTGCGACGTTTGCGCCAAGATCTGCCGTTTCGGCGCCATTGGCTGATGCCGGCAAGAAAGGAATGACGACAGTGGAAAATACGGTAAAAAATATCCTGATTGTGGGCGTCGGCGGCCAGGGGACGCTGCTGGCCTCCAAACTGATGGGCAAGGCGTTCATGGAGCGCGGCTATGACGTGAAGGTAAGCGAGGTGCACGGCATGTCCCAGCGGGGCGGCTCGGTGGTCACCTATGTGCGCTATGGGGATAAGGTGTATTCCTCGCTGATTGAAAAGGGCGAGGCGGATATCCTCATCTCGTTTGAACAGCTCGAGGCGGCGCGCTGGCTGTCCTGGCTGAAGCCCGGCGGCATCCTCATCACCAGCACTCAGCAGATCGACCCGATGCCGGTGATCATGGGCAATGCGGAATACCCCGACGGGATCCTGGAGGAAATCCGGAGTAAGGTCGAGCGGGTGATCGCGGTGGATGCAATGCAGCTGGCGATGGAGGCCGGTTCCGCAAAGGCGACCAACGTCGTGCTGCTCGGCGTGGCCGCGCGGTATCTCGGCTTTGAGGAGCAGCAGTGGGTGGATGTCATCCGCAGCACGGTGCCGCCCAAAACGATAGAGATCAACGAAAAGGCGTTTGCGCTCGGCTTTGAAGCCGGAAACTGAACCGACAGGGAAAGGGGACGTGCGCGTATGTTTATCAAGCAGCTTTCGGTTTTTGTGGAAAATAAGTCCGGCCGCCTGGCGGAGATCACCGCGCTGATTGCGGCGGCGGGTGTGGACCTGCGCGCGGTGTCCATTGCGGATACGGTGGATTTCGGTATCCTCCGGCTGATCGTGGATCAGCCGGATAAGGCGGCGGCGGCGCTGCGGGATGCCGGCTTTACGGTTTCGCTTACCCGGGTGATCGCGGCGAATGTCGAGGATAAGCCCGGCGGCTTCGCCGTGGCGATGAAGGCGATTGCGGATGAAGGGCTGGATATCGAATATATGTATGCGTTCAATTCCCGCGTGAATGGACGCGCGAGTGTGATCCTGCGGGTCAAGGACGATGAAGCCGCCCTGCACGCGCTCGAGCGCGCGGGGGTCCAGGTGCTCTCCGCGGAAGAATTGCTGTAATAAAGGAAAAGGCTCCCCCGGATGTTATGTCCGGGGGATTATGTCATTGTATATGGGGGCATTATGGTGGAAGTTGAACATAAAGAACTTAAAAGAATTTATGACCCTATCATATGTTCGATGTGCAGGGATAACTTTAAATATTTTGGTTTTAGTCCGGGGGATAGCATTAACTTGCGCTATATTTCGGATAAAAACCAGGCCAGGCGTGCTAACTATTGTCCACAAGATAATGTTATGGAAATAAATATAGATTCTGTACACGCATTTTATTCTGAAAGAAAGCCTTGGAGAGTAGAGTTTATGATACTCCACGAACTATATCATAAATATCAATGTCAGGTGCTGGTTGGTTATCGACAGAAAATGACTATAGGCGTGTCCGCAGAGGTTGCCGAAAGCTGGCTGAAGAATTACAGGAATTATATACCGTCTCTGAACGAAAACGGCAAAGGAAATCCGGAATATTATAAGCAGCCTTGGGAATTTGACGCAAATGTTTATGCGTATGCCGTCATGCAGTATAAATATGGAGATGTTTCTTATCTGAAGGACTGTGTTCCTGGGTGTTACGGAAAGGATTTTTACGAAAAAGCGGACGAATGGTGTCAGCGGTTTCGTGAAATGGGCATATGAATCCTTCGCGTATGAAAAAGTGTCTGTGATTAAAAACCACAGACACTTTTTTGCATGCCTTTGTCCCTGTGCATAATTTTCACGAAAAGCGAACCCTTGATGAAAACACGCCCCTTGCACAGTCCCGATAACAAAATTTGATGACAAAAACCAAGACCGCAGGAAAAAATCCCGCGGTCGTTTGTTTTTTGCGGGACAACGGCCCGCTATTCGGAAGATGTAGCCCGCTTTTCAGCGATAATTCCGGCTGATAAACGGGATTTCGTCCACCCCGTCGAGCATGTTCAGCCGCAGCGCCAGCGCGAAAAAGTAGCCCGAAAGCAGGTTCGCAAAATCGAGCAGCAGCGGCGATATTTCCAGCCCCATCGTGTACCCGCAGCGGTATAAAAGCCGCACCAGCGCTTTGCCGTCGGTGCGCAGCAGATGCGCCACACAGCCGGCCTGTGATCCTTGCGGCAGCACGAATTTTTTGCACCGCCCGGCCGCTTCCCGCTTGAGCCTGTCAATGCATCCCTTCAGCCATTCGACCTCTTCAGCGGTCACCGTCATGCGGGTGCGCAGCGTAGGGTTGGCGTGGTAGATCAGCTCGTCGATTTTCCGCAATTCCTCCCGCAGCGCCTCATCGGAAATCATGGCCCGCAGCAGCCCGGTTTCGCTGGACATCCGGTCGGTCATGATCTCAAAATCACAGCGCAGATCCTCCGGCGCATCGGCCAGAAACGGGTAAGCCTCGTAGGGGCTGCGGTATGCCGGTTGGTTCATGATGGTATTTCCTCCCATTGTTGCAGTGATGTCTTCATATAGCCGGCAACATCCATGTCGTAAACCGCCTGCAGAAAGCCGGCGGTCAGCAGTTCATCGGCTTTTCCCATGCCCGCCGTGCGGCCGTCGCGAAGGAACAGCAGATGATCCGACAGCCGCAGCGCGAGGTTGACGTCGTGCAGCACGCCGATCACCGCATGGCCGTCGGCGCGGGACCATTCCTTCAGATAGTCAATCAGTTCCACCTGGTGCTTGAGATCAAGGTGATTGGTGGGTTCGTCGAGCAGGATGATCTGCGGCTGCTGGGCAAGGGTGCGTGCGAGAAACACACGCTGCAGCTGGCCGCCGGACAGCGTATCAATCTGCCGGTCCTGCAGGTCGGCAAGGCCGGTGGCGGCGAGGCATTGTTCAACCACCTCACGGTCTGCGGCGGAGGCGGCGGTAAACAGGCCGTGTTTCATGTGCTGATAGCGGCCGAGCATGACCGTTTCCCGGACGGTGTAGGAAAAGTAGATGCCGGAGGTCTGGCTCATGACGGCGATTCTGGCGGCGATATCCCGCCGCTTCATGCGGCGCAGATCCTGCCCGCCCAGCCGGATTTCCCCTTTGAAGGGGAGAAGGCCGGCCACCGCCTTGAGCAGGGTGGTTTTTCCGCAGCCGTTAGGGCCGAGAATGCAGAGGTTCTCTCCGGGCGACACCGCAAAGGAAACGTCATGCAGCACGTCGGTGCCGTCATAGCCGGCGCACAGGCCGTTCACTTCCAGCATGCTCACACCCGCTTTCTCTTCTTAAAGTAGACATAGGCGAAAAACGGGGCGCCGACCAGCGCGGTGACAGCGCCCACCGGCAGCTCAGAGGGAGCGGTCAGGGTGCGGGCGAGCAGGTCGGCCAGCGCCATAAAAGCGCCGCCGAACAAAGCGGACATCGGCACAACCAGCTTATGGGAGGAACCGAAAATACGCCGGACGACATGCGGCGCGATCAGGTCAATAAAACCGATCACCCCCGCAAAGGCCACCGAGGCACCGGTCAGCAGCGCGGACAAGCCGATGAGGATCAGCTTGGTGCGCTTGAGCTCAACCCCCATGGTCATGGCCTGTTCTTCCCCGAAGGTCAGGATGTCCATTTCCCTGGAAAAGCCGGTCAGCAGGAGAATACCGATGACCGCAATCGGAAAGACCACACCGAGATGCGACCAGTCGCGGCCGGAAAAGCTGCCCATCTGCCAGGTGATCAGGCGCTGCATATGCTCCCGAAACCGGTAGGTGAGCAGGGTCAGGATCGCGTTGACAAACAGTGACAGTACCATGCCCACGAGGATAATGGTCTGGTTCTCCACGTGGCGGTCAAGCCGCGCAGAAAAAGCCATCACCAGAAACACGGTCAAAAGTCCGCAGAGCGTACCGGCGAGCGGCAGGGTAAACATCCCGGCAACCGGCAGCGACAGGCCGAAAATAATCACCAGCGCCGCACCAAGGGACGCACCGGAGGAAACCCCCAGCGTATAGGAGGAGGCCAGCGGGTTTTTGAGCACCGACTGCATGACCGTGCCGCTGACCGCAAGAGCCGCGCCTACCACAAAGGCAAGCAGGGCGCGCGGCAGACGGACATTCCACAGGATCGACACCGTGATGCCGTCGATCGTTTCCGGAAGCGTCAGGCCGAACAGCTTGTGTCCCAGTATTTGCAGGATTGCCGCCGGAGAAATGCCGACGCTGCCGACGCCGACCGCTGCGACAAGCGCAGCGATACAGGCGACGACAGCGATCAGAATCTTATACCGGTTTTTCATTCCGCGAATTCCGCATACTGGTCCGGATAGACCGCAAGGGCCATCTGGACAAGGGCGTCCACCACGTGGTGGTTAGGCAGCGAGCTTGCCGCGTTGTCAATCAGATACACGCGGTCATTTTTCACCGCATTCACCTCGGCAAAGGCCGCATTTTCCGTAAAGTCGGCAATCGGATCCGGAATATAGTTCACATTGGTCAGGATGACATCCGGGTTGGCCGCCACGGCGGATTCGGTAGTGACCGAAATCCAGCTCTCCTGATCGGCAAACACGTTGACAGCACCGATCAGTTCGATCATCTCATTGAGGAAGGTGCCCGAGCCGAAGCTATACAGCGCGGAGGAGTCGGCGATGGAAAACATGACGCGCTGCTTATCGGTGATGGTCTTCCCGATGGCGGCAACCTTATCGATGGTGGCCTGCATATCGTCGTTGAGCTTCTTGCCTTCCTCGCTTTTGCCGACGCAGTCCGCGATGAACTGATTGTCCAGCTTTACGTCGTTCAGGCTGCTGCTGGAGGGAATGTCGGCCACGCAGATACCCACGTCCCGCACGCTCTTGAAGGGATCCTCAGCACCGACATAGCTGATACCGGAGGCAAATACGATATCCGGTTTCAGGGCAATGAGCGTTTCGGTATCCACACTCATCATGTCGAACTGCGGCAGGTCGTCCTTGAGCTGGTCGGTGTAATTCGGCGACTGATTGTCGATGCCGACAATTTTGTCCGCCAGGCCGAGTTCGCAGAGCACCTGGGTGACCGACGGCGCCAGCGAAACAATGGTGTTCACCGTCTCCGGAACGGTGATGGCATTACCGGCCCGGTCCTCGGTCGGCAGCGCAGGCTGCTGGGAAGCGGTGGAGGCAGGGCTGTTTTGGGAGACGTCCGAGCTGCTTCCCTCCTGCTGGGAACAGGCGGAAAGCGACAGGGCCAGGACGGCGGCCGTCAATGCGGCCAGGATTCGTTTGCACATGCTGGGAATACACTCCTTTTTCTTTCTTTTTTCCACTACCGAAAACGGCAGTAAAAAACCGTATTATGCTTTGGGCATAATACGGCACGATAAGCCCTTGCCGAACCGGCAAAAGCTGGTCGCACCTTCTTAGATCCCGAAGAAGTTTCTGTGCGCGGCAATCCGGGCCGGTCTTCTGACTTGAAACGTTAAGCGTTTTTTCTGCCTTCCCAGGAAGGTTCCCAGTGGCCGGCGCCTTGTGCAGACGCCAACGAAAACAGCCGTTTCTCACAGCAGCGGCTCTGTTGAGGATTTGCACCTCATTCCCATGCGGCCGAAGCCGCACACCCGGAAGCCCAATAGTCAAGTTGTGTTCTGACGGTACCACAAAACCGAAAGGGTGTCAAGATGTACGGGAAGGAAAGCGACGGAAACTACAAAAAATCGAAAAATTTTTCGGATGTTCGGCAGCAACCGGGAGCCCTGCGATTCAGATATCGGTTGGGTCGGTCCGCGGTATGAACCGGCGTTTATACTGGATTCAAGGGAACGCTTGACAAATCCGCAAAAGTGTGCTTTAATGGCTTCGAAACAGGCGTTGAACGGAAGAAGTACCCCTGGTCTGGCAGCGCAGAGAGCCGCTGGCTGGTGTAAAGCGGCGTGCAGGCGGGGCGAAATACATCCGGGAGCTGCGGACTGAACCCGCCGGACGGCGGCAGTAGGAAAGCCGTGTGCGCACGTTACCGCGCGATGGCGTTGTTGGACGCCGGACTTCGGACGACCGAAGCCGCTGAGGCCGCGGCCCGTGAGGGCGCGGACAACAGAGGTGGTACCGCGAAAGATTTTTTCGCCCTCTGCACGGACAGCCCGTGCGGAGGGCGTTTTGTTTTCTGCACGGCAAATCAGAATGCGAAAGGAAGTCGGAAAATGGCAAACGTATTTGACGAGCTGCAGGCGCGCGGGATGATCGCGCAGATGACCAACGAGGAAAAAATCCGGGAGCTGCTCGGCGGCAAGGAGCCGGTAACCTTCTATATCGGCTTCGACCCGACGGCGGACAGCCTGCATGTTGGACATTTTGTGCAGCTGATGGTGATGGCGCACCTGCAGCGCGCCGGACACCGCCCCATCGCGCTGCTCGGCGGCGGTACCGGCATGATCGGCGACCCCTCCGGCAAAAGCGATATGCGTAAAATGATGACGCCGGAAACCATTCAGTACCACGTCGACTGCTTCAAAAAGCAGATGGAGCGGTTCGTGGATTTCACCGACGGCAAGGCGCTGATGGTCAACAACGCCGACTGGCTGATGAACCTCAACTACATCGATTTCCTGCGTGAGGTTGGCGTGCATTTCTCGGTCAACCGGATGCTGGCGGCCGAGTGCTTCAAGACCCGCCTGGAGCGCGGCCTGTCCTTTATGGAATTCAACTACATGCTGATGCAGAGCTACGATTTCTACTGCCTCAACCAGCGCTACAACTGCCTGATCGAAACCGGCGGCGACGACCAGTGGTCGAACATCATCGGCGGTGTGGAGCTCTGCCGCCGCAAGGCCGGCAAAGAGGTGTACGGCATGACCTTTGCGCTGCTGACCACCTCCGAGGGCAAGAAGATGGGCAAGACCGAAAAGGGCGCGGTATGGCTGGATCCGCAGAAGACCCCGCCGTACGAGTTCTTCCAGTACTGGCGCAACATCAACGATGCGGATGTGGAAAAATGCCTGAAAATGCTCACCTTCCTTCCGGTGCCGGAAATTGAAGCGATGGTGGCGGCGGGGGATATCAACGCCTGCAAGGAACGCCTCGCGCACGAGCTGACCGCTCTCGTACATGGCAAGGCGGAGGCTGACAAGGCGCTCGAAGCGGCACGCGCTCTCTTCGGGGGCGGTGCGGTAAGTGAGAACATGCCCTCCACCGCCATCGGTGCGGAGCTGTTCAAGGACGGTGCAGTTGGGGTTATCGATCTGCTGACGGCGACCAGGCTGGCGCCGTCCCGCGGGGAGGCACGCCGGCTCATTGAGCAGGGCGGCATCTCGGTCGATGACGAGAAGGTCACGGCGCTGGATGCAGTGGTGCCCCAGACCGCGTTCGAAAAGGGCTATGTAGTGATTCGCAAGGGCAAAAAAACCTTCCACAAGGCGGTTCTCGGCTGACAGGAATATACAGGGCGGTGCAGTTATCCCAAAGCTGCACCGCCTTTTTTTGCTTCTCCTCTTTACTTTCACGCTGTAGTTTGCTAAAATATAATGCAACACCATTGAACCCAGTGTACGAAAGGACGGGGATATTCCTATGAACTCCAAAATCAAGGACGATAACACGGATTTCCTGTTTCAGGCCATTTTGAAGCTGGAAACGATGGAGGAATGCTATCGCTTTTTTGAGGATCTGTGTACGGTTGCGGAAATCAAGGCGCTTTCCCAGCGGATCGTGGTGGCGAAAATGCTCAGCGACAAGCGGGTATACAGCGATATCGTGGCCGCAACCGGGGCATCCACGGCGACCATCAGCCGGGTGAACCGCTCGCTGATTTATGGCTGCGATGCCTATGACATGGTGTTTTCCCGTATGGAAGAGGACAAGGCGGACTGACGGTCGGGAGGGATACGGTGAACGGTTACCGGGAGTTTGCCGCTTTCTACGACCGGCTGACGGCGGACATCGATTATGCGCATGAGGCGGAACAGCTGCTGCGGATGCTTGCCGCACACGGCTGCTCCGCTCCGGAAACGGTGCTCGATCTTGCCTGCGGATCCGGCAGCCTGAGTGTGGAGCTGGCGCTGCGCGGCGTGGATGTGATCGGTGTGGACGGGTCGGCGGACATGCTGGCGAAAGCGAACGAAAAGGCCATGGCAGCGGGGAAACCGCTGTTGTTTCTGCAGCAGGATATGCGCGAGCTCGATCTGTACGGGACGGTGGATGCCGCGGTGTGCATGCTCGACAGCCTGAGCCATCTGTGCCGTACCGCGGATCTGCGGGAGGTGTTCCGGCGGCTGCATCTGTTTGTGGCGCCGGGCGGCCTGCTGATTTTTGATGTCAACACACCGCATAAGCACCGTGAGGTGCTCGGTGACAACGCATTTGTGTTTGAAGAGGACGATTTCCTGTGCGTCTGGCGCAACCGCCTGGAGGAACGCAGCGGCATTGTGGACATGCAGCTGGATTTCTTTGTGGACAACGGCGGGAGCTACCGGCGGCTGACCGACACGGTGCGGGAGCGGGCCTATTCCCGCCGCACATGGGAAAAGCTGCTGGAGGAGACGGACTTCGGTGTCGAAGCGGTATACGGCGAGGACATGCTCTCGCCGCCCGCGCCGCAGGAGGAGCGCTGGGTCTTTGTGGCGCGCCGGATATAAACGGACATTCCGTTACGAAAGGAAGAAATATACACATGGGAAAAGCGATTCGCTGCCTGACACAGGACGGCGCCGCCCTGGTGATGGTGGCGGATACAACCGATATCTGCGCGAGAGCGGAACAGATTCATAAAACCTCCGCGGTGGTGACGGCAGCGCTCGGGCGCACGCTGACGGCCGCCTCGCTGATGGGCATGATGCTCAAGGGTGCGGAGGATTCGGTTACGGTGCGGTTTGCCGGCAACGGGCCGGCCGGTAAGATTATGGCGGTGTCGGACTACCACGGCAATGTGCGCGGCTATGCGGAAAATCCGGTGGTGGAGCTGCCGCTGCGGCCGGATGGCAAGCTGGACGTCGGGGGTGCCATCGGTCACGAGGGGATGCTGTACGTCCTGCGGGATACCGGGGGAAAGGAGCCGTATTCCGGGTGTACGCCGCTCGTTTCCGGTGAGGTCGCCGAGGACATCACGAGCTATTACGCCTACAGCGAGCAGATCCCGACCGTCTGCGCGCTCGGCGTGCTGGTCAACCCGGATCTGACGGTACGCGCGGCCGGCGGCCTGCTGGTGCAGCTGCTGCCGTTCTGTCCGGAGAGCGTGATTGCGCATCTCGAGCGCTCCACCGCCGCGCTGCCGCCGATGACCGCACTGCTCGACGCAGGGAAGACGCCGGAGGAGATCGTCGCGATGGTGATGGACGGCATGCCGTATGACCTGCTGGATACCGCCGAACCGGCGTATCGCTGCAGCTGTTCGCGGGAGCGGGTGGAGCGCGCGCTCGCCTCACTGCCGGAAAAGGACCGGCGGGAGCTGCCGGATGAAAGCGGCGAGGCGGAGGTCACCTGCCGTTTCTGCGACGCGGTGTACCGCTTTAGCCGGGAGGAATTGGAAAGGCTCGGCAAATAATCAAAACGCATACATGAAGGCCGCATGGAGTATCTCCATGCGGCCTTTTGTCAGTTGGCTTTTTGGGACTCAAACGATTTGGCCAGTGCGGTGAGATCCTGTCCCTTGAGCGCACGTTCGAGCAGCTGCGGCAGCTTTTCGGGAGTGCAGGCAAAGCAGGGGATGCCCATCGCGGCAATACGCTGGGCGGTCTGGACGTCGTAGTAGGGGCGTCCGCCGTCGGCGATGGCCAGCAGGGTGATCACCGTCACACCGGAGCTTTTCATTTCCTCGAGCCGGCGCAGCAGCCCTGCGCGGTTGCCGCCCTCCTCCAGGTCGGAAATCAGGAAAAACAGCGTTTTTTTCGGCTCTTCCACAAACTGCTGGCAGTAGGCGATGGATTTGGCGATGTCAGTGCCGCCGCCCATCTGAAAGCCGAAAAGCAGATCTACCGGGTCCTGGCACAGGTCGGTCAGATCCATCACCGCGGTGTCGAAGGCAACCACCCTCGTCTTTACGGCCGACATGGAGGCGAGGATACAGGCCATGATGGAGGAATAAAAAATGGATTCGCCCATCGAGCCGCTTTGGTCGATGTCCAGGATGACGTTCCAACGGTTTGTGCGGCTGGAACGGTCGAAAAAGTAGACGCGTTCGGGAACAATGGTTTTCAGTCGGGCATTATAATGCCGCAGGTTGCGGCGGATGGTATACGGAAAATCAATCGCCGAAGCGGAGGGCAGCGGGGAATGCGCACGCCGGTTGAGTGCGGCGGTCACCGCCCGGCGCATGTCGCTTTCCAGCATGCGGTTGATTTCCTCCACGATCTTTGCAATGAACCGGCGGGCGGATTCCTTGGATTTTTTCGGTATATGGTCCTTGAGCATCAGCAGGGTGGAGGCGAGATTCAGGTCAGGCTCGAGATTGTCAAGCAGCTCCGGCTCGAGCAGCAGCTGCTTTAATCCCTTGCGTTCGATGGCATCATTCTGCACCACCGCCACGATGTCCTGGGGAAAAAGCGAGCGCAGATCGCCCAGCCACTTGGCAATATGCGGGGAGGATGGGCCGTTTCCGGCTCCGTGTCCGCCGGAGGCAAATCCCTCGCCCGGCCCGCCGTAGATGGCGGCGAGCGCCTCATCCATCAGCAGCTCTTCCGGAGAAAGCGGAGCGCCGCCCATGCTGTCAAAGCGTTGCTCACTTTCGCGGCCCAGAATGAGCCGCCATCGGCTCAGGCGTTCCTCGTTGGTCATGGGGAAGGCCTCCTTTCTCAGATGTCGCCGAAATCAAATTCATCAAGGCTGTCGAGTACGGCCTGCTCTTCCGCGGTGGCTTCCCGCATTAGCAGGTCGGCCGTCTGCTGCGCATTGACGCCCCAGATCTCCCCCAGGTTTTCGGCGATATCGCTCTTTTCCGCCGGCGTGAAATCGGCGAAGGCACGGCGCAGGAAAACGAGCGCCCGCTTGAATTCATCCGGGGAGAGGGTTTGCAGATAGTCGTCGAGCTGCTTCCACAGCGAAAGCCGCGCAATCAGGGCGTGGCGGTTTTTCCGGGCAAGCCCTTCAAACCAGCCGGCGCTTAAATCCGCAGGCACGCCGTAGGACAGCCGTCTCGCCATTTCCCGCGCGAGCAGGTCTTCGTCCGCTTTACCGCGTTCGAGGAGGATTGCCATGGCGAAGCCGGAGCAGCGTGTGTTCAGGTCATCCCGGTCGGAGATGCGCGACATCAGCGTCAGAAAACGGTCTTCCGCCAGAAAATCGTGGCTGAGCTGTACGGTGTGGATTATCTCCATCGCCTGCATCACCCCGGCCGCCGCCTGGTCGTCACAGGCACACGCGCCCTCCAGCGTCAGGCAGAAACGCAGGTAGAGCTGGGTCAGCAGCGGGATCAGCGGCGCGGCGTCAAACTGCCGCAGATCGCCATAGCGGATAATCAGCGACAGACGCTGTGCCGTTCCGGCAATTTCACCGGGGGCGGCATCGTCCACCGACAGTCTTTGCAGCACCGTGAGGATATACGATGCCGCTTCCGGGATCCCGCACAGAAAAGCATCCTGGAACAGGGCGGCGACCTCGGCCAGCGAAGTGGCGGCTTCGGCTTTTTCCTTCAGAGAGAAGGAGGCGGCGCCTGCCACGGTATCGCCGAGCAGGGCAGACTCCACGATGACGATTTCCGCCTCCGGCGTCCAGTGCAAATCCCAGTATTCGCCCCAGTTGGCTTTGTCCTGCCGGCTGGCGACCGGTTCGGCGAACGGGATGCCAAGCACCCGCAGCCGGTGCAAAAAACACGAGCGGTGGAGATCCAGCCGGGCCGCGGTTTCGGATTTGACGGTCAGCTTTTCCCGCAGGTCCAGTTCCAGCCGCTGCACCTGGACGGTGCGGTAGCTTTCCAGCCGGAGCTCTTTCAGCTGGCGGTAGAAGTCATCCTGAATCGAGGTGCGGCTTACCCCTTCCGGCAGCGCACCGATCTTGACGCCGATTTCGGTTTCGGCCGCGGCCAGGGAGATTTCCGAAAACTGCCCGTGGCCCATGCAGGTCACGGCGGCGTCGCGCAGGTCGGCAAGGCAGGGATACCGGCTGCCGCGCATACGGCAAAGCTGTTCTGCCAGCCGCACCGCTTCGATTACCTCTGCCGAGGAGGTGAGGTTGCCCATTTTCCGGTGGGCGGCCGCCAGATGGGCCAGATACAAATAAGCCGCCTGCTGCGGCCCCTCTCCGCTGAGCGCGTCCCACAAAAGTTCAAAATAGGCCGGCGCTTTATTGCCGGCGCCGTAGCCCGAGCGGGTGGACAGCCGGTAGTAGGAATACGGCATCAGCGTGGCGCAGCATTCCGTCCGCGGCAGAGCCCGCTCCTCGGCGTCGGTCATTGCAGCACAGCTTTCCAGTCCGGCCACGTGATAGGCGCCGCATACGCAGAAAATCGCTTCGGCTGGGATGCCGGAATCCATCGCTGCCTGTATGGTGCGCTTCATGTAGGCTTCCCGCACCAGGTTTTCGGCCATCCGCCGCGGCGCATCCCCGTACGCCGCCTCCCGCAGCTGCCGGCCGAAGGCGTCCGCCGCTGCACGGTAGGCACCGGGGGCGGTGAGCTGCTCGAAATGCCGCTCCCAGAAGGTATCGTGCTCCTCGCCGCTCAGGGTCTCCAGCCGGTGATACACCCATTCGGTGGTCGCGGTATCCCCGGCAGGCGGTGCGTCGGCGTCCTCCGGCTCGGCTGCATCCAAGGCCAGGAACACCGAAGACGGCAGATCCATGAACCGGCATTCCACGCCGTTCTGGTGCGCCCACAGGATCGCCTGGTATTCCGGGGAATACACGGCGAAGGGGTAGAGAATGGTGCGCACAGGGCTTTCTTTTGTGTACGCCAGCATGGCGGCAGGCAGGACGGTGTCCGGATGGCAGAGCCAGTCTATCTGCTCGGAAAAGTCGCTCGGTCCCTCCACCAGGATGAGCTGCGGCCGGGTTTCCGCCAGTGTGCGGCGCAGGTGCCAGGCCGCTGCGGGGGAGAGGTGGCGTACCCCGAATATATATGGCCCGGCCATCAGCTCTCCAGCTCCCGGCAGGCGTGATACAGCGGCAGCCAGGCGCTGCCGCGCTTCTTCATGACGTTTTCCAGATACTCGCTCCAGGACAGCTTATCCTTTTCCTCGTCCTTGACCACCGCGCCCTGCAGGGCTGCGGCCAGATCCTCTGCTGTGATCGTGCCGCTGCCGAAGCTTCCGGCGAGCGCCATCGAGTTGGCGAGCAGGGAGATGGCCTCCGCGGTGGAGAGTACCCCACTGGTGGTTTTGAGCTTCTGTTTTCCGTCGAGGGTGACGCCGGAGCGCAGCTCCCGGAAGATGGTGACCACCTTTTCCACCGTATCCCCATCCGGCTGGGCGGCGTTCAGGTCAAGCCCGGCCGACAGCTGGGCGACCCGCGTTTTTACGATGTCCATTTCGGTGGCGATATCCGCGGGAGCGGGCAGTACCACGATGTTGAACCGGCGTTTGAGCGCGGCGGACATATCATTGACGCCTTTATCCCGCGTGTTGGCGGTGGCGATGAGCGAAAAGCCCTTCTGCGCCGGCACCTCTAGGCCCAACTCCGGCACCGACAGGCGTTTTTCCGACAGCAGCGAAATCAGCGCGTCCTGCACCTCGCTCGCGCAGCGGGAGATTTCCTCCACGCGCACAATCGTGCCGCTTTCCATCGCGCGGTAGACCGGGCTTTTCACCAGCGCTTCCGGACTGGGCCCGTTTGCGATGAGCATCGCGTAATTCCACGAATACCGGATATGTTCTTCCGTGGTGCCGGCGGTGCCCTGCACCACCTTGGTGGAGTCGCCGTTGACGGCGGCGGCCAGATGCTCGCTCAGCCAGGATTTGGCGGTGCCGGGTTCACCGATGAGCAGCAGCGCCCGGTCGGTGACCAGCGTGGCGATGGCGATCTCCACCAGCCGGCGGTTCCCCATATATTTCGGGGTGATCGGCACCCCCTTGACCTTGGCACCGCCGGTGATGTAGGTAAGCACCGAACGCGGCGACATACGCCAGCCGGTGGGAACCGGGTCGGTTTCGGCTGCGATCAGGGCGTCGAGTTCGTTTTGGAACAGCTCCTCAGCAGGCAGGCGTTGTGCGTTGCTTTGGGACATGGGACAAGCTCCTTTCATTCTGAATTAATCAAAGCGCCAGCCATTCCCGGCGCGCAGGTTGCGGATAAGCGCTTCAAAGTCGCCGGACGGCTTGCCGTACAGGGCGAATTTGAGCTTACCGCTGCAGGACAGTTTCCAGACCGTTTCCACCTCAGCGGCGAGCTGCTCGGGAATCAGATCCAGCTCCTGGAGGAAATCGCGCATGGTGCTGTAAACAATCTCACCCTTTTTCTTCGCACATTCCGGCACGAAGCCCTCCCAGTCGGTCCAGCCAAGCAGGCGCATCCGCCGGCCGTAGTTGGCGTAATCCCCCGTCTGCAGGCCGCGCTGGCGGAAATAAGCGCCGAGCGTCTCGCGGCAGGCGTACATCCGCGGATCGGCCCACTGCGTCAGGAAATCGTCATAGGCGGATTCCCCGCGGTGGTGCGGTGTGGAAACCCTCACCCGTTTGGGCTTCTGTACCCGCGGGTCGGTCAGCAGCGCAAACCAGCGCTGGTCGGGCGGTGCAATTTTAAAGGACAGGCAGCGCAGGGTTTCGCTGCGGGGATCATACGGCCAGACGTGAAAGGCCCAGCGGCCGTCGATACAGGCGACATGGCCGAGCGCAGCCAGTACCTGCTCGCGCCTCTGCAGCTCCTGGTCGGTTTCCCGCCGCAGCAGGCCGCTGCGCACAAAGAAGGGGGAGTAGGCGGCGAACACCGCATCGGCCGGCTTCGTCAGGATATCGGCGGCGGCAGCCGGGGTTAACCAGGGCGCACCATGTGCAGCGTACAATTCGTGTGCGAGCGCTCGCAGACGGTCATCGGCGGTAACGGCCAGACCGGCCAGCAGGATGTCCGCGGCGCGCTCGTCCAGTGATACGGTTCCATACCCGCCGGCGGATACCGTCAGAGCCTTGCCGTCGGCACTGCGCAGGCGGGTGAGCCGGGGCAGTTGGCCGGCCAGAGTACGCCAGACGTCGAGCAGCTGTGCGGAGCATTTGCCGGTCATCGCGGAGAGCACCGCTTCCAGCTGCTCCTGCTCCTTCTGCGTCAGGGTGTCCCGGTCATCGAGCGTCTGCAAAAGCATTTCCAGCTGCCCGGCGACCAGATCGGCGGCCCATTCACTGCCAGCAGCGGTGAGATACAGCGCGGCCTGCGGATTTTTAGCAACCTCTTTAGTCCAGAAGGCAACGGTTTGGGCATCCTCCATCTGTGCAAGCGACCAAAGGGCCGCCTTTCGGGCTTTTCCCTTCTCGGAGCTGACCAGATCCCGCAGCAGCGGAGCGTTTTCGCTGTGCCTGCCAAGCGCAAGGATCAGCGCTTCGCGCACCTCCTTTTGTGCAGCATCCAGCTGGGCGACGATCCAGGCGTTGTCGGTATCCAGTTCGGCGAGGATCTCTACCCGACGCACCATCTCCTTTCCGCCGGCCGGATCAAATCCGGCCTTGAGCAGCGGCACGACGGCGGGCCCGCTTTGCATCAGGCAGCGTTCGATCCTTTCGGCCATCTCCCCATAGGGATCGCCGAGATCGCGCACCATGGCGGCAAGCACCCGGTAATCCCTGAGCGCGGGGGAGTGGTTGTCCACGGTGCTTTGCAGTACCTCAAACCGGCCGGGGCCGGTGGTGCTCAGCGCAGTCAGCAGGGGCTGCAGCTGGCTGTACCGCAGCGGAACGTACTGCCCACCACCCACCGGCAGCGGGGAGGCTTCCCCGTCCAGTCCGGTAACGCCCTGCGTGTAGAGCACAGCGTCGACGAGAGCCAGGGTATCCAACAGCAGCGAGACGCGCGCTTCGGCGGGCGCAGACAGCAGCTGCTTTACACCGGCGTCGATTCTGGCGAAAACCGGGCTGGCGGCTGCCAGCGGCGCCAGCTCGTCCGCTGCGCGGCGGAGCCGGAAGTCCTCCGGGAGCAGATTGGTTCCCGCGAGGATGGTATGTTCGAGCCGTTCTTTAACGGCATAAACGGGCTGAAGGTTCATTTATCCCATCATCCTTTCGGCGGTCAGTACTGCAGGCGGACGATCTGCTCTCCGGTGAGCAGGCTGTAGGGATGCACGCAGATGCGCCGGTCGGCTTCATCGTAGAACATCAGGCCGAACAGCAGCTGGTTTTCCAGCATCCCGGCTTCCGGCAGCATGGCCAGACGCGCAACCGTACGGTGGTCGTCGCCGTCCTCTTCGCGGTCACGCAGCACGATCCGGACGCCGGTGGGATCCTCGAGCACCGTTTCCCCGCCGATACGGCAGAGCCGGGAGTAGGGCAGCAGCACGCCGGCAAATTTTGGGGACAGGGTGTTTTTGATCTGGTTTTTCACCAGTTTGACCGCTGTCGCCAGGTCAGGCTGCGCCTTGGTTCGGAGCAGGCGCAGGATGTCGGGGGTCAGCGGCTGCATAGTGCAGCCCTCCCAGCGGATGCGGCGGTTGAGCTCCCCGGGATACCGAAACAGCTCCGGCACGCAAACGAGGTCAAAGCAGGAATCCTCGGCTTTAACGTATTTCAGCGCCTTGACCGGACGATAATGGAGCGTCTGGCCGATTTCACCGGTGTCGGCGTCGATCCAGTAGCCGCGGTCGACAAATTCCCGGCGTGCTTCGTCGTAGCAGACATCGAAGGACAGCTGTACGAGCCGTGCGTTTTCCTTGTATGAGCCGATCGCCCGCAGATCCTCCAGCCGCCAGATGCCGCCGAGCGCCTCATACAGAATGGTATCCTCCGCGGTGAACTGTCCCTGCTCAAGCCTGGCTTCCAGGAATGCCCGCGCCTTTTTGATGGTGGAGGACAGCGTCACCAGGATGCGGGACGCTTCCGCATAGCCGCGGGCGGCGTTGGCGGGATCCCGCTGAATGGCTTTGACGGTCAGCGCCAGGCGGGAAAAGGCCAGCTGCGGTCCGGTCAGGTAGTAGCTGCCGAGATCCTTCGCCAGTTTTTCGTAAGACTGAATCGAGGTGCCGGCCAGGGTGGACAGACCGGCGGCCAGCAGGTCATCGATCATACGCTGCGCCATGTCGAGGCCTTCCAGCTGCTTTTTGATTTTTTTCGACTGTGCCGCGGCATTCGGCTTTTTCGGCTGTGCGGTGGTACCCGCTTCACCGGCTTCTTCCTTTTTGGCGGCACGGGCGGCCTGTTTGGCGCGTTTATCCGCGATATCCTGCGGGAGCTCTGCCACGGCAAACGGTTTATCGGCCAGAATTTCAAACAGCAGGCCGAGCGCATGCTTGCAGGGAAACTGCCGGCTCGGGCAGGAGCAGCGGCAGATTGGGGTACCGGGATTCACAAAGTCAACGGAGGTATGGTAGGGCGTCTTTCCGCTGCCCGCGCAGTCCGCCCAGTACAGCGTGCCGTCCGCGGTTTTGTGATGGCCGGAAAAGCTGCCCTTTTTCGACAGCTTGCGGCCGTTTTCCGCCGCCGCGGCATTGGGGGCCTGTGCCAGGATGAAGGATTCGGTAATGGCCATAGACAGGATGCCTCCTTTAGGGATGCTGTTGTCAAACAGTATACCACAGTAAGGAAAAAAGAAAATGTATTTTACGAAAAGAATTACATAACTGTAATGAATTTGTTGTCGAAATTTAATTGAATTGCTGCGGCTTATTCAATAGAATAGGAGCAGTTAAAGCATTTTGAAAAAGGACGAGAGATCATGAAGGATAAAGGCAGGCATATCCGCCTCAGCGGTGATGAGAAAGCAGGGGCACCCTATTGGCTGCTTCTGCTTTGGTTTCCGCTTTCCCTGCTTTGGCAGGAGCTTGTGGTAAAGGTGTACTGCTTCGGCAGGCTGTTCGACCGAGGGTTGCTGTATACGTCTCTGTTCACGTTGGCGCTGGGATGCCTGTTCTCGCTGCTGTGCCTGCTTTTGCCGCCGCGGCGCCGCTGGCTGGCGGCAATGATCCTTGGCGGGGTGACCACCCTGTGGTATATGGTACAGACGGTATACTATACCATTTTTAAAACCTTCCTGGTGCTTTACTCGGTTTCGGGCGCCGGACAGGCGATGCAGTTCTGGAAGGATATCCTCTCCGGCATCAGGACCGCGGCCATACCGCTTTTGCTGCTGCTGGTGCCGATAGGGATTCTCGGTATTTTCGGCCGGCGCGCCGCACGCGCCGCTTTGCCCAAAAAGCCGGCGCGGATCTTGACCGGATCGCTGACCGCGGGGTTTTTGGCCGCTGCGCTGACAGCGGTAGGGTTGTCTTCCGGCGGCGTGATCACACCGAAATACCTGTATTTTGATACGTTTGTCCCGAACCTGGCGGTTTCCAACTTCGGCGTGATGACCACTTTGCGCCTGGATGTGCGGCAGATGCTGTTCCCGCACACACCTTCTGCCGAACACACGCAGGCGCCGCCGGTGCCGCCGGCGGAATCGGCTGTGCCTGCGCCGCCGGATTCCTCGTCCGTTCCGGAGGAACTGCCGCTGGTATACGGCGACAACGTGATGGACATTGATTTCGCGGCGCTGGCAGCCGGAACCGACGACAGCACCCTTGCCGCGATGCACCGGTATTTCGGCAGCAGGACTCCTACCAAGCAGAATGCCTATACCGGCCGTTTTGCCGGTAAAAATCTGATTCTGATCACCGCGGAGGGCTTCTCCCGCTGGGCGGTGGATCCGGAATTGACCCCCACCCTTTACAAACTGGCCAACACCGGTTTTGTTTTTAAGGATTTTTATAATCCCTTGTGGGGGGTATCCACCTCGGACGGGGAATATGTGGCCTGCACCTCGCTGCTGCCGAAGACCGGCGTGTGGTCCATGTTCCGCTCGAGCGAAAACAACATGTACTTTTGTCTGGGCAATCAGCTGAAAAGGCAGGGGTATGCCACCCGTGCCTACCATGACCATACCTATACCTACTACAACCGCGATGCGTCCCATCCGAACATGGGATATGACTATAAGGGGCTGGGCAACGGGCTGGAGGTGAGGCCCACCTGGCCGGAATCGGATCTGGAAATGATGGAGCTCACCGTGCCGGAATATGTTGGGGATACGCCGTTCCATACCTACTACATGACGGTCAGCGGTCATATGAATTACACCTTTTTAGGGAATTATATCGCGTATAAAAACAAGGACAGGGTAGCCCACCTGCAGATGGGGGAAAACGCCCGGGCGTATCTGGCCTGTCAGATCGAGCTGGATCTGGCGCTGGAGAATCTGCTCAGCCAGCTGGAGGCGGCTGGGCAGTTGGAAAATACCGTGATCGCTCTCTCGGCCGATCACTACCCCTATGGTCTGGAACCGGAGTCCCTGGCCGAGCTCAACGGCGGACAGCCGGTGGACATGACCTTTGATGTTTACCGCAGCACCTTTATCCTCTGGTCGGGCGATATGCAGGAGCCGGTCGTGGTAGAAAAACCCTGTTCAAGCCTGGATATCCTGCCGACCCTGTCCAATCTTTTCGGTCTTCCCTATGATTCCCGGCTGCTGATGGGGCGGGATATTCTCTCCGATGCGCCCGGACTGGTGGTGTTCGCCGATCACAGCTTTATTACCGGGCTGGGGCGCTACGACGCTTCGCGGGACAGCTTTACGCCGGCCGACGGAGCGGACGTCCCTGCAGGCTATGCGCTGGAACGGGCGCTCGAGGTCAACGACATGTTTGACTATTCCAGGCTCGTTTTGGAACGGGATTATTACGGCGTTTTATTTGATTAGAATTAGAACAAAACGGCCTGCGCTCTTTGAGCGCAGGCTGTTTTTCAATACGGTTTGCGGGACGCCGCGGGCCGGCTTTACCGGATGACGTAAAAGAGAATGCAGAAGTAATGGAGCAGTGCGCCGACGAAAACAAACACATGCCAAACAGTGTGAAAATAGCGGATGCTTTTTTTGCGGTAAAACAGGATGCCCGCGGTATACGCCACGCCGCCGAGCACCAGCAGCAGGACGCCCGGCCAGGCTAATTTCTGCACGAGCGGGACGATGGCGATCACGACGCACCAGCCGCTGGCAATGTAGCAGACCATCGAGATTTTTTTGAAGCGTTCCACGCTGATGCTGTTCAGCACGATACCGAATACGGCGCAGCCCCACACCATCCCGAAAATGGTCCATCCCACCCAGCCGCGCAGCGTGACCAGGGTAAAGGGGGTATAGGTGCCGGCGATCAGCAGGAAGATGGAGGTGTGGTCGAATACCCGCATCACCTTTTTGGCGGTGCGATTGGTCAGCGCATGATACAGGCAGGACATCAGGAACAGCACCAGCATGCTCGCACCGTATATGGCGGAGCTGACCACCTTCCAGGCGTCGCCGACCGCGCTGACGATCAGAATTACCGTTCCGGCGACCGCCAGTGCGGCGCCGACCCCATGGGTGATGGCGTTGGCGATTTCTTCTCCGCCGGTGTAGAATGCTCCCGGCTTTTTGGTGTTGAGGAATGACATGGACAGTTCCTTTCCGGACGGCTTGAGCCGTTAAATGGGAGGGGAAGCGGGCGGTTCATCGGGCGGTTCTTGTGCAGGAGGCGCGGGGTCTTCGGGAGATGGCGGCACCTCTGCCGGCGGCTCATCGCCGGGCGGGACAGCCGTGTCCTCGTCCGCCTCCCCGGCCGGCCACAGCAGCACGGAGTCGGGATTATCCTCCGTCGGTGTAACAACAACCCTGGCGGCACGCCGGCGGTCGTACAGGCGGTACAGCACGAGATACAGCACGAACAGCAGCACCGCAACGCCGGAGATCAGCAGGCCGGGGATGAGTCCCGGCGTCATGTAGTCGAACCGGATGGTGACCGCTTCGCCGGCCGGACAACGCACCGCCATAAAGCCGACGTTGGTTTTGATTACCTCGGCCGGCTCGCCGTTTACCGTCGCGCTCCAGCCGTCCTCGTACGGCACGCTGAAAAACACCAGATTCTCCTGCGGCAGCGTGATGGTCGCAGTAAAGCCACGGTTGTCGTAGGCAAAGGAGGACGCTGCGCCCGCGCGGCGGGCCAGGCAGTCGGTGAAGTAGGCCGTCTGGCTATAGACCGGCTCCCCCTCGGCCGTCAGCGATTTGAGGATGCCTGCGTAGGTGTCGACATCCTCATCCTCAAGCACGATAGCTTTGAGCAGGGCGAGCTCCCGCTGGGTGGTGCTCAGTGCCTCGTACTCCGTGCGGGTGAGGTAATACTCGTAGGTAAAGCCCATCGGGATATAATACTCGTTCTCGTAGATGCGGAAATGGTTCTGCGTATCGTAGTATTTCCAGCCGGGCATTTTGGCTTTCCCGTTCGTCTCAAAGAAGGCGGTTTCGGATTTACCCGGCGCACCGCCGTCCTCGTTGTCGTAGTCAAACAGCCAGCGCACCGAGGTAAGCCCCCGCAGCGCATAATGGGAGGTGTCCGGGCGGGAGCCGACGCTGCGGGACACTCCGATGGTGGGATAGAACTCCATCACCGAGCCGGGCACGATGCTGTGGAAGGCGTTGATGGTCGGCATGTTCCAGAACATGCCCTGGTTGTCCATACCCTCGTTCATATCCACACGGACGAACAGCTCGCTGTCCGGCAGATCAAATTTATCCGCTCCTTCGATGCAGCGGTCGATCACATACGAGGGGGAAAAATTGGAGTTGACCTTGCCCAGGCCGATCAGATACCAGCTGTACAGCAGCGATACGCACACGGTGGCAACGATCGACCAGCGGGCAAACTGCCGGCGTTCGTGCTTGAACAGCAGCACCAGCAGCAGGCCGATCAGCAGCGAAATCAGTGCGATGGCCACAAACAGCCAGAAGCGTTCCGGCAGCTTCATCAGGCCGAAGGACAGCTTGCCGGTTTCCTCGTCCGGCGTCCAGCTCTCGGGCATAAAGCCGATAACCACTGTAAAAAACAGGGTGATGCCGAAGGTCCAGCCAAAGGCGCGTGCCCAGTTGACCGGTGTTTTGTCCGCCTCCTCGAAGCAGAGCACCGTCGCGATCACCAGCATGAGCACCATCATATAGTACCAGCGGGCATAGTATACCCAGTTGAACAGCTGGAACATGGCGTTGAAGCCGGGAATTACTGCGCAGAAAAAGCAGATGATCAGTATCCGGTGCAGCCAGTCGGAATGCTTGCGTGACTGGAAATAGGCGATCGCGCCGGAACAGCCGAAAACCGGCAGCCAGGCGGACATCGAGGACCACTTGTTGTCCGAATCGGGGAAGAAGTTTTCGCGCGCGGGGATATCCTGCGGGAAGAAGAAGGAGTGCAGGATGTCCCAAATCCGCTGGGGCTTGGAGTACAGCAGAAAATCCCAGCCGGCGATCAGGCTTTCGGTGCGGGGGTTCTGTATCACCGCAAAATAGGAGGGGAGCAGAAATACCGCTGCACCTGCGGTGCCGATAACCGCTTCAAAAAAGAGCCAGAGAAATTTGGATATCGTGCACTCCCACTCGCCGGAGAACATACGGACAAACCAGTAGATCAGGATGAAGAACACCTGGCCGATGAAGAAATAGTAGTTGCTCAGCGCGCTGAAAAAGACCATCAGCGCGAAGAAACCGCGGCGGTTGTCTTTCATATACAGCTCGAGGCCGAGCAGCATCAGCGGAAAATAGACGATCGCCTCATGAAAATGGTTGAAGAAAACGTTATAAATCGAAAAGCCGGAAAAGGCGTACAGGATGCCGCCGAGCATGGCGAGATTCGGCCGGACGAACCGCCGCAGCAGTGCATAGGCCGCGGTGCCGGCGCAGGCGAATTTCAGCATCAGCAGCGGTCCCATCAGATACGGCACCGCTGCGCTCGGAAACGGCAGGGTCAGCCAGAAAAACGGGCTGCCCAGCAGATAAAAGGAATAGGAACCGATGAAGTTGGCACCGAGGTCGGTGGTCCAGTTCCAGAAAATGTTGCCTTCCCGCACGCAGTCATGGGCAAGGCGGTAAAACGCGATCTGCTGGACGTTGAAATCCCCGTAATAGATAAAATAGCCGCGATCCATGATGATGAACGGCAAAAACAGCAGGATCCCCATCCCCAGCGTGACCAGAAAGGTCATCAGCAGGCGGCCCTTCGGCTTTTGCAGCGCGTTTTGCGGCAGTGTCTGTGCGACAGTCATGTGGTTGCCTCCTTTGCGGGCGGGACGGTTTCCTCCGGCTCGGCCGGCGGGGTATCTTTCCGGAAAGCGTAAAACCATACCTCGGCCGCGCCCCAGGCGAAGAGCAGCAGGTTGACGGCCGAAAAGATCACCTGCGCCGGCTCAAATATGGCGTTCCACGGTGCGGCCGGGTCGTTGATCGTATTGTTGCGGATGAGCAGCATAAACTGGTTGACGAAGGTGGTCAGCGACAGGGCGATAAACAGCCACATATGCCGCATCTGCCGGCTCCAGACAAACAGCAGCAGTGCAAACGGCAGGACCACGATCTGGTACCGCTCATGCTGACGGGTGGTGAGCATAAAAATACACTGCATGAACAGGAAGCTGCCGGCCCACAGGCTGCCATCCTCCCGGCCGCGCAGCATAACCACGGCCAGCAGGGCCAGCGCACCGAGGATGAAAAGGAGGCTGAGCATATTCAGCGTGAACCCGCCGACCATCATGCCGGTCTCGGGATCCGGATGCCCGAAGAAAAGCGACTTGCTGTCGGATACCCAGTTGAGGTTGAACAGCCCATATAGATTATAGGTGTTTAGTGCGGCGTAGGGGTATTTGCCCAGTCCGCCGAAATACACTTCGAACGGCAGCACCAGACTCATCGCACCGCGGGCGGGCCAGCTGCCGAGGATAAAGGGGACAAACGCCCCATAACCGGTCGCCATCGCGGCACCCACCCCGAGGACGGTCTTCTCCCATTTGTACCGCCGCAGCAGATACAAAAACAGCACCGGGGTGAAATACAGGGTCTGCATTTTGGCCAGGCCTGCCACGGCAAACAGCACCGAACCGAGAACCGGACGGCCGTTTTCCACCGTGTAAAACGACAGCAGCAGGAAAAACAGCATCATGCCGTCGGTCTGTCCCCAGCAGGCAGCATTGAAAACTGCCGAGGGGTTGAGCGCCCAGAAGCAGGCGGCGAGCAGGGCGATGTTTTCCCCGCGCCTGCGGCAGCACAGATACAGCATCATGGCAGCGAGAATGTCAAAGAGGATCGGGAAGAACTTCATCGCCAGCATATCCAGCATGGCGTAATCCTGCAGTGGAAAAAGGCGGTACAGCCATCCGACAAAATACAGCACCACCAGATAAACCGGCGGATAATCCAGAGCATAGCGCCCCTCCATAAGCCGGGTGTAGCAGTCGAAGAAGCCGTCCGGCAGGGCAAGCGCCCAGGTGCGGTACCAGGTGACGTCAAAATAGTTGGTATACAGCATGCCGATGCACAGGCGTACGATAAAAGCGAAAAGCAAGGCTCCGGCGAGAAAATGGATCCCGCGCCGGCGATTTGCGGCTGATGCAGACATAGGCCCCTCCTTCGCTGTATAGAACATTTGCTTCAATCCTGTCCCAGTATAGCAAAATGCGCGGGAAAAGAAAAGAAAAACTTGCCTGCTGCGGAAAATTTGCCCGATCAGCATGGACAAACCGCAGAAATACAGCTACAATAAAAGCGGAATACATTCGGCACCGTCGGCTGCCGCTGCCGGTGCCGGGAAATGGGGATTTATCCAGTATGAGCCGTAATTTTTACGCCGTTTTGTCCCGGATGAAATACATCGACCGCTGGGCGCTTATGCGCAACACGCGGGAGGAAAACCTCAGTGAGCACAGCTATGAGACGGCGGTGCTGGCCCATGCGCTGGCAACGCTCACCAACCGGCGCTTCGGCGGCCGGGTGGATGCGGGCCGCTGCGTGCTGCTCGCGCTCTACCACGATGCGTCGGAAATCCTGACCGGTGACATGCCCACGCCGGTGAAATACTATAATCCCGCCATACGCGATGCCTACAAGCAGGTGGAAGCGGTGGCGGCGGACAAGCTGCTGTCGATGCTGCCGGAGGATCTGCGGGAGGAGTACCGCCCGCTGTTCGGCGAGGCGGCGGACATGGAGCACCGGCTGGTCAAGGCGGCGGACAAGCTGTCGGCCCTGATTAAGTGCGTGGAAGAGGAACGCATGGGCAACCGGGAATTTTCCAAGGCACGGCAGGCGACCTTCGAAGCGGTGCGTGCGCTCGGTCTGCCGGCGGCAGACTGCTTTCTCGACGAGTTCCTGCCGGCTTATGAGCTGACACTCGACGAGCAGGAATAAACAGCGGGCGCCATGCGGCGGCGCCTTAATAAAATGTTAATAAACGTTAAGAATTTCTACTGCGTTTCTGAGCTGCTTTGTCCATGCGGATTGGTATACTGAACTCATGATCAACATCTGGGTGTTAGGAGGGGCAGTCATGGAGTGGCTGAGCGCGGCAATGAATATCCTGACGATTGTTCTGACGGCGGTGATTCTGCCGGTGATGGCATGGCAGGGTGTCGTAACACTGGCCGGCCTTCTGCCGCGGCACCGGCGCCGGATTGTGGAGGACAGACAGTACCGGTTTGCGGTGGTGATCTGCGCACGCAACGAGGAAGCGGTGATCGGTCACCTGATCGAGTCCCTGCAGGCGCAGCGGTATCCGCGCGAAAGCTACCGGGTATTTGTTGTTGCGGACAACTGCACCGACAATACCGCCGGCGTGGCGGAGAGCTGCGGCGCAACGGTGTTTGAGCGTTTCAATCCCGAAAAACGCGGCAAGGGCTATGCGCTGCGCTGGGGTCTGCAGAAAATTCAGGAACTGTATCCGGATGCGTTTGACGCCGTCTGTGTGTTTGATGCCGATAATCTGGTGGAGGAAAACTTCCTCGCCGAGATGAATAAGGCGCTGTGTTCCGGCGCCGAGGTGGCGACCGGCTATCTCGAGCCGAAAAATCCGCAGGATTCCTGGACAAGCGGCTGCTACGCGCTGTACTGGCTGATGATGATGCGGTTTTACCACGAGGCGCGCAACAACTGCGGTCTGTCGAGCACCATCACCGGCACCGGCTTTGCCTTTAAGCTGTCCGCCCTGGGGGAGGACGGCTGGAATACGGCTACCATCACCGAGGACTGCGAATTCACCATCCAGCAGGTGTGTGCCGGCCACCATATCGCGGCGGTGCGCGAGGCGGTGTTTTACGACGAGCAGCCGGTAACGCAGGCGGTATCCATGCGTCAGCGGTTCCGCTGGCTGGTGGGCACCATCCAGTGCGGAAAGCAGTGCCTGCCGGCGGTATGGCGCAGCGTGCGAAAGGGCAACTGGCGTGCGCTGGATATGGCGGTGCATGTGCTCAGCGTGCCGGCCATGGCGCTGATGGTGCCGATGACGCTGACCAGCCTTCTGGCGATGGCGCTCAATCCGGTGACCATGCCGTTTGCCCTGCCGTATATGATCGGTTCCGGCGTGCTCAACTGGCTGGCGATTTCCGGTGCGGGGCTGCTGGTTACCCTGCTCGAAAAGCGGGCGGTGCGTCCGCTCCTGCCGGCGATCCTGCTGCTGCCGCTGTTCATGATCCCGATGTCATACATTTCGCTTGCCGCGCTGCTGCATCCAAAGGCGGAGTGGAAGCCGATTGCCCATTCCCGCAGCAAGAGCGTGACCGATATGGCCGGCCTGCGCTGAATTTTTACAATGAACAAGCCCCGCCGTCAGGTTGTGAACCGCGCCAGAAAAAACGGACAATAGACAAATCCCCCCTGATGTAGGA
>USCI01000008.1 GCA_900553255.1 uncultured Oscillospiraceae bacterium | reverse complement strand
TCAGGAAGGGAGACGCAACAGCCCGGTGGGCTGTTGCGTCGCGGGAAACCCTATCAAGGGGTTTCCCGATGCGGCGTATCACGCCGCATTTGTGCATCTTGCTATCTGCCAACCAGTTTTTCGACACGCTGACGCCGCCGTGCGATGCACGGCGGCGCTGTTAAAATTCCTATTTATCCGGCGAAAAGCTGCACCCAGTACAGACGGCCGCCGCTTTCCACGACGCCGACGCCGATTTTGCTGAAATTCGCCTGCAGGATATTCGCACGGTGTCCGCTCGAATTCATCCAGGCGTTCATCACCGCTTCCGGCGAAGACTGCCCGTAGGCGATGTTTTCCCCCACCGTCCGCCACGGGATGGTGATCGCAGTCGAAAAGGAACTCCCGTCCGGCCGCGTGTGATCGAACTTCTCTATAATCTCCTGCGCCCGTACCATAGCGTTGGCGCTCAGCTCGGGATCCAGCGTCAGCGGGGACAGCCCGGCCTTGGCCCGTTCCTCATTGACCAGCGCGGCGACCTGTTCCGCCTTGGAACCGGGAACCGGTGTCGGCGCAGTCGAGGGCTTTGTGGTGGGCTGGGTCGTCGTCCCGGTTGTCGGCCGGGTGGTCGATTCTGTAGTCGGCCGGGTGGTTGGCTTGGCGGTCTGCCCGGTCGAGGGGGCTTCGGTGGGCCTGGTCGTGGTCACCTTTTCATCCGACAGCTGTTCGTCGGTCGGCTGGCCGGCCGGGTTCTGGCCGTTCTCTCCGGCAGCGGTGGTGCTGCCCGCCGGCGCGGTGTCATCCGGCTGCTCCGGCGAAACCGCCGCTTCGCTTTCCGGTGTCTGCGCATCCGCCGCTTCCGGCTGTGTTTCGGACGCCTGCTGCTCCGCAGCAAAGGAAATTTCCTCCCCGACAGCCACGTCTTCCGGCCGGTAGCAGGCGGTCAGTGAAAACGCCAGAACGGCGCAATATAAGCAAATCAGGTATCGTTTCATATCGGCACATCCTTTCGTCTGCCATCGGTTGTGTCATACGGTCTGCCCGCAGGCAACGATACCAGAATAACACGATATGTGAATCTCGTCAATGGTAACTCCAGGCAGTATGCCGATCCTTGGCCATACGACGGGAAATATAAAAATTAGAAAATTTTTCCATTTAAAGAGAAAAGTCCCCGCATACCAAACCGTATGCGGGGACGTTATATGTTCCGGGAAGTTCAGCAAAGCGGCACGAGCAGCATCGCATCGCTGCTGAGCACATCCGCCGCAAGTCCGTTTTCCTCCATGACCGCTTCCATCGAGGTGTGGCAGCTTTTGGCGATCTCCCAGAGGGATTCGCCGCCGTTGGCGTAATAGATTTTCAGTGCCGCCTTTTCCTCCGGGAAACCGGCCGACTCATCCGCCGACATGGCGGTTACCGCCGTGCAGGACTGGGTACGGTAGCAGGCGCGGGTCACCGCAAGCTCGATGCGCAGCTCCACCTTGTCGCTGCCGGACGCGGTATATTCCACCCGGGTCACCGCGAGGTGGGCGTCCATGCGGGAGCAGTCCTCGTCGAATTCCAGCGAGAAGGTTCCCGGCCGCTCGTAGTAGCCCACCACGCCGGCGGCATCCCTGGCGAGCATCGCAATGGTCATTTTCCCGTCGACCGCCGCTTTGCCGTCGCCGCAGCGGCACTCGGTCGGCGCCGCGTCGCACCAGATATCGATGATCTCGGCCACCCCCTCGGGCGGAAGCTCCATCTCCTCCTTGACCACGCTTTCCCCGCGGCGGATGCCGATCAGGTTTTCGGTGTCGAGGTGGGTGGTTTCCAGCTTAAGCGGGCAGCGTACCGAATACATGTCGGTCACCACGTCGCAGGACGCGGAGCGGGTGCACTGCAGCTGGGCAAGGATCTTCACGCTCACCGACAGCAGGGTGCTCTCCCCGTTCTGGTTGACGGTGATATGGATATCGCTGGAAATGACGTCGAGCTGCACATCGCACGCCCAGTCCTCGTTCATGCCGTCCACATCGACAATCTGGCTGAACGGGATGGTATGCTCCGCCTTATCCATCGTCCCCGCCGCGATATCCGAAACGTACAGGTTTTTCAGCAGCAGCTCGCCCTTGACAATCGCCTTGTTGGCGAGCAGCTTGCATTCGGTCAGGCAGGGGATCGCCTCGGCACGGATGAGCGCCTCTGCCGGCGGCTTGCCTGCGCCGAGCTCGAGCACCTCGCTGACCGTAAACGGCTTTTCGGCGCTGACCGCCGGCACCGAATAGGCGACCGGCTGCCGGCGGGCGTACAGCCCTTCCCCGCCGACCGAGGTGATGACGTTGCACTGCCCTTCCGCGATGATCTTCAGCTTTACCGTAAACGCGCCGTGCAGGTCGAGCCGCCGCGGGCTGGTCGCCCGGCAGTTGATGTAGTCGGTTTTGGCGGTCAGCCGGACCTCCGCACCGACGCCCGCGCCGCGCACCGCGAAGGAGCTGGTGAACGGCTGGCTGAATTCGCAGCAGCGCACGCATTTGCGCCCCTCGTCGAGATACATCACCCGGATCATCGCCTGCCCCTCGGCGGTCAGGCGGTCCCCGCTCATCTGTTTGGACTGGATGACCGGACGCATCGTGCACTTGAGAACCGCCGCTATGTCGGGACAGTAGTCCGGCAACACGAAATCGCAGTCCACCGGCTGCTCGTCAAAATCATCAAACAAGATTTCCGGCACGGCGACCGCCTTGCTGATTTCCTGAAAATCCATGAAACACCTCTCCTTTGTCGTGACTATGCGTATTTTTCTATGATCAATATATTCGACCTGTCCGCCAAGTATAACCACCCGGATAAAATTTGCTGACGCCTCGGACGAAAACGTGCTATAATACAGGAAATCCACCCAAACGGAGGCGGTTATATGCAGAATATCCGGCTCGGCGGCAGCGGGAATCCCGTGTTCCTGTCCAAAATCATCCTCGGCACCGGCGCTTTCGGCACCTCCATCCCCGCCGAAGAGGCGTTCCGCCTGCTCGACCGGTATCTGGAGCTGGGCGGGAGCACCCTCGACACCGCCCGCGTTTACGGCACCTGGGGTCCCGCCGGCCGCGCGGTCAGCGAGGAAACCATCGGCGCCTGGCTGCACAGCCGCGGCAGCCGCAGCCGCGTTACCCTTGTCACCAAGGGCGGCCATCCGCCGCTGAGCGATATGCACCGCTCCCGCCTGAGCGAGCCGGAGATCCGCAACGACATCGAGGACAGCCTGCGCACCCTCGGCACCGACCGGGTGGAGCTGTTCCTGCTGCACCGGGACGACGTCAGCCGTCCGGTGGAGGAGATCGTCGACACCCTCGACCGGCTGGTGAAGGAGGGCAAAACCCTGGCGGTCGGCGTCTCCAACTGGACAGCCGCGCGCATTGAGGAGGCCAACCGCTATGCACGCAGCGCAGGCAAAGCGCCGCTAGCGGTTTCCCAGATCCAGTGGAGCCTTGCCCGCACCACCCCGCAGCGTCTGGGCGACACCACACTGGTATGCATGGACGACGGGGAATATGCCCGCTACCGGCAGATGGGGCTGCCGGTGATGGCGTATTCCTCCCAGGCCGGCGGCCTGTTCACCAAGTGGCTGCGCGGCGGCGAGGAAGCGCTCAGCGAGGGGATGCGGCGCTGCTATGTGAACGACGAAAACCGGCGGCGGCTCGGGCGGCTCACGCGCTTCTGCCGGGAAACCGGCTGCCCGCCCTCCGCGGCAGTGCTCGCCTATATCACCCACAATCCCCTGCCCGGCGCTGCGCTCATCGGCTGCTCCCGCCTCGAGCAGCTTGAGGATTCCCTGGCCGGCTGCGACCGCCGCTTTACACCGGAGGAGATGGGTTTACTGCGGATTGAATAAAACTGTCTTTATAGTATCTCATTTGCATAATTACTTTACAAATTTTTGTATAATATTTTTTAACTTTTTAATTTACATTTGTTTATTACGACGTTATAATTTAATTGATCTAAAATATGGATCTGTAATAGGTGGGATACAACATGACCAAGGCAAAGTCTTTCAAATGGTGGATACCGCTGCTATGCCTCGGGGTGCTGCTGGTGCTCGCCGGGGTCGGGCTTTTCCTGTGGAACCGCCCTTTATCCCTGGCGTATGACGAGGCGGAAAGCGCCACCGTGCGCAATGGCAACAACGGGGACGAGGTCATCCTGACCGGGGAAGATCTGGAGGCGCTGCTGGAGGATCTGCGGGCATCCCGCTTTATCCACAGACGCCCCTCCCTCCTGTCGAGAGGAGGCTGGGCCTATATCATCGAGCTGTACGGCAGCGATAAGCGGCTGTATACCATCACGGTGCTCTCGGAGGTCTCCATCGAGTATGAGGACTGGTATTATACCTGTGAGCCCGGCCTGGACACGGATTTCCTGTCCGGCCTGTTCACCCGAAACCAAACCGTATCCTCATAAGCCGCCGTCATAACCGGAACGGCCGGCAATCTCCGGAAATCGGACGCAAAGGCGCCCGCACGGTAAACGTGCGGGCGCCTTTGCGTTATGAACGGATTCAGCCGTCTATGTTGCTGACCTTCTTGATGCCGAACAGGCAGCGCAGGATTCCTCCAAACAGCTTCGGACTCTTCACCACAACGATTTTCATAGGGCATCCTCCTATCTTCTTTTGGCTCGCGAGCAGCCCAGCATCACCAAGGCGGCCGCCAACAGGATCAGCATCAGCTTCGGCGGCAGGATCGCCGACAGGATCATCCCGGCGCCGAACGCTGCGCAGCAGCAGCCCGTGCGGTTCCTTCGTCGCATAAAAACACCGTCCCTTACGCTGATTTGTCGTCGGCCTTTCTCCGAGTCTCACTATCAGCTTATTCCGGGACGGTAATTTGGTGTCAATCTTTTGCGAGAAAAACCATCAGGATCCCCGCTTTAAAGGAAATCTGCACGTCCTTTTCCAAAAACTCATTGCTCACGCCGAGGGTGTCGTCCGGCAGCAGGACCGCATCTTCCAGTGGATAAGCGGCGTTTTGCACGGTAATTCCCTCCACGCGGCCCGCATACGGCAAAAGCGAAAAGCGGCAGTCTTTATGCAGCGGCAGGGTGAATTCTCCCGGAAGCAGCATCCGCACGCCGCTGTGCTCATCCGCCAGCCAGGCTTCCGCCCCCTGCTCGAGCAGATACAGCAGCACCGCGATATTCCCCATCGTATGGTCAAGGCGCCCGCCGGTGCAGCCCAGCAGGAGGAACGAGTCAAACCCCCGTTCCAGCCCCAGCCGCGCGGCCGCCATCGTATCGGTCCAGTCCTTGCACACCGGCAGGCGCACAATCTCGCACGCCGCATCCGGCGGCAGCGGGTCGGTATACGAGTCGAAATCCGCCACGACCGCCGCAGGCCGGACACCGAGCCGCTGCGCCAGGCGTAGCCCGCCGTCCGCCGCAACCACCCAGTCATCCGGCCGCAGAAGCCCGCGCAGGCGCCCGGCATCCTCCACCGGCCCGGCGGACAAAATCACACATCTTTTTCCCTGTCCGGCCATTTTCCCGCTGTGCCTCCTACTTTTTCGGGTTCTGCATCCAGCTTTTCTGGTCCTTGACTTCCTCAAACATCGCCACATAGCTGTCATACCGCGAACGCGCGATTTTCCCCTCCTCCACCGCCTGCCGCACGGCACAGCCTTTCTCACGCACATGCGCACAGGAAGAGGCGAACCGGCATTCGGGCAGATACGGGGCGAACTCCCGGAAGCAGTACGGCAGCCGCTCCCGGGGGATCAGCGCAGCTTTCTCCATATCCAGCGACGAAAAGCCCGCGGTATCGACGATATAGCCGCCGCCCGGCTGCTTATACAAGGCCGCCGTGCGGGTGGTATGCCGCCCGCGCCCGAGCTTTTTGCTCGTTTCCCCCGTCTCCAGCCCCAGCCGCGGATCGATGGCGTTGAGCAGGCTGGTCTTGCCGACACCGGAATTCCCGGTAAAGGCAGAAACCTTTCCGGACAGATACGCCTGCAGCGGCTGTATACCCGCAGCATCCAGCGCAGAAAGCGCAAACACCGGAATCCCCGCCAGGCGGTAGGCAGCTTCCAGCCAGGCGGCATCCTCCAGATCAATTTTATTGATGACCAGCACCGGCTCGATCTCCAGATCCTCCGCCATGGCGATCATCTTATCCATAATCAGGGTATTGGGGGCCGGGTCGGTGACCGAGGCCACCACCACCAGCACGTCCAGGTTGGCCACCGGCGGGCGCACCAGATGGTTTTTCCGGGGGAGAATCTCCTCGAGCGCGCCCTCCCCGTCGCCGAGCGTCCGGATCGCCACGCGATCCCCCGCCAGCGGGGTCTGGCCGTTCTTACGGAAAATGCCGCGTGCACGGCAGGTATAAACCGCATCGGCGGCTTCTACCGTATAGAAGCCGCCGATACCTTTGATGATGATTCCTTCTTGCCGATCCGCCATACGGAATCCTCTCTTTATCCAGTGTGCATGTCAGTCTTCCGGACGGTCCGGCTCGGAGGCGTCCGAGGAGTCCGGCGGGTTATCCGTGGGATCCGACGGATCGCCGCCGGAGGGATATTCGTATCTCTCCAGGGATGCCACCATCTGGCCGCTCTTTTTCTCCACCTGATACCAGGCAAAGGGCTGGAAGGCACTGTCCGCACTGCCGCTGGGCGCCATGTACACCACGACGCTGTAGCTGGACGACTGCTCGGTCAGGGTCGCCTGCCAGATGTCATTTGGCATCAGCGACGGCACGATACCGGTATCCCGCAGCTCGGTCTTTTCCCGGCCGTTGATGAACACGCGGATGTCCATCGAGGTGTCGATATCCGGCATCCTGACCGTCAGCAGGACATCCTGGAAGCCGGAGCTGACCGTCAGCCTGACCTCCGAACCCTGGGTCAGTTTCTCACCGGGCGCCGGGGACTGCTCGAGCACAATGCCCGCTTTTCCGTCGTACCTATCCGAATTTACCACCGTGATGTTGTCGACGTTGACAATAAATCCGGCTTCCTGCAGCTTGGTAATCGCATCCGCCTGGCTGAGGCCCATGCTCTGCACATCGGGAACCTCGATTTCCGGCAGCGGCTCGGTGCCCGCGCTGACATACATGGTGATAACCGTGTCCTTAGGCACCTTATTCGGATACGCCGGGTCGGTCTTCACCACAAAGTCCTTGGAAACCGTATCGCTGTTAATCTCGGTCTCAATGATATTTGTGAAGCCGGCGGCCTCCAGACGCGAACGCATGCTGTCGCGGTGCTCATTGTCGCGCACCTGCGGGATGCTGACCAGCTCCGGCCCGTTGCTCACGGTGAGGATGATCTCCTTCTGCTTGATCTTCATCGTGCTGCCGGCCCGCTCCGACTGATCGATCACTTCGCCGGCCGGGCGGTCGCTGTTTTTCGTAATCGGGTCACCGAAGGTGAAGTTCGCCAGGTATTCTTCATTGTTGGCGATGTCATCGTACATCATGCCGACAAAATTCGGCACCGTCACCTCGTTTTCCCTGCTGCCCGACCCGCCGAAGCCGCGGAAGAACAGCACCGCCACAAAAATGATCGCCGCGAGCACAAACGCGCCCGCCACCGCAAAGAGGATCGGCAGCACCGGCGGGCCCTTGCGCTCCTCCTCTTCCGGCTCTTCCTCTTCCTCCGTCTCCGGCTCGGTCTGCGGCTCCTCGCCCTTCACCCGCGTGATCGCTTCCACAAAGCGGGTCGGGGTTTCGTCCACGAAATACTTATACTCAAAATGGATGCTCGGGTTGCGCTTGAACTCATCGATGTCATACAGCATCTCCGCCGCCGACTGGTAGCGCTTGGCGGGATCCTTCTGCATGGCCTTCATGGTGATCTCTTCGAGTCCCTCCGGGATCTCCGGGTTGAGCGAGCGCGGCGGCTTCGGCTCGGACTGCATCTGCATGATCGCCACCGACACGGCGTTGTCCGCCTCAAACGGCAGGCGGCCGGTCAGCATTTCGTACAGCATCACGCCGACCGAATAGATATCCGCCTTCTCGTCGGTGATCTCCCCGCGCGCCTGCTCCGGGCTGATATAGTGCACCGAACCGATGGCTTTATCGGTCGAGCCGGTCGCGTGCAGCTCGCTGCGCGAGAAGCGCGCGATGCCGAAGTCGGTCACCTTGATGGTGCCGTCGGGCAGCAGCATGATATTCTGCGGCTTGATGTCCCGGTGCACGATCCCCTTGTCGTGCGCGTGCTGCAGCGCCCGCAGGATCTGCACCACGAAGTGCACCGCTTCCTTCCACTTGATATCCTTCTGCTGGTCGATATACTCCTTGAGGGTAATGCCGTCGATATATTCCATCACAATATACTGCAGGCGTTCCCCAAAGCTGACGTCATACACCTTGACGATATTCGGATGCGACAGGATCGCGATGGCCTTGGATTCGTTCTTGAACCGGCGGGTAAATTCCTCGTTCGCCATGAACTCGTCCCGCAGGATCTTGATCGCCACCACCCGGTCGTCGATGCTGTCATAGGCCTTATACACATAAGCCATGCCGCCCACGCCGATCAGTTCCTTGATCTCGTATCGGCCGTCCAGACGTTTTCCGATATACTTATCCACTGAATCACTCACTCCCGAATCACTTACTGCGTCACGGCAACGACCGTGATGTTGTCGCTGCCGCCGGACATGTTGGCCGCACGGATCAGGCGGTCCGGCACATCCTCTGCGTGTGTTGACCTAACGATTTTATATATATCATCAGGCTCGACCATATTGGTCAGGCCGTCTGTACAAATAATCAGCGAGCCGTTTTCCGGCATCTCCAGCTCGTTATAGTCGCTCCGGACGGTTTCCTCCACCCCCAGAGCACGGGTAATGAAGTGCTTGCGCGGATGGTTTTTGGCTTCCTCCGGGGTCAGCTGCCCCTTTTCCACCATATCCTGCACAATCGAATGATCCTTGGTTACCTGGGTAATGCCTTCTTCATCCAATACATATGCGCGGCTGTCGCCCACATGCGCAATATGCGCGGTGCTGTCCGAAAGAATCAGCGCCACCACCGTGGTGCCCATCCCCCGCAGCTCAGCGTCCGCCATCGCGGTATCGTAAATCTCCACATTCGCCGCCGCAATCGCCGTATCCAGCATGTTGCGCAGCGAGTTGCTCTCCATGCCGTCGCGGTAGACATCCACAATCCGGTCGGAAATCACCTTGATGGCGATGGCGCTGGCCACGTTGCCGCCGTTCGCGCCGCCCATGCCGTCGCATACCACCGCAAACAGCGTATTTTCCGACAGCGAGCCGCAAACAAACGCGTCCTGATTGCTTGAACGCACGCGCCCGGTATCGGAGCGTCCGCATATCCGCAAGGCAATTCCCTTCCTTTCCTCAATTTGGATTTTACCGGTCCCCGCTTTTACAGGGAACCGCCGCTGCCGGGGTCTCTGCTCTGCTCCTGCCGGCGCAGCTGACCGCAGGAGGCGTTGATATCGGCACCGAGCGTGCGCCTTATGGTGACGTTGAGGCCGCGCTTTTCCAGGATCCCGCGGAACGCCTGCAGGCGCCTGCGGGAGCTGCGGTGATGCGCCTTGCCCGCCACGTCGTTCGCCGGGATGAGGTTGACATGGCACAGCATCCCCTTGAGCCGGTCCGCCAGCTCATGCGCGCATGCGTCGGTGTCGTTGACGCCGTCGATCATTGCGTATTCAAAGGAAATGCGCCGTCCGGTCGCCGCCAGGTAATCCCGGCAGGCCTGCAGCAGCGTTTCCACCGGCCACTTATGGTTGATCGGCATCAGCCGGTTGCGCAGCGCGTTATTCGGGGCGTGCAGCGAAATCGACAGGGTCAGCTGCCAGTCGTATTTCATCAGCTCGTAGATCTTATCCACCACCCCGCAGGTGGACAGCGATACATGCCGCATGCCGATCTGCACGCCGCCCGGGCTCGACAGCATCTCGAGGAACCGCATCACGTTATCAAAGTTATCCAGCGGCTCCCCCATGCCCATAAGCACCACCGAGGACACCCGGATGCCGCGGTCGGCCTGCGCGGCCTCGATCTGCGCGAGCATTTCGGCGGGCAGCAGGTTTCTCGACAGCCCGCCCATCCCGGTCGCGCAGAAGGCGCAGCCCATCCGGCAGCCCACCTGGGTGGACAGGCACTGCGACCAGCCGTGGTGGTATTCCATCAGAACCGATTCCACCGCCTCGCCGTCGGACAGACCATAGAGGTATTTTACCGTATTATCCACCCCGGATACAAGCTTTTTTTCAATTTTTACCCCAGGAATTACAAATTTTTTTGCCAGATCTTCCCGAAGCGCGGATGGCAGGCTGGTCATTGCGGCAAAGGAATCCGCACCGCTGTCCAGCCAGCCGGTGATCTGTTTGACCCGATACGCCGGCAGGCGGAACTCCGCGAGCGCTTTTTCGCGCTCGGCCGGCGTCAGGGATTTGATATCGATGCCATCCAAACCGTCACACCTCAATACGTACAGCCGATGAAAGGAGAAAACAGGTCAAAAACGCGGCCGTTCAGCCGGTCTTACGGACAAAACCGGCGATATAAAAGCCGTCGGTGCCGTGCACGTCCGGGAACAGGGTTATGTACGCGCCGGGCGCCTGTCCCGCCGCGGCGAAGCAGCCGTCCAGCGGCAGCACCCGCGGGGCAAACTCCGGATGCTCACGCAGAAAGCGCGCCGTCACCTCTTCGTTTTCCCGCCGGCTCCAGGTGCAGGTCGAATACTGCAGCACACCGCCGGGCCGCACCATCTGCGCACTCTGCTCGAGGATGCGGTACTGCAGCTCCGGCAGCGCATCGAAGGAGGCCGGGTCCTTATAGCGGATCTCCGGCTTGCGGCGGATCACGCCCCAGCCGGAGCACGGCACATCGCACAGCACCCGGTCAAAGGTGCCGCGCAGCGGCTCCGGGCAGGGCGCCGAAGCGTCCCGCGCGGCCGTGCGCATGATCGTCACGCCGAAGATTTCTGCCCGCTGCTCCATCGTCCGGCATTTCCCGGGATATAGATCGCAGGACAAAAGCTCGCCGCGGTTTTCCATACGCTGCGCTGTGGTAAAACTCTTCCCGCCGGGCGCCGCGCAGACATCCGCCACCCGTTCGCCCGGGTGTGCATCCAGCGCCGCGCAGCACAACTGCGAGGCCGCATCCTGATGATAATACCAGTTTCCCGGCAAAGATTCAAGCCCCTTTATCGCCGCCGCATCCGCAACCTCGACGCATTCCGGCAAAAGCGGGTGCCGGGTATACCGGATGCCCGCCGCCTCCAGCCGCTCCAGAAAGCGGTCGGCCGGCACCCTGAGGGTATTGATCCGCAGGGTGTTCGGCGGCACCTCATTGATCCCCCGCAGCAGCGCAAGCGCCCGCTCCGGCCCGTAATCCCGCTGCCAGCAGGCGATCAGCGCCTCGGGGCAGGAATACCGCACCGCCAGTCCGGCCGCATCCTCCGGCAGCGCGGACAGCAGCTGTGCCTGCCGGCGCAGCACCGCGCGCAGCACCGCGTTGGTCAGCCCGGCCGCGTACGGCTGCCGGAGCGTGCGGGTGAGCGCCACCGCCTCATTGACCGCCGCAGAGGGCGGGATCTTATCCATATACAGCAGCTGGTACGCCCCCACCCGCAGGTTATTGCGCACCGCGGGGTGCATTTTCTTCAGCTTGACCGACGAGCAGGCGGACAGCACATAATCCAGCGTCAGGCGGCGCTCGAGCACCCCGTAAAACAGGCGGGACACCAGCGCCTGATCCGCCGCGGACAGGGCGGTGCGCCGGAGCAGGGCGTCGAGCGCTTCGCCGGAATGGCGTTCACCCGTTTCCACCTGCTGCAGCAGCTGCACCGCCGCTTCCCTTGCCGACGCCCCCATCAGTCGCGCCTCGAGCGGGACATGACCATGAGGATCAGCCGCAGCAGGCTCATCAGCGAGACAAACAGCGCCGCCACGTAGGTCATCGCCGCCGCCGTCAGCACCTTGCGCGCGCCGGCGAGCTCCTCCGAGGTCATCATGCCGCCCTCGCTGAGCGCCTTGAGCGCCCGCGCGCTGGCGTTGAACTCCACCGGCAGGGTAATGAGCTGGAACAGCACCGACAGGCCGAACAGGAAAACCCCCGCCCAGGCCAGGAAATTCATCGCTTCAAACAGCAGGCCGAGCAGCACGAGATACGGCGACAGCGTCGAACCGATCTGGGTGACCGGCAGGATCGCCGCGCGCAGGCGGATCGGCGCATAACCCTTCGCATACTGCAGGGCATGTCCGGTCTCGTGCGCCGCCACCCCGACCGCTGAAACCGAATTGACCCCGTACACCGGGTCGGACAGCCGGATGACGTTGGTGCGCGGATCGTAGTGGTCGGTCAGGTTGCCGCTGACCCGCTCCACCGGCAGCGTGATCCCGTTGCGGCGCTGAATCTCCTCCGACGCCTCGCGGCCGGTCACCCCGCGCAGGGTGCTGACCTTGCTGTATTTGCGGAAGGTGGACTGCACCCAGAGCTGCGCAATACCGGCCAGAATGACCGCCGGCAGCACCAGCAGCAGGTACCACGGATCAAAATAGAAAAACATCGCCTGTATCCCCGTCCTTTCCGTTATTACGGCCGGTCTTCCGTCTGACCGGCGGCTTCCTCCAGCCGGGAGCCCACCGCGAGCGGATGCCCCCGCAGGAAATCCGCCCCCGACATCCGCCGGGCGCCTTCCCCCTGCACCTCCAGCAGCTCGAGCGACGTATGCCCGCCGCAGCTCACTGTAAAGGGGTTCAACTTGATTACTATACCCGGTTCGGCATCGCTTGATTCGCCCACCCGGCTGGCGTGCACCTTCAGCAGCCTGCCCTGGCACCGGCAGCAGGCCGACGGCCAGGGGTTCAGCCCGCGCACCTGGTTGTGCAGCTGCGCCGCCGGCCGGCTCCAGTCGAGCGGCGAAAGCGACTTATCCAGCATCGGCGCATAACAGGATTCGCCGTCGTTCTGCTTTTTCGGTGTCAAGGTGTTTGCCTTTAATGCATTCAGCGTTTCCGAAAGCACCTGTGCGCCGAGCAGCGACAGCCGATCATGCAGCTGGCCGGCGGTCATATCCTCCGGCACCGGGCAGGAGGCGGAAAGCAGCATATCCCCGGTATCCAGCCCGGCATCCATCTGCATGGTGGTCACACCGGCCTCGGTTTCCCCGTTGAGTACCGCCCACTGGATCGGCGCCGCGCCGCGGTAGCGCGGCAGGAGCGACGCATGCACATTGATGCAGCCATGCGGCGGCAGTTCCAGCACCGCGGGCGGCAGGATTTTCCCGTAGGCCACCACCACAATCAGCTCCGGCGCGGCCTCCCGCAGGCGTTCGAGCGTCTCCGGAGCTTTCATCGACTGCGGCTGGAACACCGGCAGACCGTGCTCGAGCGCAAACGCCTTGACCGGCGGGGGCGTCAGCCGGTGTCCCCGCCCCTTCGGCTTATCCGCCTGGGTCACCACCAGGGATACGGTATGGCCGTCCTCGAGCAGACGCGCCAGGCACGGCACGGCAAATTCCGGCGTGCCCATAAATACGATTTTCACGGCCTCGGCCTCCCTTTTTTCCCGCTTTTCCGCCGTGCGGCGTCAGGCCAGCTCATCGGGGTCCAGCATCCGCACGACGTGCTGCTTGAACAGGATGCCGTCGAGGTGGTCATATTCATGGCACACGCAGCGCGCGCTCAGATCCTCGCCCTCATAGGTGAACTCCTTGCCGAAGCGGTCCTGCGCCACCATCTTGACCCGGCGCGGACGGCGGGTGATCCCGTATTCCCCGGGGCTAGACAGGCAGCCCTCCACGTCCTCCTGTTTGCCGTGGCGTTCCACGATGCGCGGGTTGATCGCCTCGACCACCCCTTTGCCGTCGCCGAAATCCATGATGAACACCCGGCGCAGCACCCCGACCTGCGGCGCGGCCAGGCCGACGCCGTCGGCGCGGTGCAGCGTTTCCGCCATGTCGTCGAGCAGCTGCCACAGCCGTTCGTCAAAATCCGTGACCGGACGGCTCACCTTATGCAGCACGTCTTCCTTTTCGTTGAGTATATTCCGGATTGCCATTGCACTTACCTCCATACACGCATTCTATGCTAAAGCTATATTCCTCTGCCGTCTATAACATACTTGCGGGATTGATATCCGCAAAAACCGTCACGTTTTTATTCTCGCTTTTCCGGCTGAATCCGGTCAGCAGCTGCGCGATCATCTCCCGCAGCGCCGCCGTATTCACCGTTTTCATCAGCAGCTTATACCGGTATTTCCCCGACACCCGGTACACCGAGGCGGGAACGGGATCGAGCACGATGACCGGCAGTCTGCCGGCCTGCCCGGTCACCGCCTCGCACAGCTCGCGCAGGAACCGTCCCACCGCCGCCCGGACTTCCTCCTCCTTCAGCCCGACAAAGCCGAACTGGCACAGGTCCGCGTAGGGCGGGTATTTCATCATCCGCCGCGCGGCGATCTCGGTCGCGTAGAAGGCCGGGTAGTCCTGCCGCGAAGCCAGCTCGATGACGTAGTTTTCCGGCGTATAGGTCTGGATCACCGCCTTGCCGCGGGCGTCGCGGCGCCCGGCGCGGCCGATGACCTGGGTCAGCAGCGAAAAGGTGGTTTCAAAGCACCGGTAATCGTCGCCGTACAGCGACTGGTCGGCGGACAATATCCCCACCAGGCCGACCTTCGGGAAATCCAGCCCCTTAGCCACCATCTGGGTGCCGATCATGATGTCGTACTGCCCTTCGGCAAACGCCCGGAATTTTTCCTCATACGCAAAACGCGACATGGTGGTGTCGGTGTCCATGCGCAGCACCCGCGCCGACGGGAAAAGCTCATCGAGCTCCTGCTCCACCTTCTGGGTGCCGAGCCCGGCATACCGCACCTTATCCGACCCGCATTCCGGGCAGACCGAAACCGGATCCTGCATATAGCCGCAGTAATGGCAGATCAGCTTGCCGTTCGCGCGGTGGTAGGTCATCGATATGCTGCACGACGGGCAGGTGATCACATGGCCGCAGGAACGGCACGATACAAAGGTATTATACCCCCGCCGGTTCAGTAACAGTATGGCCTGCCGGCCGGATTCCATGCAGGCCGCCATCTCGCTGCGCAGTTTTTCGCCGATGCATCCGCCTTCGAGCGTCTCCCGGCGCATATCCGCCACCTCGACCTCCGGCAGCTGCGCCAGACCGTAGCGGGAATGGAGCTCGAACAGCGTATAGCGGCCGCTTTGCGCCGCGTGATAGCTCTCCATCGACGGGGTCGCCGAGGTCAGCAGCAGCAGCGCGCCGTGCTGCGCACAGCGGAAGCGGGCGACGTCCCGCGCGTGGTAGCGCGGGGCGGATTCGGATTTATAGGTGTGCTCCTGCTCCTCGTCCATGACCACCAGGCCGAGCTCGCTGCACGGCGCAAACACCGCCGAGCGGGTGCCGACCACAATCCGCGCTTCCCCGCGCTTGATCCGCTTCCACTCATCGGTGCGCTCGCCGATCGCCAGCGCGCTGTGCAGCACCGCCACCCGCCGGCCGTAGCGCTGCAAAAACAGCGTCATCATCTGCGGCGTCAGCGAGATTTCCGGCACCAGCACCAGCACCTGCCGGCCGTCCTGCAGCACCCGGTCGATCAGATTCATATACACCTGGGTCTTGCCGCTGCCGGTCACGCCATACAGCAGCGCGCCGGCCGGCTTATGGCTGCCGTACAGCGCCGCCAGGCCGTCATACACCCGCTGCTGCTCCGCGTTGAGCGGCACCGAGCGGATTTCCGGCGACTCCGGCACGCTTTCGTGCGGGGCGCGCAGCATCTCCTGGTCGTACTGCTCCACCAGCCCCTTTTTCTCCAGCGCCGCGACCACCGCCGCGGTCACCGAGCAGAAGTAGCACAGCTCCTTGAGCGAGGCGGCGCCGACATCCAGCAGCAGCCGCAGCACCGCCTTCTGCTTCTCGGTGCATTTGAGTGCCTTTATGCGTTCGTCCAGCTCCTCCGGCACGCCGGCGCACAGGCGCACCATCCGCATCGTCGCGTCGCCGACCAGGCGGCTCGCGCCGTCGAAACGGGTCAGCAGGCCGGCGTCCACCAGCCGCTGCGGCAGGGGGCTGTCCTCCTCCAGGCCGAGCTTCTGCAGCAGCCTGTCGCCGGCAATGCCGTCCGGGCAGCGCTGTACCGCCTCCCACAGCGCTTTCTCCTGCGCGGAAAGCCCTTCTAAAGCCGAAGCGGGCGGAGATGCCTCCGCCCGGTACCACGGCTTGATGCGCATATACAGGCCGGTCGGCAGCATGGCGCGCACGGCGTCAAACACCGTACAGAAGGTGCGCTCCTTAAGCCACTGCGCCAGGCGGAGCATTTCGTCGTCGAGCAGCGGCTGCGCATCGAGCACCGACAGCAGCGGCTTCACCCGGGAAACCTCCGCCGTCTCCGCCAGCTCCATGACGATGCCCTGGCGGCTGCGGTTGCCGCCGCCGAACGGGATCATCACCCGGCAGCCGCGCTGCACCTGCCGGCACATCTCCGGCACCAGATAATCGTACAGCTTATCGAAGTGAAACGCCGTCTGTTCCACCGCCACACGGGCTACCATCGGCATTGCGGCGCTTCACCCCTTTCCCCTTCCGTCAGGCTCACTCCGTCTCGGCTTCGCCGGCCGCCGGCTGCTCCTTTTCGTCCTCTTCTTCCGGCTCGTTGACGATGATTTCATAATCCCCGTCGGCAAAATCGTTGATCGCCATGCTGACCGGCTTTTCGGTCAGGATCACGCCCTCTTCCTCCGCCTTTTCCGCAATCTCGCGGGCGCGCTTGGCTACCCCCACCACCACGGCATAACGGCTGTTTTTGCCCTTGATTCTTTCAATATCGGTTGGTTTCAGCATTCGTCGAGTACCTCCTGAATCATGTTTTCCATACGGGAATACCGCATTTTTTCGGCGTCGATGATGGTGTGGATCCGTTTTACCGCTTCGGGCACCTCATCGTTGAGCACCACATAGTCATAACGGAACGCGCGGCCAAGCTCCCGGCGGGCCACCGCCATGCGCCCGCGGATCTTCTCCTCCGTCTCGGTGCCGCGCTCGCGCAGGCGGCGCTCCAGCTCGGCGATGGAGGGGATGGTGATAAAAATCGAAACGCAGTCGGAACGGTGGTTGAGCACCTGCTCCGCCCCCTGCACCTCGATTTCCAGCAGGACGTTTTTGCCCTCGCTCAGCCAGGCCTTGATCGCGTCCTCCGGCGTACCGTAATAATTGCCGTTATACTCGGCATATTCCAGCAGGCGGTTTTCGGCAATCAGCCGTTCAAACTCTTCCCGGGTGCGGAAAAAGTAATGCACGCCTTCCTCCTCGCCGGGGCGCGGCGCACGGGTGGTCACCGAAACCGACAGCACCGTATCGTCCCGCTCCTGCAGCAGGCGCTTGATGATCGTCCCCTTCCCCGAGCCGGACGGACCGGAGAGCACGATGAGCATCCCCTGGTTATTCATCCGCATCCAGCTCCTCGTCGTCTTCCTCATCCCGGTCGTTGAGACGGTTGGCCACCGTTTCCGGCTGCACGGCCGACAGGATCACATGGTCGCTGTCGGTAATCAGCACCGCGCGGGTGCGCCGGCCATAGGTCGCGTCGATGAGCGTGCCGCGGTCCTTGGCGTCCTGGATGATCCGCTTGATCGGGGCGGATTCCGGGCTGACAATCGCCACCAGACGCCCGGCGGAAACCATATTGCCGAATCCGATATTTATCAGTTTCAACCCATATTCCTCTTTTCTGCCGCTCGGGCGTTTATTCGATATTCTGGATCTGCTCGCGGATCTTTTCGATCTCCGCCTTCACATCCACCACCACGCGCGCAAGCTCCACATCCTGCACCTTCGAGCCGATGGTGTTGGTCTCACGGTTGATCTCCTGCACCAGGAAATCCAGCTTGCGGCCGACCGGCTCGCTGGCGTTGACCAGCGTTTCCAGCTGGTCAAGGTGGCTGCGCAGGCGCACCGTTTCCTCCGCGGTCGCGGTCTTGTCCGCAAACAGCGCGGCTTCGGTCAGCAGCCGCTGCTCGTCCACCGTCGCGGTGGACAGCAGCTCCTTCATCCGCGCTTCCACCTTCGCCATGTGCTCCCGCACGATCTCCGGCGAGCGCGCCTCCACCTTTTCCACCGCCTGCAGAATGGTCTGCCGGCGGGCGAGCACATCCTCCCGCATGCGGGCGCCCTCGCGCTCGCGCATCGCCACAAACCCGGCGAGCGCCTCATCGGTGACCTGCCGCACCGCCTCCCAGATGGCTTCCTCATCCTCGGCGGCCTTGCGCACCGTCAGGATATCCGGGAACCGCGACAGCGCATTCACCGACACGTCGTCGCGCAATCCATACGTCTGCACCAGCTCGCGCAGCGCCTTCAGATACCCCTCGGCCAGCGCATGGTTGACCACCACCTCGCTGCCCGGCGCATCCACCGTATCGATCCACACGCCGACGTCCACCTTGCCGCGGGACACCGTCTTCTGCAGGTAGTTTTTGAGCCGCTCGTCCAGAAACCCGTACACACGCGGCAGCCGCGAGGAATACTCATAATACCGGTGATTGACCGACCGGAGCTCCACCGTGATGTCCATCCCGCCGAGCGTCTGCTGCCCGCGGCCGTATCCGGTCATGCTGCGTATCATTGCTGTGACCATCCCTTTCCAAAACGCCCCCGGTACGCATAAAAGCCCCGGTCGGGGCTTTTATGCGCAATGGCTGTATCCTTTATACCGGATGCACCTTTTCTTCCTCATGCAGATGCTTGCCGTCGATGCCGTACTTGGCGTTGCGGCGGCCCTCGAAAAATTTCACCGCGACCTGGCCGAACTGCGCATAGGTGAGGACATCCTCCTCCTGCTCGTACCACTCGCTCATTTCCGCGCGCATCTTATCCAGCTCCGGCTCGAGCAGATCCGCCGGACGGCAGGTGATCTGCGGCTCGTCGCCGATGATCTTCTTGACAAATTCCGGATCAATCTTCACCGGGGTCGCGCCGTATTCGCCGCGCACCAGGCCCTTGAATTCCTTGGTGACCATCTTATACCGCTCGCCCGCGATGACGTTGAACACCGCCTGGGTGCCGACGATCTGCGACGACGGGGTGACCAGCGGCGGATAGCCGGCGTCCTTGCGCACGCGCGGCACCTCCTGCAGCACCTCTTCGAGCTTGTCCTCCTTGCCCGCCTGCTTGAGCTGGCTGACGAGGTTGGACAGCATGCCGCCCGGCACCTGGTAGATCAGGGCGTTGGTGTCCACCTCCAGCATCTTCGGGTTGAGCAGGCCGCTGTCCATATACTTCTTGCGCAGGGTGTGGAAATGCTTGCTGACCTCGTTGAGCTTGACCAGGTCGAGGCCGGTATCGTACGGCGTGCCCTTGAGCGCCGCCACCATCGACTCGGTCGCCGGATGGGAGGTGCCCATCGCCAGCGGGGAAAGCGCGGTGTCGATCACGTCGGCGCCGGCTTCGATCGCCTTGAGCATCACCATGTCGGAGATGCCGGCGGTGAAATGCGAGTGGATCTGGATCGGGATCTTCACCGTCTCCTTGAGCGCCTTGACCAGATCATACGTCTCATACGGCACCAGCAGACCGGCCATATCCTTCAGGCAGATGGAATCTGCGCCGGTTTCCTCGAGCCGCTTGGCGTAGTCCACGAAATACTCGATGTTGTGCACCGGGCTGGTGGTATAGGAAATCGCCACCTGCACATGCGCGCCGGCTTCCTTCCGGGCGGCGCGGATGGAGGTTTCCAGGTTGCGGATATCGTTGAGCGCGTCAAAAATGCGGATCACGTCGATGCCGTTGGCCACCGACTTCTGCACGAAGTATTCCACCACATCGTCCGCATAATGCCGGTAACCCAGCATGTTCTGGCCGCGGAACAGCATCTGCAGCTTGGTCTTGGGCATGTGCTTGCGCAGCGTGCGCAGGCGCTCCCACGGGTCCTCGTTCAAAAAGCGCAGGCAGGCGTCAAACGTCGCACCGCCCCAGCATTCCAGCGAATGGAAGCCGATATCGTCGAGCTGCTCGAGTGCGGGCAGCATTTCCTCCGTCGTCATCCGGGTTGCGATCAGCGACTGGTGCGCGTCACGCAGCACGGTTTCGGTAATCCCGACTTTTGCCACAATTCATCCGTCCTTCCTTGCTTGGCCATCCGGCGGGTCCCCCGCCGCGGCAGGATCGTTACTGCATGGATACGAGCAGCTTGCCGGAATCAACGCTCTCGCCCTTGGTCACATGCACACCCAGGATGGTGCCGTCGTGCGGCGCCATGATCTCGTTTTCCATCTTCATGGCTTCCAGGATCAGCAGCACGTCGCCCTTGGCCACCTTGTCGCCGGCCTTGACCATGACGTTGAGCACGTTGCCGGGCATCGGGGCATTGATGGTCTCCGCGCCCTCCGCCGGAGCCGCAGCCGCTGCCGGCGCAGCCGGAGCCGCTTCTTCCGCCTTCGGGGCGGGTGCAGCCGCGGGAGCCGGGGCGGCGGGAACTGCCGCCGGGGCAGCCGGTACCGCTGCGGGCGCAGCCGGAGCCGCGGCGCCGCCGACCTCTTCCACCTGGACGTCATAGGCCTTGCCGTTGACCGTGATATTGAATCGTTTCATGATGAATACCTCCACACTTTATCCAGAAATGATTTTGATAAACTTCCCGAAACCCCACGGCTTACAGCGGCAGGTTGGAATGCTTCTTGGGCAGGCGGGACACGCGCTTGCCGGAAAGCATATCCAGCAGCGCCATCACCCGCGCCTTGGTTTCGCCGGGCGCGACCACATCGGTCACATACCCGCCGGCCGCCGCCGACAGCGGCGAGCACATGGTTTTGGCATATTCCTCAATCAGCGCCGCGCGGTCCTGCTCCGGATTCTTCATCTCCGCCAGGCGCTCTTTCCACTCGATATGCACGGCGGCCTCCGGGCTCAGCGGCGAAATCACCGCGTCCGGCCAGGCCAGCACCGCATCCGCACCGGCCGATTTGCCGGCAACGGCAATATACACCGGGCCATACGCGCGGCCGGTCACCACCGTGACCTTCGCGGTCGTGGCCTCCGCATAGGTATGCGCGAGCTTCGCCGCGCCGCCGAGGTCCGCAAAGCCGGCGGCATCCACAAACGAGATCACCGGCAGCGAGAACGCATCACACATCCGGACAAAGCGGGCAATCTGCGCCGCCGCGCCGCCGCACACCGCGTCGCCGGTCAGCGCAACAATACCGCAGGCCATGCCGCCGACACGGCCGAGCGCTGCCGTGCCGCATTCGCCGGCAAACAGGCGCACGAGCGAACCGGCGTCCGCGATCGCGTCCACCGCCGCAGCAGCGTCCGCGGCCTCCGCCATCACCGCATCGTCAAAATCATACGCAGGCGCCGCCGTCAGGTTATTCGACGGCAGCAGCGCGAGCAGGCCGCGCACCTTATCGATCGCTTCGTCCACATCGGCCGCCGCGACCGCCGCGGTTCCCTTCTCGTCCGGCTTCAGATAGTAGTCGGCGCCGTCCACCGCCACGGTGATATCGGCATTCGCCGCCACCAGCGCCGCCGAGCCGACGCACGCGCCGGCCACCACCGCGATCTGCGGCACCACGCCCGAAATCCGGTTGGAAATCAGCAGGATTTCCGCAAGCGCATCCATCGCGTCGAGCCCTTCCCCGAGCTTCGCGCCGTCGCTGTCGAACAGGCCGACCACCGGCGCGCCGTTTTGCTCCGCGAGCGTATAGGCCTCGCGGATTTTCGCCGCCTGCGCCTTGCCGACCGCACCGCAGCAGACCTCGCGGTTCTGCGCGAACGCATACACCGGGGAGCCGTCCACCGTGCCGTAGCCGATCGCCACCTCATCGCAGGAGAAGCGGTCGAGTTCCACAAACGTCCCTTCGTCGAAAAGACGTTTCAGACGGCCGACCGCCGCGCTGCCCTCATGGGCGGCAGCCGCTTCGGTGAGCTTTTGAAGCTGGTTTTGCATGCTCATTACCATTCCTTTCCGAATCCATGCCGCACGGATTTCCCTCCGGCGGCAGCCTAAAAATAACCATATCAGGGCGCCCGCGGCGCCGGAAAACGGGTATCCGCCGTGCCGGGAAAGCCCGCGGCAGGCGGCTGCGCAGCGGGGTAAAAAGCCCTTTCTCCCCATGTTACGCAAATTGTAATTAGTATAGCAAACTTTTCCGGGAAGTACAACACCTTTTCGATGAATAATCCGTAAAATATCGTTTTGGCGGCGCAGCGGCACCGGACGCCGGATTGCCTGCCGGCCGGCGCCGCCCGGGCCTATCTTTCCCGCCTTTTATACGCGACCAGCTGCGCGTCCGCGCCGCCGTCGCCGTATTCGCAGACCATCAGGAAATCCGCATCCGCCGCCAGCCCGTACCACCGGTCACCGTCCGCTTTGCGCACCTGGCTGCCCAGATACAGGTTTTCGTCCTTCAGGAATTTCGCGGTCTGCCCGCTCGGGAGGGTATATTCCAGATTGATAAGCTCCCCTTTGAGCGCGTAAAGCGCGGTGAGTTCGGCCAGCTCCGCGATGCCGAGCGCGCGGAATTCCGCGATCAGCCGCTGCCGCAGCCCGCACGGCAGCTCCGGACAGCCGCCGCACCGTCCGCAGCCCCGTTCCCGGCAGCACGCCGCCAGCGGACAGTCGCCGCCGAACGGATGCCCGTCCGTCGGCACGCAGCCGGCACAGGTGTCCCGCAGCGCACAGGCCGCGCAGTCCGCGCCGCATATGGTCTTTTCCATACAATCCCCCGCAAATCCGGGGCGCAGGCCGGCGTACCGCCGCCCTGCGCAGCCCTGTTTTATCCGCCGGCTTGTCCGCGGCAGGAACGGCTGAAAAACTCCGCCAGGCTCACCCGCCAGGTGCCGTCCTCCTCCCGCGCAAAGCGCAGCGCCTCCAGCAGCGTGCGCAGCTCCTCCGGCGGCCGTACGCCGACCGCTTCGGCAGCGCCGGCGTTATACCCTGCGTTCATTGCCGCGCGCACCAGCGCCTCCTGCAGCACCCGGTCGTCCGCCTCGGCCCAAAGCAGCGTCACCCGGCCTTCGCCGAGCGCATACAGCACATAGCCGGCCGCCTTCCCGCCGCACACCGCGGACAGCGCCCGGCTGTCCTCCGGCAGCCCATGCCGCCGGCACCAGGCCTTTTTCTCCTCTTCACCGGCTTCCACGATGGTGACCACGCGGATTCCCCTGCCTTCCCTGCTTGATATAGGCCGCCGCCACCTTTTCCCGCGTTTTCGACGCCAGCAGCAGGTCGCGCACCTCATTCGGCTCCAGCTCCCGCCATTTGCCCGGCGCCAGGCCGCCCAGCCGCACCTTGCCGATCGCCGTGCGGCGCAGGCGGGCGACCTCCCAGCCGAGCGCCTCGCACATGCGGCGGATCTGCCGGTTGCGCCCCTCGTACAGCACCACCTGGATCACCGTACGCTCCGGTTCCTCGAGCAGCACCTCCAGCCTGGCCGGCGCGGTCATCCGGCCGTCGAGCTCGATGCCCTGGCAGAACCGCTCGATCTGCTCGGGGTGCACCTGCGAATGCAGGGTGACCCGGTAATATTTCGGCACATGCGCCGCCGGGTGCATCATCGCGTTGGCGAAATCCCCGTCGCTGGTCATCAGCAGCAGGCCCTCCGAATCCTTATCCAGCCGGCCCACCGGGAACACCCGCGCCCCCACGTCCTGCACCAGCTCCGCCACGCACCGCCGGCCGCGCTCGTCGCTCATCGTCGTGATGTAGCCGCGGGGCTTGTTGAGCAGGATATACCGCGGGATCTCCGCCGGCTCGAGCCGTTTGCCGCAGACCGTGACGATATCCCGCCGGTCGTCCGCCTTATCCCCCAGCTTCGCCGGGTGGCCGTTGACCTTCACCTTCCCCTGGAGGATCAGCTCCTCCGCCTTCCGGCGCGACGCCACGCCGCGCTCGGACAGCAGCTTCTGCAGCCTGATCTGTGCCATCGTTTCCTTCCTTCCTGCGGAAGCCGTACAGCCACCGCAAAACCTTTATCCGTCCTTTATGCCGCGCGTCACCAGAGCAGGCACCACAGCAGCTGCCGCAGGCAGCGGCCGTAACGGGTGCCGTAGCCGGCCACCTCGCGCGCGTCCACCGTGTAGGCCGCCGTGAGCGGCAGCACCGCCAGTTCGCGCTGCCCCAGGCGGTAATGCACCTCGCCGACCCGCTCCCCCTGCATCACCGGGGCGAGTGCAAACGCCGGGATTTCCACCCGGACCTCGACCTGCTCCGCTTCCCCCTTAAGGAGAACCACCGTCGGCGGCGCTTCACATTCCAGATGCACCCGGGCGGTGCGGCCGCCCGCCACCGGCAGCGCCGGCAGCTCCGGCGCCGGCAGCGCCACCGCTTCGGCCTGCGCAAAACCGTAGTTGTACAGCGCCATATGGTCGTTCCAGTCGTCACCGGCGTTGAGGGTCACCGCGATCAGGGTCACCCCGTCCCGCCGCGCGGCGGACACCAGACAGCGCCCCGCCTTTTTGGTAAACCCGGTTTTCATGCCGACCGCGTCCGGGTACAGCGACAGCAGCTTGTTATGGTTGGACACCTGCACCGCGCGGGGCGGATTGCCGAAATGCACCACCTCCCGCTTGGAGGCGCAGATTGCCGCCAGCTCTTCGTTTTTGAGCACCTGCGCCGCGAGCAGCGCCATATCGTAGGCGCTCGCGGCGTGCCCCTCGGCATCGAGGCCGGACGGGGTGACAAAATGGCTGTCCTGCATGCCGATTTCCTGCGCGCGGGCATTCATTTTCTCCGCAAACGACGGCAGGTCGCCAGCTAGCGCAATCGCGAGCACATTTGCCGCGTCGTTGCCCGACACCAGCAGCAGGCCCACAATCAGGTCGCGGATGGTGATCTGATCCCCCTCCCGCAGGCCGAGCGCAGTCCCTTCCACCATGACGGCTTCCTTGGTCACCGTCACCACCCGGTCGAGATCCCCGCTTTCCGCCGCAAGCAGGGCGGTCATCAGCTTGGTGGTGCTGGCGACCGGGCGCGCGGTATGCGCATCCTTTTCAAACAGCAGCCGGCCGGATTCCGGCTCATAGAGCACGCAGGACGCCGCCGAAACGCCCGGGGCACCGGACGCCAAAACCGCATCCTCCGCCCGGGCCGTATGTACCGGCGGGCACGCCGCCAGGGTCGCCGCCGCCATGCCGGCCGCCAGCCGTCTGCGCCAATTCCCTTTCATCTTCCGCACCCTTTCTCTGCACATAAGCGTTACCCCCGCGGTGAGCAGAAAAACACGGCTTCCCGGAAACGAAAACGCCCGGCGTGCCTCCCTTTGCTCTCCGAGGGTATCTATCTTTAAATATGCAGGCCGGCGCGGACACATGTGTCCCGCAGACAAATTCCTGCCGCACCCGCAGACAGCGGACGGTGCGGCAGGAATTCACCCGGCAGCGGTGCGGCGTTATTCTTTGACTTCCTCCGTCGCCACCGTTACGCTGCCGCTTTCGGTTTTCACCGTGGTTTCGGTGCTTTTTTCCTTTTTCTTGCTGAAGGCGCCGCTGATCTTGTCCACCACATCCGGCACCAGGTTCACCAGCTTATCGGTGGTATCCGGCTTGGCACTGACCGACAGCAGCCGCACATCGCCATTGGCAATGACCAGGAACGCCACCGGCGTGATGTTGATGCCCGCGCCGCTGCCGCCGCCGAACAGGCCGCTGCCCGTCTTCGACGGCAGGTCGGAGCCGCCGGAAGCAAAGCCGTACGACACCTTCGACACCGGGATCAGCACGGTGCCGTCCGGCAGGGTCACCGGGTTGCCGACCACCGTATTGGCATCCGCCATTTCCTTGATTTTTTCCATCGAAACGCCAAGCAGGTTCTGCACATTGTTTTCCATCGCTATACATTCCTTTCTGTATTGCCTGTGTTCTATCCGGCGGTTGGTTTGGCCGCCGGCTCCTTTGACGACTCCTGTCTGACAGTATTGACCAGCCAGCGCACCAGTAATCCGGCCGCCGCCGCAAGCGCCCGCAGCGGCAGCACATGCGCCCGCAGCTCCACCGCCGCGCTGCTTTTTTCCTGCAGAAAGCCGGGTTCCACCCGAATCTGCCGCCGGCGCACCTTCATCACCGTTTCCAGCACCGCCTGCGCGGGGTATACGGCGGCGCAGATTTTGCCGTAGCGCACCGCCGTTTCGGCGGCGTCCTCCCCGACGACAATCAGCCGCGCCTCGAGCCGGTCCACCACGATCACCCGCAGCGCCCGCCGCAGGACGTCCGCCGCCAGCTTCGCCATCGACTGCAGATACGCCGCGACCGCCGACACGCCGTCTTCCTTCAGCATCTCCTCAAGCTGCGCAAGCATGCCCTCCGGCTCTTCCTTTCCGGCCGCGGGGCCGGAGCCTGCGGCCTTCTCCGCTTTCTGTTTCTTTTTTTTCGTCTTCGCCGGCTTTTCCGGCCGGGGATACACGCACAGCGACACAAAGGTGTACCGCACGCGCACCTGCAGCCCGTCCCGGTACCGAAGCGAGACATGCACCGGCAGCAGCAATAACAGCAGCAAAAACGCCAGGATCCCCAGCACGATCCACCACGCCGTCATCCGCATGCCTCCCTTTCCGTCGTTTTTGCCCGCGGCTAAGCCTTTTCGTTTTCCTCGATGACCTCTTCAAGGGTCGTTTCATTCATTCCGCCGTCCTCGTCCTTCTGCGGCAGCGGCGGCAACTCACCGAGTGAGGAGATGCCGAAGCACCGCAGGAAGTCGGGGGTTGTCCCATACAGAAGCGGGCGGCCCGGCAGTTCCAGCCGGCCCTTTTCCTCGATCAGCTTTTTCTGCACGAGGCCCTGCATGACCGCGCCGCAGTCCACCCCGCGCACCTGATCGACGAACGCCCGGGTGACCGGCTGGTTATAGGCGACGATCGCGAGCACCTCCATCGCCGCCTGCGACAGCGGCGTATTGCGCCGGATGTCCATCGCCTTGCGCACATACGCGGCGTAGTCCTTCGCGGTGCACAGCTGGTACGCTTCGCCCAGCCGCACCATCGCGATGCCGCCGCCGCGGGTATTGATGTCGTTTTTCAGATCCTCCGCCAGCCGTTCGGCGGTTTCCTCGTCGAGCTCGAGCGCCTCGGCCAGGCGGCCGATGGTCATCGGCTCCCCCGCCGCAAAGAGGATCGCCTCCATAGCGGCCTGGTACTGCTTGATTTCCAACCCGTTTTCACATCCTTACTGCCCGGATTCTACCTCTTCGGCAAATTTCAGAATTTCCTCTTCGCTCTCCTCCCGGCCGGCAATCATCTCCACCCGCTGGGCGGCGCCTTCGCCGTCCACCCGGATGCGCTGCGACTTGATCAGCTCGAGCAGCGCCATAAAGGTCGCCACCAGCTCCGATTTGTTTTCGGCCGTTTCAAACAGCGAATCGTAGGACACCTGCCGGCGCTGGTACAGCCGGCGCAGCACAAAGACGATCCGCGACGACACCGAGACGATTTTGCGGGACACAATCCCGCTGAACGCCTGTGCCGGCGGCGGCAGCCGCCGCTTCCCCCGGCCCGCCGCCGACAGGTACGCGTCCAGCAGCACCCCGCGGTCGTGGGTCAGGCGGTAGGTATAGTCCGGCTCGATCTCCTCCGGGTCGCGGGTGAACAGGTCGCCGCCGATGTTATGCGTCGCCAGCCGCCGCGCCGCCTCCTGGCAGAGCTGGTATTCGATCAGCTCGCCGGTCAGCTCGCGCTTGAGCTGCTCCGCCTCCTCATGCCGAGGCAGCAGCATCGCGGACTTGATCTCCACCAGCCGCGCCGCCATATCCAGGAACTCGGTCGCCACGTCGAGATCGTTCTCCTGCATGCGCTGGATGTACTCCATATACTGCTGCAGCACCTCGGCGATCGGGATGTCGTAAATATTCAGTTTGTTTTTCTGCACCAGGTGCAGCAACAAATCGAGCGGCCCCTCAAAGACGGGCAGCTTATAGGAAATCACATCCATAGTATAACCGCTCCGGCCCAATGCGGAGTCATACCAAACATCCTCAGTATTCCTCCCATGATGGTGCTGTGCAGGAAATAAAGCGGCTTATCCAGTATGCCGCTGAACACCGCCAGCACGACAAGCAAAGTGATCATCTGCTGATACCGGTTTACCTTATACACCCATCTGTCCGGCAGCACATAGCTGATCACCCGGAACCCGTCCAGCGGCGGAATCGGCAGCAGATTAAACGCCAGAAGGCTGATATTAACGCTGGCGAACAGGGAAACCAGACCAAGCTGGCAATAATACAGCACGGTCATGCTGGACACGAAAAAGGTGAGCACGCGGTAAATCGCCACACCCAGAATCGCCATGAGCAGGTTGGACAGCGGCCCCGCCAGCGCGGTCAGCGCCATTCCGCTTTTATAATTCTTAAACCGAAGCGGGTTGACCGGAACCGGTTTGGCGTAGCCGACGCCGACGAGCAGCATCATCAGCGTGCCGAACAAATCCATATGCGCCAGCGGGTTCATGGTCAGCCGCCCCTCATATTTGGCTGTATTATCCCCCAGTTTATACGCCATATAACCATGAGCCAGCTCATGAACAGGAAAAGCCACCAGAATCAGTATGGCATAAACCACCAAGGTTATGAGAATATTTTCCCAAGTGAACCCACCGTATATCAGCTGTCGCAGCATAAAATCCCCCATTTCCCAGAACCTGCCGCCGATTCTCAGCATATGAAAAATATTATACCGGAATTTTCCGCGGATTACAAGGGAAAACCCCGCATACGCGCGCGATTGGCAAGTTTTTTTCCCGATGCAAAAAAAAGGCTTGCTTTTCTCCGGGGAATCTGCTAGAATACATCTGTTGTTTTTGGATATCCCTGGCTTAAAGGAGGTGCAGAAGATGGCAAAATGTGATATCTGCGGAAAGAGTGTGACTTTCGGCATCCAGGTTTCCCACTCGCATCGTCGTTCCAACCGCACGTGGAAGCCCAACATCCGCCGCGTCAAGGCGGTCGTGAACGGTTCGCCGAAGAGAGTATACGCCTGCACCCGCTGCCTGCGCAGTGGTAAGGTTACCCGCGCCGTATAAGACACGCCTTCTGTTAAGGGCCGCTTTTCAGCGGCCCTTTTTGTTTTTTCCGCTATTGCTTGCACCTGCGGCAAAAAAGGGATATAATAAGGAAAATAACGCCAAAGGAAGGGTTATGACGATGAACATCTGGCACGATATCTCCCCGTCGCGCATCCGCCCCGAGGATTTTACCGCCGTCATCGAAATTCCCAAGGGCGGCAAGAACAAATACGAGATGGACAAGGAGACCGGACTGCTCAAGCTCGACCGCGTCCTGTACACCGCCACCCACTATCCGGCCAACTACGGGTTCATCCCCCGCACCTTTGCCGAGGACGGCGACCCGCTCGACGTGCTGGTGCTCTGTCAGGAAAGCATCGTCCCCATGACGCTGGTGCGCTGCTACCCGATCGGGGTGATCCAGATGGTGGACGAGGAATCCCGGGACGAAAAAATCATCGCCGTCCCCTTCCGCGATCCCTCCCTCTCCTGCTATCACGACATCACCGAGCTGCCGGCCCACACGATGGACGAGATCCAGCACTTCTTTACGGTGTACAAGTCCCTCGAAAACAAGGAGACGGTCATCAAGGAGGTGCTCGGCCACCAGGAGGCCGCCGCCATCATCGACAAATGCATCCAGGATTACAACACCTATTTCTGCGGCATGCGGCGCTCCTGAGCGGCGTGCCCGACGGGAGGAATTCCTATGACGGCTGTTTCGCACGACACACTGCTGCAGCAGGCCGGCGGCTGGCTGCAGGACGCGGCCGCGGCACAGGCGGCGCTGCCTGACCTGCCGCTCGACGCCTTTGCGCCGGCTTCCACCGCGCTGTGCATTCTCGACATGGTCAACGGCTTCGCCGTATCCGGCGCGCTGGCCAGCCCGCGCGTCGGGGCGCTCATCGAACCGGTTGCGGTCCTCGCCCGCCGCTGCCGGGAAGCCGGTATGCCGGTGCTCGCCTTCGCGGACACCCACACGCCGGAGAGCCCGGAGCTTTCGAGCTATCCGCCCCACTGCCTGCGCGGCACGGCGGAGGCGCAGGTGTGCGCGCCGATTGCGGCGGTGCCGGGGCTGGTTACCATCGAGAAAAATTCCACCAACGGATTCCTGGAGGACGCCTTCCGCCGCTGGCTGGGGGACAACCCGGACATCCGCACGCTGATTGTGGTGGGCGACTGCACCGACATCTGCGTTTACCAGTTTGCGGTGGCCGCCAAGGCCTATTTCAACACCCGCAACCAGGACGGCCGGGTGGTGGTGCCGACCGCGCTGACCGACACCTTCGATGCGCCGGGCCATCCCGCCGACCTGCTGAACACGGTGTTTTGGCGTTCCATGCAGGACAACGGTGTGGAACTGTGCCGGCAGATCCGGTGAACCGGCCCGCCCGGACGGCGGGAAAGCTGTAGATGAAAAAGGATGGGTTTATCATGAACAGGGAAAAGGAAACGACGCTCGGCGGCGATAATCTGACGCTGCTGACCGATTTTTACGAGCTGACGATGGCCAACGGCTTTCTCGCCGACGGCCGGGGCGACCAGATCGCCTATTTCGATATGTTCTTCCGGAAAATCCCGGACGGCGGCGGCCTGGCGATCATGGCCGGCGTTGAGCAGCTGGTCGATTACCTCAGGAACCTTTCGTTTACCGAGGCGGACATCGAATACCTGCGCTCCAAGAAGATTTTCCGCGAGGAATTCCTCGATTATCTGCGCCATTTTGAATTTGCCTGCGACGTATGGGCGATCCCGGAGGGTACGCCGATTTTCCCGCATGAGCCGATTGTCACCGTGCGCGGGCCGGTGGTGCAGGCGCAGTTTATCGAAACCATGGTGCTGCTGTGCATCAACCACCAGTCGCTCATCGCCACCAAAGCCAACCGCATCGTCCGCGCCGCACAGGGACGCACCGTGATGGAGTTCGGCTCCCGCCGTGCGCAGGGCTTCGACGGCGCGGTTTACGGCGCCCGCGCCGCATATATCGGCGGCTGCAGCGGCACCGCCTGCACCATCGCCGACCGGGAATACGCCATCCCCGCGCTGGGCACCATGGCCCACAGCTGGGTGCAGCTGTTTGACAGCGAGCTGGAGGCTTTCCGTGTGTACGCGCGGGAATACCCCGAATCCTGCACGCTGCTGGTGGACACCTACAACACCATCAAGTCCGGCGTGCCCAACGCCATCCGGGTGTTCAAAGAGGAGCTGCTGCCCCGCGGCTTCCGGCCGAAGGGCATCCGCATCGATTCCGGCGACATCACCTACCTGAGCAAAAAGGCCCGCAAAATGCTCGACGACGCCGGCTTCCCCGACTGCACGATCTGTGCTTCCAACTCGCTGGACGAATACATCATCCGCGACATGATCCAGCAGGGCGCCTGCGTCGATACCTTCGGCGTCGGCGAGCGGCTGATCACCGCCTCGAGCGACCCGGTGTTCGGCGGGGTGTACAAGCTGGCGGCGGTGGAGGAAAACGGCGCCGTCGTGCCGCGCATCAAGGTCAGCGAAAACGTCAGCAAGATCACCAACCCCTGCTTCAAGATGGTCTGGCGGCTGTACGACCGCGAAAGCGGCAAGGCGCTCGCCGACGTCATCACGCTGCGCGATGAGACGATCGACGATACAAATCCCTATGAAATCTTCGATCCGGAGCACATCTGGAAGCGCAAGACGCTGGAGAATTTCCGCGCCGTCCCGCTGCAAAAACAGCTCTTCGCGGCGGGCAAATGCGTGTATACCTCCCCCGATATCCAGGAGATCCGCCGCAACTGCCTCGAGCAGATCGGCACCATGTGGGACGAGGTGCTCCGCTTCGAGAACCCCCACCGCTACTACGTTGACCTGTCCCAGCCGCTGTGGGACGAAAAGCAGCGCATGCTTTCGGAATACAGCTTCTAATCCCGCCCTCGCCGCTCCCGCACCGTTCCGCTTCCCCGGCCCCGGCAGTTTATTTCCAATTTGTTCTTAATTTTGTCGGAGTTCATTCACACAAAGGGCATACAAATTTTGTATACTGTGTGTGAACTATAAAGGAGGAGTGCGCCGTGCCCAAGCTGGTTTATATCTACGGAGACGACCATAAATGTCTGGAAGCGCTGATTTCATCCATGCGCAGCAACGGATACTCTCTCGAATACACCAGCCTGCCCGACGAGCCGGCTGCCGGCGGGATCCGGGCGGATATCGCGCTGATCTGCAAGCCGGCCGAAAACGCCACGCGCTATGAATTCGGCGGGCTGACGCTGGATCTGGACAACATCTGCGCCTATGACCGCAACCAGCGGGAGATCCATTTCACCCCCACCGAGTTTTCCCTTCTCTCCTATCTGATGCGCAACGCCGCGCGGGCGGTTTCGCGCAAGGAGCTGCTGCCGGCAGTATGGGGATTTCAGGACGACGCCACCACCCGCGTGGCGGACGACACGGTCAAGCGGCTGCGCAAAAAGCTGGCCGGCTCCGGTGTGGGCATCGAGACCATCTGGGGCTATGGCTTCAAGCTGCGCGAGGAGCCGGAAGGCGGCGCATGAGCGAAAACCGGGCAACGTTCCCGCACAGTTATCGGTGCGCCATCGAAAAGCCGGCAGGACAGGGACGCCTCCGGCACAGCATACGCCCCGGAGCGGGTCTGCCGCGCGGCCGGCCGGAACAGGAGAATCCCCGATACATTCAGGTGCTGCAAAAGAAAGGATTTTGCAGCACCTTTTTCTGGCCTTTTTCCCGGCGCTGTGGTATACTGAAAGACATCATGACAAAGGGGTGGCGCTTTGTGAAGAATGTGACGATTCCCGTCCCGGCACCGGCTGCGGCGCTGCTGGACGAGCTGGAGGCCGCCGGGTACGAGGCCTGGCTGGTCGGCGGCTGCGTGCGCGACAGCCTGCTGGGCAACACGCCCGGGGACTGGGACGTCACCACCTCCGCCCTGCCGGAAGAGATGCAGCGGGTGTTCGCCGGCCGCCGTGTGATCGAAACCGGGCTCAAGCACGGCACCCTGACGGTGCTCGCGGACGACCGCACGCCGGTGGAGATCACCACCTACCGCATCGACGGCGGCTATTCCGACGCGCGCCACCCCGACCGGGTGACCTTCACCCGGAACCTGCACGAGGATCTGAGCCGGCGGGATTTCACGGTCAACGCCCTCGCCTACCATCCGGCCCGCGGGCTGCGGGACGATTTCGGCGGGCTGGACGACCTGGAAAACGGCGTGCTGCGCTGCGTGGGCGACCCGGGCACGCGCTTTCGCGAAGACGCGCTGCGCATGCTGCGGGCACTGCGCTTTTCCGCGGTGCTCGGCTTTTCGGTTGAACCGTCCGCCGACGCCGCCCTGCGGGCGCTGCGGGAAAACCTGGGCACCGTTTCCGCCGAACGGCTGTGGAGTGAGCTGACCCGGCTGCTGTGCGGCAGGCAGGTCACCCGCGTGCTGCTCGCCTACCCCGAGGTCATTGCCCAGTTTATCCCCGAAATCGCCCCGATGGTGGGGTTTGCCCAGAACAACCCCTATCACCGCTACGACGTCTACGAGCACACCGCCCGCAGCGTCGCGGAGGTGCCGCCGGAGCCGGTCGTGCGGCTGACCATGCTGCTCCACGACATCGGCAAACCCGCCTGCTACACGCAGGACGAGCACGGCATCGGCCATTTTTACGGGCATCAGGCGCTCAGCGCGGCGATGGCCCGGATGATCCTCGCGCGGCTGCGCTGCGATAAGGCGACCCTCGAGGTGGTCTGCCGCCTGGTCAAATGGCACGACGTCCAGCTTGAGCCGACCCCCGCCTGCCTGCGGCGCTGGCTCAACCGCCTGGGCGAGGAGGACATGTACCGCCTGCTGCAGGTCAAGCGCGCCGACATCCTCGCGCAGACGCCCGAGCTGCGGGCGCGCACCGAGGAGATCGCCTACCTTTCCTCGATGGTGGACACCATTTTGCAGGAGCAGCAGTGCTTTTCCCTGAAGGATCTGGCGGTCAACGGCCGCGACCTCACGGCGCTCGGCATCCCGCCCGGCCCGGCGCTCGGCCGGCTGCTGGACATGCTGCTCGGCGAGGTGATCGACGGCACCTGCCCGAACGAGCGCGAGGCGCTGCTGCAGCGCGCCCGCTGTCTGGCCGTCTGAGGCGGACGATATGATTTTCCGTTAAAGGAGCGAAGCCCGTGAACCGCTTTTCCTGCCGCCTGTGCCCGCGTCGGTGCGGCGCCCTGCGCACGCCCGAAGCCGGCGGCGGCGCCTGCGGCATGCCGGCGCTGCCCACCGCCGCGCGCGCCGCGCTGCACACCGGCGAGGAGCCGTGCATCAGCGGTACCCGCGGCTCCGGCACCGTCTTTTTCTCCGGCTGCCCGCTGCGCTGCGTTTTCTGCCAGAACCGCCGCATCAGCCACGGGCGCTTCGGCGAAACCATAACGGTGGAGCGGCTTTCGGACATCTTCCGCGAGCTGGAGGCGCGCGGCGCCCACAACATCAACCTGGTCAGCCCGACGCCGTTTGTGCCGGTGATCCTGGAAGCGCTCGAACGCTACCGCCCCGCCGTGCCGATTGTCTACAACACCAGCGGCTACGAAAGCGTCGACACGCTGCGGCAGCTCGAGGGCGCGGTGGACGTCTACCTGCCGGACTGCAAATACGCCGACGCCGCGCTCGGAAAACGGCTGTCCGGCGTCGACGACTACCCGCAGCGCGCGCAGGAGGCCATCCGCGAAATGGCGCGGCAGACCGGCCCGATGCAGCTGGATGCCGACGGCATCGCCGTGCGCGGCACGCTGGTGCGGCATCTGGTGCTGCCCGGGCACACCAACGATTCGCTTGCCGTGCTCGACTGGCTGGCCGCCAACCTGCCGGAGGGCGTGTGGGTCAGCCTGCTGTTCCAGTACACCCCGCTGGCGCCGGACGGCTATCCCGAACTGAACCGCCGCCTGACCCGCCGCGAATGCCGCAAGGTGTTCGAGCACCTGCTCGCGCTCGGTCTGACCGACGGCTACGTCCAGGACCGTGCGAGCGCGGACGCGGCCTACATCCCCGCCTTCGACCTGACCGGCATACGCCCGGACGCCGGGGAAAACTGAAACCCCTGTGCCCTGCCGCAGCCACACGCTGTACGGCGGGGCTTTTTTGTGTACGGAATCTTGTAATCCGCTGCGAAATCGGGTATAGTAAAGCCAAACGGCCGCATCAGGAGAAAGGATGGACCTGTTATGAAAATTTTCTGCGATTGCCGCTATCTCGTGTTCCCGGTCAGCCGCACCGCCTGCACCAAACGGCTGGAATTCCGCGAAAACGGCCGGCTGCTCATGGAAATGGACGCCGCGCTGGACAACATCGCCCCGGACCAGTGGATGCCGCTGCCGACCGACCTGCTTTACGGGCGGGAGATCGACATCCGGGTGTTTCCGGATATGCCGCTGCAAATCGGCAAGGCGGAGACGAAAAACGCGCCCTTTTCCACCTATCTGCGCCCGGCCTTTCATTTTTCCGCCGCGCAGGGCTGGCTTAACGACCCCAACGGCATGACCTGGTATAACGGCCGGTACCATCTGTTTTACCAGTACAACCCGCTCGGGTGCAGCTGGGGCAACATGAGCTGGGGCCACGCCGAAAGCACCGACCTGCTGCACTGGGAGGAAAAGGAGCCCGCGCTTTACCCGGATGAAACTGGCATGATGTTTTCGGGCTGTGCGGTGGTGGATTTCGACAACCGCACCGGGCTGCAGGCCGGCAGTGAGCCGCCGCTGCTGCTCTACTACACCGCACAGGGCGGCTCCACCCACTGGTCGGCCGGGAAGCTGCCCACCCAGTGCCTCGCCTACAGCACCGACGGCGGGGCTACCTTCACCAAATACGACAAAAACCCGGTTGTCGCGGAAATCACCGACCAGACCCGCGATCCCAAGGTGATTTACCACGCCCCGACCGGCCGCTACATCATGGCGCTGTACAAAACCGGTGCGGAATATATGCTGCTCGCCTCCGCCGACCTGCTGCACTGGGAGCCGCTGCAGACCATCGAAATCCCGGAGGAGTGGGAATGCCCCGATTTTTATCCGCTGCCGCTCGACGGTGACCCGGCGCGGGAAAAATGGGTGCTCATCGGCGCGTCCGACCGGTATCTGGTGGGTTCCTTCGACGGGTACCGGTTCACGCCCGAACAGGAGGTGCGCCGGCTGCACCACGGCAACGGCAGCTACGCCGCCCAGTCCTTCTTCCAGGCCGCCCCGCAGGATCCCCGGCGCATCCGCATCGCCTGGAACAACGCGGCGGTGCCCGCCGGCGCGGCGTTCCAGGGGTTCATGAACATCCCCTGCGAAATGTCGCTGCGGCAGCTTGACGGGGCCATGCAGCTGTGCGCGCAGCCGGTGGAAGAGGTCGTCCGCCTGCGCTGCGATACGGTGCCGTTTTCCGCGCCGCCGCTCGACGCCGGCGGCAGCTTCCGCCAGCCGCTGGCCTCCACCGCGCAGGACATCTGCATCGAGGGCGTACCGGGCGACGACTGCCGGCTGCTGCTGTCCTTCTGCGGCATCGAGCTGACGGCGGATTTTTCTGAGGGTACCCTCAGCTGGAAGCAGTACACCGCGCCGCTGACCTGCCGCGGCGGCAAATTCCGCCTGCGCGTCCTGCTGGACACCGCGAGCGCCGAGGTGTTCCTCGACGAAGGGCAGGCTATCCTCGTGTGCGGCGCGCTGCCGGATGCGAACCTGCTGTACTGGGAGGCGCAGGTGCTCGGCGGGCAGCTGCACAGCCTTTCCGGCGAGGCTTCGTCCCTCGCCTCCATCTGGTAAAGCCGCCCTGGCGGGGCATGAGCAGGCCGCTTGCCAAAAACGATTGCCCAAATGCGGCGTTTCCCGCCGCATCGGGAAACCCCTTGATAGGGTTTCCCACGACGCAACAGCCCACCGGGCTGTTGCGTCTCCCTTCCTGATCCTTTGAACTGTCGGGCCTTTCGCCTTCTGCGGAAGGCGAGGAGGGGCGCCGCCCCTCCACCCCGCCGCCTTTTCGAAAAAGGCGGCCCAAAACGTTTTGTGCACTGTTTTTTGCGAAACGACTTTTTTGACACGCTGAGGCAGGCCGCGAAAGCGGCCTGCTTTTGCTATGGGCGCGATGTTTCAACCGGCGGCCTTCCGGGCATACTATCCGGAGATACTGCCGCATGATTCCCGCCGTGCAGCGAACGGCGAAAATCGCGCGGCTCCGGGAGGGAAACGCCATGACAAGACCGGCCAAAAAGGCGCGGGAAAGGCTCAGAGGCCACTGGGGGCAGGCCATCCTGGTGCAGTGCCTGGTGATCGGCAGCAGCCTGGTGCTGCTGCTCACCGAGCTGCTGTGCCTGCGGCTCTTCGGCATCCGCGCCGAGGAGGCCATCCATCTCGACGAGCTGCGCATACAGCCGAAGCTGTGGCTGCATATCGGCATCATCGCGGCGATGATCGTCATCGACCTGCTGCTGGTCTCCCCGCTTCACCTCGGGCAGGCTGCCTTTTACGATGCTCTGGCCGCCGGCCGGCCCGCTTCGGTGCGTCAGCTTTGGCGGGGCTACCGCGCCGGCCGCTACGGCCGTGCGGTGCGGCTGCGCCTGTCGCTGTGGATGATTCGCCTGCTCTCCGGCGCGGTCTGCTTCCTGCCTAGCGCGGTGGTTTTCGCCTACTCAGACCATCTGCGGCAGACCGGTCTGACCACCCCGTTTGTGGATGTCTGCCGGATCTTCTGCCTCGTTTTCGGCCTGTTCGCCCTGCTGGCCGGATGGATCCTGTGGGAGATGTGGATGCTGCGGTTCCAGCCGGCCGTGTATCTCGTGGCGGAGGGGCTCGGCGTCTGCCGCGCCCTGGGCGCCTCCCGCCGCATCATGCGCCGGCGCATCGGCGGCTTCGCCTGGTTCCATCTCGGCTTTGCCGGCTGGCTGGCCGCCTGCCTGCTTGTCCTTCCCTACTTTTACGCCGCGCCGCTGTTCATGACCGCCAAAACGGTGGTGATCCGCCGCTACCGCCGCGCCTGCCCCGAGAGCGCGCGGGAAAAGAAGCCGAAAAAGTCCCGCCGGAAGCGGGCGGCGTCCCCCTTCGACACCAAGGTGCTGCCCGAGCTGACCTGAGCGGGCGCATGGGAGCGGTGTGCTTTCCCGCCCGGGAGCAGCCGCGCGAAAAAGAGGGATTTTTTCCCCGAAATGGTGTTTGGGGCTTGCCCCCGGGCGGGCAGTATGCTACAATGGGCAGGATGTGCCTATCTGCGCATCCTATCACGGCGGCGCGTGCGGATAACGCCGCCCTATCCTGAACCGGGAGGCCCTTTATGATTACCGTATCCGATGTCAGCCTGAATTTCGGCGGACAAAATCTGTTTACCCACGTGGATCTGAAGTTCACCGCCGGCAACTGCTACGGCGTGATCGGCGCAAACGGCGCGGGAAAATCTACCTTCCTGCGCATCCTGTCCGGGGATCTCGAGCCGTCCTCCGGCACGGTGACGATCGACCCCAAAACCCGTATGTCGGTGCTCAAGCAGGATCACTTTGCCTTCGACGACTACTCGGTGCTCGACACCATCATCCTCGGCAACCCGCGCCTGTACGAGATCATCCAGCAGAAGGAAGCGCTGTACGCCAAGGAGGAGTTCTCCGATGAGGACGGGGTGCTCGCCTCCGAGCTGGAAGCCGAATTCGCCGAGCTCAACGGCTGGGAGATCGAGACCGACGCCGCCCGCCTGCTGCAGGGGCTTGGGCTGGATTCCGCGCTGCTTGAGGCGCCGATGAGCACGCTGAACGACAAGGAAAAGGTCAAAATCCTGCTCGCGCAGGCGCTGTTCGGCCAGCCGGACATCATCCTGCTCGACGAGCCGACCAACCACCTGGACATCGCCTCCATCCGCTGGCTGGAGGATTTCCTGATGGATTACATGGGCACCGTCATCGTCGTCTCCCACGACCGCCACTTCCTCAACAACGTCTGCACCCATATCGTGGACGTGGATTACAACAAAATCAAAATCTATGTCGGCAACTACGATTTCTGGTACGAATCCAGCCAGCTGATGCAGCGGGTGCTGCGCGACCAGAACAAGAAAAAGGAAGACAAGATCCGGGAGCTGCAGAGCTTCATTGAGCGCTTTTCCGCCAACAAGTCCAAATCCCGCCAGGCCACCTCGCGCAAAAAGCTGCTCGAGAAGCTGACGGTAGACGAGATGCCCGCCTCCTCCCGGCGCTACCCCTTCGTCGGCTTCCAGATGGACCGCGAGGCCGGCAAGGAGATCCTCGCGGTGGAGGGCATCAGCAAGACGGTCGACGGCGTCAAGGTGCTCGACCGGGTGTCCTTCCGGGTCAACAAGGGGGACAAGATCGCGTTTATCGGCGAAAACGAGATCGCCGTGACCACCCTGTTCCGCATCCTCGCCGAGGAAATCGAGCCGGACGAGGGCAGCATCAAATGGGGCGGCACCACCAGCCGGTCGTATTTCCCCAAGGATCATTCCGCCTTTTTCGACGGCTGCGACCTCAACCTGCTGCAGTGGCTGATGCAGTATTCCTCCGACAACACCGAAACCTATCTGCGCGGCTTCCTCGGCCGCATGCTGTTCTCCGGCGACGACGTGCTCAAGCCGGTGAAGGTGCTCTCCGGCGGCGAAAAGGTGCGCTGCATGCTCTCCCGCATGATGATGTTCGGGGCGAACGTGCTGCTGCTCGACCAGCCGACCAACCATCTCGACCTGGAATCCATCACCGCGGTCAACGACGGGCTGGCCGACTTCAAGGGCAACGTCCTGTTCTCCTCCTACGACCACCAGTTCATCCAGACGGTCGCCAACCGCATCATCGAGCTGCTGCCGCAGGGCTGCTTCGACAAGACCATGACCTACGACGAATTCCTCGAATGGAAGGGCCAGCCCGCCGGTTAAACAGGCGCGGCTGCCCGGCACCTCCGTCTTTCCGGAAACCCAAAACCGCCTGCGGGCTGCTGTTTGCGGCCTGCAGGCGGTTTTTTCGGCTTACGCGGCATCCTCTGCCGCGCTCTTCCTATTCGTCCTCTTCGCTGTGCCGGTATTTTTCCCTCGTGGCAATCCCCCCGCGGATGTGGCGCTGCGCCTTGTTGACCTCCAGCACCTCCCGCACCCGGTCGTACAGCTGGGGATTGACCGTTTTCAGACGGTCCGATACGTCTTTATGTACAGTGGATTTGGATATATGAAACTTCCCCGCGGCAGCGCGTACTGTCGCGTTATTTTCGATGATGTACTCGCCCAGTTCGATGGCTCTCTCCTCAACGGCCCCTTTCATGCAATCACCTCTTGAAGTTCTTAGTGTATCCATATGCTTTAAGAGCGGGGCTTATGCAAAAACGATGCCCGGGCGCATATTTTTCTTCGGCAGGGCCGTCTGCGGACGGCTCTGCTTTTCTTTTAGATAAGCCAGCGAAAGAAAAAGGTTGCATTTGTTCTTATTTAGTGATATTATAATCTTAATTGAACAAAAATAGGCAACTTTAACTCATTATAGCTCTATATATAGATTCGAGGAGAAAAATATGAACATCAAACGAAATATTCTGCTTAACCCCGGCCCCTCCACCACCACCGACACGGTCAAGCTCGCGCAGGTGGTGCCGGATATCTGCCCGCGTGAAAAGGAATTCGCCGGGCTGATGCGGGGGCTGCGTGAGGATCTGCTCAAAATCGTGCATGCCGACCCACAGAAATACACGTCGGTGCTCTTCTGTGGATCGGGCACCCTCAACATCGACGTGGTGCTCAACTCTCTGCTGCCGGCGGACAAAAAAATCCTGGTGATCAACAACGGAGCCTACAGCACCCGCGCGGTAGAAATCTGTGCCTATTACGGCCTGCCGCACATCGATCTGCAGCTGCCGGGCGACCGACCGGCGGATCTCGATGCGGTGGAGGCTGTGCTGCGGGAAAACCCGGATATCGCGCTGGTGCACACCACCCACAACGAGACCGGCACCGGTCTGCTCAACCCCATCCGCGAAATCGGCGCGCTCGCGCACCGGTACGGCGCAGTGTTTACGGTAGACACCACCTCCACGCTGGCAATGCGCCCGATCCATATCGAGGAGGACAACATCGACTTCTGCATGGCCTCCGCACAGAAGGGGCTGATGGCGATGACCGGGCTGTCCTTCATTATCGGCAGCCGGGAAATCCTTGAGCGGTCGAAGAATTATCCCAAGCGCTCCTACTACTGCAACCTTTATCTGCAGTACCATGTGTTTGAAACCACCGGCGAGATGCACTTCACGCCGCCGGTGCAGACCATATACGCCGCCATCCAGGCGCTGCAGGAATATTTTACCGAGGGCGAAGAAGCCAAATGGGCACGGCATACGCGGGTGTTCCGGGCGATCGAAGCCGGGCTGGATGCGATGGGCTTCCGGCAGGTGATCCGCCCTGAATGGCGGGCCGGACTGGTCGCCGCAGCCATCTATCCGGACGATCCTCACTGGAATTTCGAGGCGGTGCACGATTACTGCTACGCCCGCGGCTTCACGATCTATCCCGGAAAAATCGCCTCCGCCAACACCTTCCGCCTGTGCGCGCTCGGTGCCATCGACGAACCGGATATCGACGTCTTCTTCCGGGTGTTCCGTGAAGCGCTGGACACCCTCGGCGTCGCCGTGCCGGTAAACTACAACAATTGAGAAAGGGAGCTGTACATAATGGGGAAAACCGTTTACGTCTGCTTCTGCACCGACGTCATCCACGAAGGGCACCGGAACATCCTGCGCAAAGCCCGCGAATACGGTGAGGTGATCGTCGGTCTGCTCACCGATCGCGCTATGATCCGCTACGACCGCTTCCCGACCATCTCCTTTGAGGAAAGACGCAAGCTGTTCGAGGGGCTGGACGGGGTCAGCCGGATTGTCGTGCAGGACGACGTGCTGTACGACACCATTATCGCCGAGCTCCGGCCGGATTACGTCATTCACGGGGACAACTGGAAAACCGGGCCGCAGGCCGCCATCCGTGAAAGCGCGCTGCGGGCGCTGCAAAAATACGGCGGGCAGCTCATTGAGGTGCCCTACACCTATAACGAGGAGGTCCGGCTGATCGACAAACGGCTGCGGGATAAGCTGGCGATGCCGGAGTTCCGTGTCAAGCGGCTCAGGCAGCTCATCGGCATACGGCCGATCGTCAAGGTGATAGAGGCACACGACGGGCTCACCGGCCTGATCGCCGAAAAGACCGTAGTGGAAAACAACGGCGAGTTCGACCAGTTCGACGCCATGTGGGTCAGCTCGCTGTGCGACTCCACCGCCAAGGGCAAGCCGGATATCGAGCTTGTGGATATGACCTCCCGCTGCCGCACCATCGACGACATTCTCGAGGTCACCACCAAGCCGATCATCTTCGACGGCGATACCGGCGGGCAGACCGAGCATTTTGTTTACCTAGTCCGCACCCTCGAGCGCATGGGCGTTTCCGCCATCATCATTGAAGACAAAATCGGCCTGAAAAAGAATTCGCTGTTCGGCACGCAGGCGCAGCAGACACAGGATTCCATCGAGCATTTCAGCGAAAAAATCGCCGCCGGGAAAAAGGTGCAGCTGACCGATGATTTCATGATCATCGCCCGCATCGAGAGCCTGATCCTCGAACAGGGAATGGCGGACGCGCTGGAACGTGCGCACGCGTTCCGTGCTGCCGGAGCGGACGGCATCATGATCCACAGCTGCCGCAAGACGCCCGACGAGATCCTGGAATTCTGCGACCGGTTCCGTGCCGACGATCCGGATACACCGATCGTCGTGGTGCCCTCCTCCTACAATACGGTCACCGAGGACGAACTGCAGCGGCACGGTGCGAACATCGTCATCTATGCCAACCAGCTCACCCGCAGCGCCTTTCCCGCTATGGAGCAGACCGCCAAAGACATCCTGAAATACCATCGCGCCAAGGAAGTGGATGACCGGCTGATGCCGATCAAGCAGATTCTCACGCTCATTGACGAGCTGTAATCCGGATACAGAAAGGAGCATTGCCATGCAGGTTCAGACCTTCTGCGGCATCCTGGGCGCGGATTTTTACACCGGCGTGCCGGATTCCCAGCTCAAGCCGCTGTGCAATTATCTGATGAACACCTACGGCACCGATCCCCGGCACCATGTGATCGCCGCCAACGAGGGAAACAGCACCGCGCTGGCGGCGGGCTATCACCTCGCTACCGGGCGGATCCCGGTGGTGTATATGCAGAATTCCGGCGAGGGGAACATCATTAACCCCGTCGCCTCTCTTCTGCATGAAAAGGTTTACGCCATCCCGATGCTGTTTGTCATCGGCTGGCGGGGCGAGCCGGGCATCCATGACGAGCCGCAGCATATTTTCCAGGGCGAGGTCACCCTTAAATTGCTCGAGGACATGGGGATTCCCGCCTTTATCCTCAGCGCCGACACCACCGAATCGGAGCTGCACGCCGCTATGGACGGCTTTCGCCCCCATCTCGCGGCGGGCGGAAACGCCGCCTTTGTGGTGCGCAAGGGCGCGCTGCGCTACGACGAGCCGGTCACCTACCAAAACCGCTTTTCCATGCGGCGTGAGGACATCATCCGGCAGATCGCCGCGGTATCCGGTGACGATCCGATTGTTTCCACAACCGGTAAGGCCAGCCGGGAGCTGTTTGAAATCCGCGAGGCCGCCGCTCAGGGACACCAGTGCGATTTTCTCACCGTCGGATCGATGGGGCACAGCTCCTCCATCGCCCTCGGCATCGCCCTGCAAAAGCCGCAGACCAAGATATGGTGCATCGACGGCGACGGTGCGCTGCTGATGCATATGGGGGCCATGGCGGTGCTCGGCGGCTGCCGGCCCGCCAACCTCGTGCACATCGTCATCAACAACGCCGCGCACGAAACGGTCGGCGGCATGCCGACCGCCGCCGGTGGGGTTGATCTTCCGCAAGCTGCATTAGCCTGCGGTTATTCTTACGCCGCCTGCGTGGAAACCCCGGATGCGCTCGAGCGCGAGCTTAAAGCCGCGAAGACGCGCACGGGGTTGTGCCTGATCGAAGCCAAATGTGCCATCGGCGCCCGGGAGAATCTCGGCCGGCCTACCACCACTGCGCGTGAAAACAAGGAGCACTTTATGGCTCATCTGCGGATACTGCCCTGAAAAAAGTAAAAAGCAAGGGTGCGGAAAACCGTTTTGGTTTTCCGCACCCTTTTTGCCGCTCTTACCCTATCGTGCCGGCGGTAAGGCTACTGACCAGCGCTTTCATCTCAGCCTTGGAAGCCACGCCATGTGTTTTTTCCACAAACGCCTGCTTTTCCGCCTCCGAAAGCGATTCAAACCGCTTCATCGCGGCCTCGTTCTGCGCAAGCGCCATCCCCAGCCCAAGCGGCAATTCGATTTCGGTCATATTCCCTGCTCCTTTCTGCGCGAATACTACCAGTGTGTGCAGAAAAAAGCCGGAAATACCCTCCGGGGTGCGGATAAAATACCTTTTTGCCGCGAGGGCGGACGTTTGGCCGCTGCCACAGTTCGCCGCGGAAATTTTTTGCTTTCGCATATTTTCCCCCGCTTTGCAGAAGCTATCCCAAACGACATTTAAAAAGGAACGGTGATGCGCCTTGATGCCCAGCATGAGTTTAGCCCCGAATCCCGACGGCAGCTACGACCTGCTGCTCGATTATCCCCGAGGGGACGCCGAGCTCGCGGAAGAACCGGATCTCCGGCGGGAAATCCGGGACAGCTCCGGAAGGCTGTCGGACACGCTTTCGGCCTATGCCAGAAAATTCCGCATCAGAAGCGTAAAATTTCTGGTTTCCGGCGTACTGATCGCCTCGGTCGCCTTCTCCACCCTGTTATCCGCACTGGCTGCAACCGACCGCTATACGATGGGCTATCTGTACAGCGGCACGGACCACCAGCAGATCGAGTACGTCAACCAGACAGGCGAGGCGCTCGATGTGGTGTCCCCGAGCTATTTCGACATCCGCGAGGACGGCAGCCTGCGGCTGAACCATCTCAGCTCCTTTTTCATCAAAACCATGCATGACAAGGGGATCAGGGTGGTCCCCTTCCTGAGCAACCACTGGAACCGCACCGCAGGGGTCAATGCGCTGAAGGACGTGGAATCGCTGTCCTCACAAATCGCGAATTACGTCGAGGAATACGATCTGGACGGCGTCAATGTCGATATTGAAAACGTCACCCACGAGCAGCGCGACCAGTATACCGAGCTGGTCCGGCTGCTGCGTGAAAAAATTCCCGCCCACAAGGAAATCTCCGTCGCCGTTGCGGCAAACCCCAACGACTGGCAGCTGGGCTGGCACGGCTCCTACGATTACAGCGCGCTCGCCCGGTATGCCGATCACCTGGTCATCATGGCCTACGACGAGCACTACGAGGGCGGTGAGGCCGGCCCGGTCGCCGGCATGGACTTCGTCGAAAATTCCATCCGGTACGCCCTCAGCAAGACCACGCCGGACAAAATCGTGGTGGGCGTCCCCTTCTACGGGCGCGTCTGGGGGCTGGACAGCAGCCGCATCGCCGGCAAGGGCGTGAGCAGCAAAACCCTTCAGCAGATCCTCGAAAGCTGCGAAGCCACCGTGACCTACGACGAGCAAAGCCAGTCGGTGAAAGCGGAGTTTACCATAACGGAGGACAGCGGCAGCTTCACCGTCGGCGGGGATTTTGTGCTGGAGCCGGGACGGTATGTGGCGTGGTTTGAAAACGACCGCTCCTACGAGGCCAAGCTCGGCTTAATCGAAAAATACAATCTGAAGGGCGCCGGGGCGTGGTCGCTCGGCCAGGAGGACACCTCCATCTGGGAGCACTACGAAAGCTGGGTTTCGGGCGATTCCGGGGAAACGGACGAATCGGCGCCGGACGGGTCTGTGCCGGATGAGTCCCTGCCGCCGGAGGAGGATACCGACCCGCCCGCCGGGGACGTTTTCCTCGACGCCTGGATCCGCACGGAGGAAACCGCCGTTCCCGTGTATAAAAACCCCGGCCTAAAGGGGAAGGTGATCGCTACCCTGTCCGGCGGCGCCGCCGTATCCGCCCTGGACGCGGGCAGCGGGGTGCACCAGGTCAGGCTGCCGGACGGGCAGACCGGCTATGTGGCCTCCCATTACCTGACCTTCGAGAAGCCCCCGGTGAATCCGCAGCCGCCGGCGCAGGGGTATTGGATTTACGAGGTAAAGGCCGGCGACTCCCTGTGGAAAATCGCCGAACGGTACCTCGGCTCGGGGACGGCGTATCCCGTCATCATGGCGCTCAACGGGCTGTCGGGCGACCGCATTTATCCCGGCATGCCGCTCAAAATCCCGTCGGGCGGCGGTACCGGCGGCAGCGATGCCGGCAGCGGCAATCCGGCGCCCGCACTGCGGGAATACACCGTCCGGCGGGGCGATTCGCTGTGGAAGATCGCCCGGTCACAGCTCGGCGCCGGGAGCCGCTACACCGAAATCATGGCGCTCAACGCGCTCGAAAGCGAAACCATTTATCCCGGGCAGGTGCTCCTGCTGCCCGCCGAATGACCTTTACGCACAAAAAGGCTGTCAAAAAAGTCGTTTCGCAAAAAATAGTGCACAAAAAGTTTTCGGCCGCCTT
>USCI01000007.1 GCA_900553255.1 uncultured Oscillospiraceae bacterium | reverse complement strand
GTATTTGGCCCTTCCAGGGCCTGTGCATACCACCAGTTCACTGGTGGTTTTGATTTCACGAAGGGAGGTCCTCCATGACCGAACAGAACCCCAAGCTCGGCGAGCTGCGCCGCAAGGCGATGGCGCTGCCGCTGACCCCGGGCGTATACATTATGAAAAACGCTCAGGACCACATCATCTATATCGGCAAGGCCAAGGCCCTCAAAAACCGGGTCAGCCAGTATTTTGGATCGGACGCCAAGCATCCCGAGAAGGTCCGGCAGATGGTGCTGCACGTCGATCATTTCGATTACATCCTGGCGGACAGCGAATTTGAGGCGCTGGTGCTGGAGTGCTCGCTGATCAAGCAGTACAGTCCTAAGTACAACATTTTGCTCAAGGACGACAAGGGGTACCATTATATCCGGGTGTCTCCCCCGCCCTATTCCCGCATTTCCGAGGCCAAGCAGAAGCTCGACGACGGCGCCCGCTATATCGGCCCCTACATCAGTTCCTACACGGTCAAGGAGGCGGTGGACGAGGCCTGCCGGGTCTTCCAGCTGCCCACCTGCAACCGTACCTTCGGCAAAGGGCGGCGGGAACGCCCCTGCCTGAACCACTACATCGACCAGTGCTGCGCCCCCTGTACCGGCAAGGTTTCCGAGGCCGACTACAACGAGCGGCTGAACCAGGCCATCGAATTCCTCACACAGGGCAGCAGCCGGATGATTGCGACCCTGACCGAGCGTATGGAAGCCGCGGCGGAAAACCTGGAATTTGAAAAGGCCGCACGGCTGCGCGACCGAATTCAGGCGATCAAACGGCTCGGCCAGAAGCAGAAGGTGGTGATGTCCCGCGTACAGGAACAGGACGTCATCGCGATCGCGCAGGGGCCGGGTGGCGCCTGCTTTGAGGTCTTCCGTTTCACCGGCGGCAGCCTGTCCGACCGCGAGCACTTCCTGATCGATGACGTGGATACGCTGCCGAGCGCCCGGGCGGAGTTCCTTCGGCGCTATTACACCATGCGGGAGGCTGTGCCGCCGCAGATCACGGTGGACGGCGAGATCGAGGACGCCGAGCTGCTGGAAAAATGGCTGGGCGAAAAAGCCGGGCGGCGGGTGCACATCGTACAGCCGCAGAAGGGCGAGCAGGCGCACCTGGTGGAAATGTGCCGCAACAACGCCGCCGAGCGGCTTGCACAGAAGGCCGGCATTGCAGGCCGGGACGCCGCCGCGCTCGACGAGCTGGCCAAACTGCTCGGCCTGGCGGAGCCGCCGGTTTACATCGAAAGCTACGATATCTCCCACACCGCCGGCAGCGATACGGTCGCGGGCATGGTGGTCTTTGAAAACGGCCGGCCGTGCAAGTCCGCCTACCGCCGCTTCCTGATCAGCGAAGAGAACATGCAGGATGACTACGGCGCGATGCAGGAGGTGCTCACCCGGCGGCTGGATGAATACGACAAGCACCGCGGGGAAGGCAGCGGCTTCGGACGTCTGCCGGATCTGATCCTTCTCGACGGCGGCAAGGGGCATGTCTCGGTGATCCGCCCGCTCGTTGCGGGGCGGCATCCGGAAATCCCGGTGTTCGGCATGGTCAAGGATGACCACCACCGCACCCGCGCGATTGCGGAGGACGGCGGCGAAATCACAATTCATGCCAAACGCTCCGCCTTTACGCTGGTGTCGGCCATCCAGGAGGAGGTACACCGCTATTCGATCGACTACCACCGCAAGCGGCGGAAAAAATCCAGCATCAACACGACCCTGACCCAGATCGAGGGCGTCGGCGAGGCGCGGGCCAAAGCGCTGCTGCGGCATTTCGGCTCGCTCAGGGCCATCCGCGGCGCCACGGTCGACGAGCTGTGTGCGGTAAAAGGGGTTTCCCGCCCCGCTGCAGAAGCAATATACGCCCATTTTCAGGCGGAGACATAAAAAAAGAGGAGATGGCAGCATCTCCTCCTTTTTTATCCTTTGATAGCGCCGGCGGTCAGTCCGCGGATAATGTTTTTCTGCAGGAAAATATAGACAATCATCACCGGAATGAAAATCAGAGTCACCACCGCGCACATCATGCCGTAGTCGGTACCGTATTTCGAGCTGACCTCATTCAGGAACCGGGTGATGGTCCAGTTTTTGGCGCTGCGCAGGAAAAACAGCTGGGTAAACAGATCGTTATACGACCACAGGAAGGAAAAAATCCCCACCGTGGCGAAGGCCGGGCGGCTGATCGGGATAATCACCTTATAAAACACCTGGAATACGTTGCAGCCCTCGAGAAAGGCCGATTCCTCCAGATCCACCGGCATGCCGCGGATATAGCCCATCAGGATCACAATGGCAAAGGACAGGTTGCCCGCGATCTGCGGCAGGATCACGCCGACCGGATTGTCCACCACATTCAGCTTGTACATCATCTGGAAAACCGGGATGATGGTGGAAAACACCGGGAACATCAGGCTGGCGACAATCAGCCCTTCGAGAAAACGCTTGCCCCGGAAGCGGTACCGCACCATTGCAAAGGACGCCATACCGGCGAGCAGGATCACGCCGATCGTTACCACGCCGGAGATCAGCAGGCTGTTCCAGTACGCCATCCAGACCGACTGCGGCGGCTTTTCAAAGGTCTTGATATAGTTGTCGAGGGTGGGGGTGAAATGGAGCGAAAAGGACTGCAGTTCGATGAGATCCTTATCCTTAAAGGAGCTCATCACCACCCATAAAAACGGGGTTACGGTGGTCAGCGCCCACAGGATCAGCACGATATAGATCACCACATGGGACAGGCTGACTTTTCTTTTGTGTTTCATCCGGTCACGCCTCCCCTTTTCAGTAATCCTTCTCGCGGAAAACCAGCCGGCTCAGGCGGGACAGCACCACGCCCAGCAAAACGATCACCACCGCGATTGCCGCCGCATAGTCCACGTTGCCCACGTTGAAGGTCTGGTAATACATATACGTGCCGGTCAGGTACGCCTCGGAAAAGTTCGGCGGGAACATCACCCACGGCATATCGAACACCTTGAGCGCACCGGTAATCGACAGGGTCAGGCAGGTGATCAGCACGTTGCGCAGAAGCGGCAGGGTGATATACCAGATGCGTTTAAGCCCGATTGCTCCGTCGATGGCGGCCGCCTCCTTGATATCCTCCGAGATGTTGTTCAGCCCGGTCACCAGAATGACGAAATAAAAGCCCACATACTGCCAGATTACCGGGATTGCCATCGTCAGGAAGGTGTATTCCTCTTTGAAAATAATCGCCTCGCCGCCGAATCTTTCGATAATCTGGTTAATCGGCCCGCGGGACATGAGGAGCAGATTGAACATCAGGCCGAGCGCGGTGGCGGATACCACAATCGGGAAAAAGAACAGGGTGCGGAACACCTGGGCGCCGCGGCGTATCGAATCCACCATCAGGGCGAGGAGCAGCGCAATCCCCACCTGGAATACAATGGTGCACAGCATGAGCAGCAGGGTGTTTCCCAGCGCCGTCATCATGTTCGGGTCGGTTGTCTCCAGCCCGGGAACGATTTTCAGATAGTTTTCAAACCCGATGAATTTTCCCGTCGGCCCTCCCAGGATCCGGATGTTGAAAAACGAATCCACGATATTCCGGAAAAACGGGTAGTACAGAAAAATCACCATAAACAAAAACGCCGGAATCAGGAACACCGCCGCCGGCCATTTCCGCTTGTATATCATCGCCTCGCCCACCGGACCGGCGCTGCGGCGCCTTCGCCGGACCGCACTTTCTGCCTTCGCCATTACGACCATTCCCTTCTCGCCGAAAACGGGGAGACAAGGCGGTGGGCCTCGCCTCCCCGGGATGCTTTATTTGCTTTAAAGCGGCTGGTTTTCCTTCACCATCTCGCGGATAACCTCTTCGGGGGTAATCTCGCCGCGGGCAAGCTTGGTCGCATTATTCAGATAAACCTCAAACGCGGCCTTCTGCAGGTTATCCTGCAGCACACCCGGCGTCACCGGCGCTGCTTTGAGAAGCGCGTCAAACTGCCGTTTCTGCACCGTCATCTTGCTTTCGTCGACCACCACGCCGTCCGAAGCGGGAAAACCGCCGTTGGCTTCCGCAAAACGGGTGATCCCCTCATCGCTCGACATGCTCTTGACAAAATCGATCGCAGCCGCCCGCTTGTCCTTATCCTCCCAGCATTTGCGCGAGATATACCAGCCGGAGGTGTATCCCGACAAAACGGTACCGGGCTTGTTCGTGCTCTCGGTATATGACGGGAACGGCACAACCTCGACATCCTCCTCGGTTACCTTCGCCCCTTCGGTCGAGGCGTCCACCACGCTGAACCAGGAGCCGTCTAGATACATCGCCGCCTCACCGCGGCGGAAATAAATCCGCGCGTCATCCCCCTTGATCGAGGCGGTATCCTTCGGAAAGGCGCCGGCGTCGTACAGCGTCTTGAGCAGGCCGAGCCCCTTTGCCCAGGAGGCCGGCACCTCCGCCTCGGTCGTCGGATTCACCGCCAGCGCCTCTTCGCCGCCGACCGCAAGCAGCAGGTGGTCAAAGAAATAGTGCGCCTCACCGCCGAGCGAGGCGGCAATCGGGATCACCCCGTTGTTTTTGAACGTCTCAACCGCCTGCATAAAGCTGTCCCAGTCGCTCGGCAGCTCGAGGTTATACTGCGCAAAAAGCGTCTTGTTGCAGAACAGCCCTTCGGCGATACCGGTCATCGGCACCGAAATCGGCCGTCCCTCGGCGTCGAGGTTGCCGGCGGCATTCATGACGGCAGAGCGGATATTCTTGCCGTATTCCGGATCCTCCGCCTGAATTTCATCCACCGTTACGATTTTATCCAGAATCGGTTCGGCAACCGTACCGTTGAAAAAGAACATCACGTCCGGCTCTCCGCCGGTGGTGAAATCCGCGATCACCTTCGATTTCCACTCGTTGTCCGCCTTATCGGAGTTATTGGTGACCTTGTTCCCGGTCTTGTTTTCCCATTCTTTGATCATCGTATTGAACAGCTCGGTATTCGGGTCTTCGCCGCCGAACTGTGTGACGACCTTCAGCGTTACCTTTTTGCCGCCCTCGTCCGTCTCCCGGCTGCAGCCGGAAAACAGGGCCGTACACATCAGGACAGACAGTCCCAGGGCAATCGCTCGTCTCATCCCGTTTCCCCCTTTATGCTTTGTTGCTATATTCCTTCCATACGCCGCCGTTTTCCCATCGGAATGCGGCGGCTTTTTCCCGGCTGTTTCCAGACGCCTTCCGTCCTCTGGAGCCATCCGCAGGGAATAGTCTTCCCCGAAAAACGACAAATACGCACCCGGAGCGCCGATCCGCTACCCTCCTACACCCCCAACGCTGCGCAGAGCGGACAGCGTCTGCCGGCTCGGCGCCGGCAGGCGCCCGCCGAACAGCGTATCGTGCCGTTCATGGATCACGTCCACGTCACAGCGCGCGGTGAGCAGAATGGTCTGCAGCGAGGTGCGGGACACGCCGTACATCGGGTCAAGGATAACCCGAAGCCCCCGGCTGCGGATGGCGTCCATATTGACTGAGCGGATGATGGAATCCAGATACGGATTGAGCGGGTCAACCTCCTCCACCCGGCCTTCGGCCACGGCCTGTTCATACGGGACGACGGGGATATCCCGGTCGTCGAGCTGCGCGATGGTCGCCTCGAGCGTGTCGGTCAGCGCCTCATCCGCATCGCGTCCGCCCTGCATAAACACCTTGATCCCGTTGTACAGCGCCGGGTTATGGCTGGCGGTGACCGCCAGACCATACCGCATGCCGTAATAGCCCACTGCAAACATAATCAGCGGCGTGGGCGCTTCCCGGTTGATGAGCCGGCAGGGAATGCACTCGCCGGCCATCACCTCCGCCGCCCACCGTGCCGCTTCTCTGGACAAAAAGCGGCGGTCGTAACCGATGACAAAGCCGTTTTGGTCCGCCCCTTCCTCCTTCATTTTCCGCGCCAGTGCGCAGGTCAGACGCTGCACGTTTGCCTTGGTGAAGTCCTCCCCGATAATCGCCCGCCAGCCGCCGGTCCCGAAGTGTATCATGGTCATGCCATTCCTTTCCGTTTACATATATGCGTCAACCCGCACCGTGCTCCCTGCGGGATGCAGCGGGATTTTGGCAACCTCCCGCTCTCCGCCGTCCACGATCAGCTTTGTGACGCCCTTTTGACGGCCGTTGGGGTTGTGCACCGCAATCCGGTATTCCGCACCGCGCCAGCGGCGGATCACCGAAAAGCCCTTCCAGTCAGAGGGAATACAGGGATCGATCCACAGCCCGTCGAAATCCGGGCGCACGCCGAGCAGCCAGCGGGTGGCGGCAAAATACGCCCAGCCGCCGGAGCCGGTCATAAAGGGATGACGCGCCCGGCCGAAGGCGGTGTGATCCTTCCCCATGACAAACTGGCAGTAGGAATACGGTTCGGCCTGCCTCACTTCGATGCAGTCGTTCTGGTTCTGCGGCAGCAGTGCGTTATAGAATTTCATCGCACGGTCGCCTCGGCCGAGCTTGGCCTCCGCCACCCACGCCCACGGATTCGGATGGCTGAAAATCGCGCCGTTTTCCTTGACACCGGGGTATACCCGCGTGACAAAGCCGATTTCGTCGTCCGGCATCGTGTATGACGGTGCATTGAGCAGCAGGCCGTACGGCGTATACAGGTACTCGTCTACGCTGTTCATCGCGGAAAGCGCCCGCTCGCCCTGCGCCACGCCGGAGATCACCGCCCAGGTGTTCGACTCCATGTGCACCTTCCCCTCGGTATCGTTGCTCGTACCGATCTTCCGACCGGAGGCGGTGATGCCGCGGATATACCATTTTCCGTCCCACAGCACCCGTTCGCAGGCCGCACGCACCTTCTCCGCCATCGCCGTATACCGTTCGACATCCTCCTGCCGACCGCAGCGGCGTGCCAGCTCCAGGAAAGCATCAATTGCCCAGACATGCAGGAAGCTGACCATCGCGCTTTCTCCGCCGCCCAGGTTCAGGCAGTCGTTCCAGTCGGCGCGCAATCCCTTGGCAATGCCGTTTTGTCCCACCTGCCGGGCGGTGAAATCCAGGATCCGGGTCAGGTGCTCGTAAACCGTGCCGCTGCCGCCGTCCGCGTAACCGAACGTCTCCTCCAGGAACGCTTCCTCGCCGGTTTCCTTGATATATTCCGTCACCGCCGGCACCAGCCACAGCGCATCGTCCGAGCAGACGTTCTTCAGATCGTCGCTGATGATGTCCCGCACGTTCACCTCCGGCACAACGGTCGGCGAGCGGAACGGTTTTGCTTCGTCGCGGTCCGGGTCAAACCATTCCGGCTGAAACAGGTGCAGCCCATAGCCCGCCTGTGTTTCCCCGCGCAGCAGCTCGACCAGCCGCTGCCGGCATTTCTGCGGGTTGGAATGCGGCACGCACATCGCATCCTGTGCTGTGTCGCGGTAGCCCAGCCCGGTGCGCCCGCCCACCTCGATAAAGGATGCAAAGCGGGAAAACAGGATATTGACCTCGCTTTGGTATAGGTTCCAGATATTGAGCGCGGTATTCATTCCGGCGTTGGGGGTATCCACCTGCAGCCGGGACAGCTTATCGTCCCAGTAGGCCGCCAGAGCAGCAAAATAGCGATCCACCGCCTGTGTATCGCGGTAGCGCTCCCGCGCCGCCCGGGCGGCATCGGCCTTACCCTGCCCGAGCATGAAAATCAGCCGCACCTCTTCCCCGGGCGCCAGCGTGATATGCTTCTGCAGGGCGGCGCAGTGATTGCCGGTTTTTTCGTAGCTCCCCGACAGCTCGCCGCGGATCACCCCGACCGGATTGCTTTCGTCGTGATACACGCCGATAAAGCTGTCGCGCAGCGCATCAAACCCGTCCGGGCGAAAGCTCGCGGTAAAAAACTGATAGCCGAATTCCTCGTAAAATAAATCGTACACCACCGCATCGTCCTCATAGGCGCTGCCGGAGGCATAGTTGGACATCTGAAAATTCTGGTTGTCCATCTCAATATGGTGATACGACCACTCGATATACCCGTATACACTCAGCCGGCGCGGCCGGTCGGAGAGGTTGCTCACCCGCACATCCCAAAGCTCCACCGGGTCGCCAAGCGGGACAAAAACCGTCTGTTCGGCGGCAATGCCGCTGTAGGTGCATTGATAACGGCTGTACGACAGGCCATGCCGGCAGGTATATTTGGCTTTGTCGAGCGGCTTGCCCACCGGCTGCCAGGACACCGACCAGTAATCCCCGGAGTCGTCGTCCCGCAGATAGACATAGTGCCCGGGCCGGTCCAGCGGCACACCGTTCGGTCGGAACCGCGTCACCCGGTGATACTGCGGCGAACGGTAAAACGAATAGCCGCCCGCCGTCTGGTTGAGAACGGCGCAGTAGTCGTTTACGCCGATGTAATTTGTCCAGGAAACCGGTGTGTCCACCCGCTCCACCACATATTCCCGCCGCTTATCGTCAAATCTGCCATACTGCATGCTTCTGCCCCATTCCTTTCTCATCTGCACGAAAGGCTTGTGCCGATGCACATGTGCAAAACCAGCTTAAACGCCCTTCTTCGTCCGATTTGAACACCTTCTGTTTTTCTTTCCTTCAAAAGTATTTCCCGTTTTTCTGCGAAAGCCGTCTTTTCTTTTCTGTTTTTCCGGGCATAAGAACAAATGTTTGACAAATCAGAACGAATGTTCTATACTGTATCTGACACTGTAAAGGAGGGGCCTGCTTTGGAGCTCATGGATAAGCTGCAGATCCTCACCGATTCCGCCAAATACGATGTTGCCTGCACCTCCAGCGGGGTGGACCGCGGACCCAAGCCCGGCATGCTCGGCACCACCGCCATCGCGGGCATCTGCCACAGCTTTTCGGCGGACGGCCGCTGCATTTCGCTGCTCAAGGTACTCATGTCCAATAGCTGCATCTATGACTGTCAGTACTGCGTGAACCGCTGCTCAAACGACGTGCCGCGGGCCAGCTTTACGCCGGAAGAGCTTGCCACGCTGACCATTGAGTTTTACCGCCGGAATTATATCGAGGGGCTGTTCCTGAGCTCCGGCGTGCGCAAGAACCCGGATTACACGATGGAACAGATGTGCCGGGTGCTCGAGCTGCTGCGCGGGGAGTACCGCTTCAACGGCTATATCCACGCCAAGGCCATTCCGGGCTGCTCGCCGGAGCTGGTGCAGAAGCTCGGCATGCTCTGCGACCGGATGAGCGTTAATATCGAAATGCCCAGCGAACGCAGTCTTTCACAGTTTGCCCCCAACAAGAGCAAGGACGCCATCCTGCGGCCGATGACCCGGATTCGGGACGGGATCCGCCAGAATAAAGAGGAGCTGGCGGTTTACCGGCATGCCCCCGCCTTTGTCCCGGCCGGCCAGAGCACCCAAATGATTATCGGCGCGACGCCGGACACCGATTTTCAGATCCTGCGCCTGTCGCAGAGCCTGTACAAAAAGTATGCCCTCAAACGGGTCTTTTTCTCCGCCTACATTCCGGTAGGCACCAATGCGTTGCTGCCGCAGAATGTCCCGCCGCCGCTGCTGCGGGAGCACCGGCTGTACCAGGTGGACTGGCTGATGCGCTTTTATGGGTTCCGCGTGGAGGAACTGCTCGACGAGGAGCATCCCTCACTCGATCCCCTGCTGGATCCGAAATGCCACTGGGCGCTGCGGCATCTCGACCAGTTTCCGGTCGAGGTCAACCGCGCCGACAAGGAAACGCTGCTGCGGGTACCGGGAATCGGCGTCAAGTCCGCCGCACGCATCCTCTCCGCCCGGCGGGTGGGTACGCTGTCCTTTGAGGGGCTGAAAAAGCTCGGCGTTGTCCTAAAGCGCGCCGCCTATTTCATCACCTGCCGCGGGCAGATGATGCCCGGGGTGCGTTTTACACCCGAAGCCATCTACCGCAATCTGGTCACCGGTAACCGGATTTCCCCCGACCGGATGCCGGACAGCCTCGGGCGGCAGCTGTCCTGGTCCGATGTCACCGGCCTGCTTCCGGAAAGGGAGGTGCGTCAGCAATGCCTGACCGGTCAGATGTAGTGCTGCTCTATGACGGGAGCTTTGACGGGTTTCTCAGCGCGGTATTCGTATCCTATCTCCACCGGCCGGCCCCGCTTTCGGTGGAATCACAGGACGGTGTGCAGCAGCAGTTCGGGATAACCTATCTGCCGGTGGAAACCGACGAAGCACAGGCGCGGCGTACTGAGGAAGGGATACGCCGCACGATGGGACAGGAAGCCTACGAGACGGTGTGCAAGGCTTTTTGGGCCGAAAGCCCCTCCGGCAGCGCGGTTCTGTACCGTTATATCCGCCTCGGCATGCGCATCGGCAAGGCCATTGTCCACAGCCTTACCGCCGACTGCGTCGCCGAGGTGAATGCGCTCGCGCTGCGTCTGGGCAACGAGGCCACGCACCTGATCCAGTTTGTTCGTTTTTCCCGCCTGGAAGGCGGCATTTATTACGCCGCGATCGAGCCGAAGGGCTTTGTGCTGCCGCTGCTCATGCCGCACTTTGCCGCACGCTACCAGATCCAGCCCTTCCTTCTGCACGATCGCACCCATCAGGCGGTCGGCGTATTCGATACACATGAATGGGTGCTTGCCGACGCTTCTTCCCTGCGGCTGCCCGGCTTCGCCGAGGGGGAAACCGCCTGGCGCCGCCTGTGGAAGGCCTTCTACGAGAGCATCGCCATCAAAGAACGGCAGAATCTCCGGCTGCAGATGCAGCATGTTCCGCTGCGCTACCGAAACGGCATGACCGAAATTCTTCCCGATTACGCGCAGGAATTTGCCCTGCGCGGCCCCGCCGGCGAATCCTCCCCCGAAATCGGCAGCACCGCGGCCGCTCGTCTGCAAAAGATGTAAAAACTTTAGCAGTCTATTCACAAATTTCCCGCCCTGTGGTTGTAAAATAAAAATAGGTGTAAAGGAAAGAAAAGGGGCGGGAAACCAAATGGAAGGTTTTGTTTGTTTTCAGGACGTCTGCAAGTACTACCAGATGGGCGAGCAGCGGATTGCTGCAGCCAATAAGGTGTCCTTTCATATCGAAAAAGGCGAATTTACCGTAATCGTCGGCCCAAGCGGTGCCGGTAAAACCACCATCCTGAACATGCTCGGCGGCATGGACACCTGCGACGAGGGCTCCATCTGGCTTGACGGCAGCGAGGTCAGCCGCTATAACCAAAAGCAGCTGACCGAATACCGCCGCTACGATGTCGGGTTTGTTTTCCAGTTTTACAATCTTGTGCAGAACCTGACCGCGCTGGAAAATGTCGAACTGGCATCGGAAATCTGCCGCGACCCTCTCGACGCGCGCGAAATGCTCCGGGAGGTCGGCCTGGAAGACCGCCTCAACAACTTCCCCGCGCAGCTTTCAGGCGGCGAACAGCAGCGGGTATCCATCGCCCGGGCGCTGGCCAAAAACCCAAAAATTCTGCTGTGTGACGAACCGACCGGCGCGCTCGACTACAACACCGGCAAAACCATCCTCAAACTGCTGCAGGACACCTGCCGCAACACCGGCCGGACGGTCATCGTCATTACCCACAATCAGGCGCTCACCGGCATGGCCGACCGCATCATCCGGGTCAAGAGCGGCACGATCCTGTCTAATGAAGTCAATCCGAATCCGACGCCGGTGGAAAGGATTGAGTGGTAACCGTGAAAAGGACATTCCGTAAGACGCTTTATCGCGAAGTGCGGCAAAGCCTGAGCCGGTTTCTGGCCATTTTTGCCATCGTGGCTCTCGGTGTCGGATTCCTGGCCGGACTCCTCGCCACCACGCCGGATATGCGGCTGTCGATGGACAACTATTTCGACGAAAACAGCCTGATGGATCTCCGGGTGGTTTCTACGCTGGGGCTGACCGAGGACGACTGCACGGTACTGCGTGAAACCGAGGGCGTGCAGGCGGTGATGCCCGCCTATAACACCGATAAACTGACCGATATCGACGAACGTGCGGACGTCGTCACCCGCTTCCACAGCCTGCCGTTCGGGCAGGACGGTGCCGAATATATCAACCGGGTACAGCTGGTGGACGGGCGTCTGCCGGAAAAGGCGGACGAGTGTGTTGTGGTCACCGACCAGACGGGCAGCACCGGCATCGCACCGGGCTCGGTCGTCACGGTGACCGGCCCTGAGGATGACGGCATGCTCGCCGTAAACGAGTTTACGGTCGTGGGCACGGTGCACAGCACCTATTATTTCTCGGTGGAAAGGGAATCCAGCTCGGTCGGCACCGGTACCGTTCAGGTGGTGCTGTACGTCCCGCAGGACGCCTTTTCTTCGGAGGTATATACCGAAATTTATCTGCTGGTTGACGGCGCCAAAGAGCTGCTCACCTATTCGGATGACTATACCGACGCAATTCAGCCGGTAAAGGATCGTCTGGAGGCGCTGTCGGATGAGCGGGCAGAAATCCGCTACAATGACGTGGTTGGTGAAGCGCAGGCCGAACTGGACGACGCCCGGCAGGAATACAACGACAGCAAACAGGAGGCCGACGACAAGCTGGCAGACGCTCTCGCGCAGCTGGAGCAGGCCCGGCAGGAAATTGCGGACGGCAAGGCCGAGTTGGAAAGCGGGCGCGAAGAATGGGAAAGCGGCAAGGCGGAGCTGCAGAAGCAGCGGGACGACTATGCTGCGACCATTGCCGAAAAAGAGCAGGAGCTTACCGACGGCAAAGCCGCCCTTGACGAAGCCAAGGACGGGCTTGCCCTTTATAAGCAGCAGCTCGACAATTCCAAGAGCGAGCTGGATCAGCTCGAGGCTACCATCGCCGCTCTTCTGGAAGCCGGGCTGACCGACCAGGCGGCTCAGCTCCAGCCGCAGCTGGAAAGCGGTAAAGCGGCTTATGAGGCCGCGCTTAAGGACTATGATGAAAAAGCGGCGCTTGTCCAGCAGCAGGAAAGCCTGCTGCTGGCCGGTGAGCAGGAGCTCGCCGACGGCAAAGAACAGGCGGAAGCGGAGTTTGCCGCCGCCCAGGAAAAGCTGGACGATGCCGAGGCGGAGCTTCTTTCCGGTGAAGAACAGCTTAAGGATGCCGAGCAGGAACTCGCCGACGGTGAGGCGGAATACGAGAAGAACAAGCAGCAGGCGGACGAAGAGCTGAACGACGCCCTCCAGAAGCTCAACGACGCCCAGGCGGATATCGACGCCATCGAAATGCCGGAATGGTACGTGCTCGGCCGGGACACGGTGGCCAGCTATGTCAGCTTTGGCAGCAACGCCGACAAAGTGGAGGCCATCGCTAAGGTTTTCCCGGTATTCTTCTTTCTGGTCGCCGCACTGGTCGCCCTGACCACCATGACCCGTATGATCGAGGAGCAGCGCACCCAGATCGGCACCCTGAAGGCGCTGGGCTACGGCAAGCTGACCATCGCGATGAAATACGTGCTGTATGCCGCCACAGCCAGCATTCTCGGCAGCTTCTTCGGGCTGGTGGTCGGCTTCCAGGTTTTCCCGCGGGTAATCTGGGGCGCCTATGACATCATGTATACCCTGCCCGCTTTCAGCGCGCCGTTCCGTATCCCCTATGCACTGGTTTCCTCGCTGGCGGCGGTAATCTGCACCCTTCTGGCCACCATCGGCGCCTGCTACAGCACGCTGATGGAATGCCCGGCGCGGCTGATGCTCCCCCGCGCTCCGAAACCCGGCAAGCGGGTGTTTCTCGAGCACATCCCCTTCATCTGGAAGCATCTCAGCTTCACCAAAAAGGTGACGGTACGCAATCTGCTGCGCTACAAAAAGCGCTTTTTCATGACCGTCATCGGCATCGCCGGCTGTACCGGCCTGTTGCTGACCGGCTTCGGCCTGCGGGATTCCATCCAGGATATCATCAGCAAGCAGTACGAAGATATCTGTCAGTACAACATGATGGCTTCCCTGACGGACGGCGACTCCTTGCAGGAGCCGGCACTGCAGGCCATTTTAGGCGACACTGGCAAGATTCAAGCCTCCCTGCCGGTACATCAGGAAAACGGCGAAGTCACCGTTGAGGATACCACCAAGGACGTTACCCTGTTTGTACCGGAACGGGCCGGTGATCTGCCGCAGTTCATTCATTTGCAGGATCGCCGCAGCGGTGAAGCCCTGTCGTTTACCGAGGATCAGGTAGTGCTCACCGAAAAGCTGGCAGAGCAGCTTGGCGTGCGGGCCGGCTCGTCCATCACCATAAAAAACGCCGACGGAAAAGCGGCCACCGCCACGGTCAGCGGTGTGACCGAAAACTACCTGTATAGCTACGCCTACATGTCTCCCGCGCTGTACCAGTCGCTTTACGGCAGCTCGCCGGAGTATTCCACCGTCCTGAGCCTCCTCACCGACACCTCGGCACAGGCTCGTGACGATCTGTCCAAAGCACTTCTGGCAATCGACGACGTCTCCTCTGTGCAGTTCACTACCGACCTGAGCAGTTCCTTTGCAGATGTCATCGGCAACATCGATTATATCGTGATCGTCCTGATTATTTCCGCCGGACTGCTGGCGTTTGTGGTACTGTATAACCTCACCAATATCAATATTACCGAACGGCAGAAGGAAATCGCCACCATCAAGGTGCTCGGGTTCTACAACCGCGAGGTGTGCGCTTACGTCTATCGGGAGACCCTGCTGCTCAGTTTGATCGGCACAGTCGTGGGCCTGGTGTTCGGCATCTTCCTGCACGCCTTCGTGGTGAAAACGGCCGAAGTGGACATGGTGATGTTCGGCCGTACCATCAAGTGGACCAGCTATGTATTTGCCGCCGCCTTGACGATGGTGTTTTCCGCCCTGGTCAATCTGGTCATGTACCGGAAGCTAAAGGCAGTCGACATGGTGGAGTCCATGAAGGCCGGTGAATAGAACGAATACAAAAGAGCCGGGAGCAAAGTCCCGGCTTAATAAGGATGTATAGTTGACTTGTAACGGAAGGCATATCCAAAGATACGCCTTCCGTTTACTGTATCATTCCGATGTAATTGAAGTAACCTCAATATCTTGTGTGTAAAACTTTTTCTTGTAAACGCCGAAACGCTCATGCACTGTAATGTGGTGAACAAATTTCCGCAGGATTTCCGGCGTTAGTTCCGGCACCTCTAAATAGCAGTCAACAATAGCGAGGAAGTTCCCCACGTTGTCAAGCTCGTCCTGCTGCTTGGCAAGTTCCGCTTCTAAACAGGAAGCGCGCGCCTTTAAGGTTTCCTGCTCTGCCAGATACCGCCCGTTCAACTGCTGAAATCGCCCGTCTGTAAGTATTCATGTTGCCAGCTCTCAAAGGTGGCAGCTATCAGGTCGTCAACCTCTGCAAGCCGTTTCCTAGCCTGTTCCAGTTCCTTTCACTTGGCCGGCAGTTTCTTTTTCAACTGGCCAGATTGCTTCGCCTGGGGCAATCTGCTCCGGCCCCATGCCGGAAGCGTACAGGCGGAAGATACGCCGCACCTTTTCCGCCGTTTCAAATGTCCGTGAGGTCTTTCTGGTAGCCATAAGGTGGAATGGAAGCAATCCGCCCCCTTTTCCGCCTTGTGCTGGATAACAGCGTTGATCTTCCGGTTGGTCTGCCGGGGATACCACTCGTTAAACAGATTGGGGAACATGGCCAAATCCTCGTTGCTCTCCGTTGTTGGTGGCGCTGTCGTAGTTGTTGGCAATGGCGATAAAGCGCACACCCAACGCGGGAAACACGATTTCCAGCAGATTGTTAGCTTCCGACTGGTTCTTCCGTCCTTTCCGCCGGATTCAAATGTTCTTTGTTTCCGCGAAAAGGTCTTTTTTATTCCATAGTTCTCTATTGGGTTTCCGGCTGATTGATTGAAGGCTTTACCTTCTATTATCAGTATGTCAGAAATTGAAAAAAGGTAAAAACGGAATTTTGCTCATCAACTTCGTTATAGAATGCTTCCACGCATATTCTTCATTTGGCTTGTAGGTCAAGTATTGTAACATAATGTAATATATTAAATGTTTCCGGCAATGTTTCCATGTATCGTAGATGTTCCTCTTCCCAGGCCGCTATTTCTTCGTGGGATAAAGAAGAAGCACCAATGCCACGACAGGCTTTCATTCTCCCGTGCCAGCTTTTGCGAGTAAACGGTACATTTATATCATATGTAATTGCATTAGCAACCTCAAACATATTTCCAATCCAATTTGGAGCCTCAAGTTTATATCGCTTCATTCTTCCGCCCGTCCAAGACGGATTATATTTAAGTACCATATCTTCACTTGTCTTCGCAATTTCATCTTCAAAAGGTAACCATGCCATAAACAATATTACAAAGTGTCCATCATCTTTTAAGACCCTGTGTATTTTAGGTAACACAATATTTTTATCAAAATACATAAAACATTGACATGCTGTTACAACATCAAATGTCTTATCTGGAAACTCGAACGTCTCGGCGGAAGCAACTATATAATCTATATCCAACCCTTCTGACTTTGACAATTCGACCGCCTGCTTAATCTGATTTTCTGAAATATCAACTCCGGTAAATTTTGCGCCGAAACGGTACATATTTCGAGGCAACACTCCTGTACCTGTTCCCAAATCAAGAACAGATTGACCTTTTACGCACAACCCCAAATCAACCAGTTTTTGATAGAAGGCATCTGGGTAAATATCTCGATATTTAGCGTAATCTTTAGAGGCAAGTCCCCAGTCAAACTCTTTTCCATTATCAATATGATTTAACTTTTGCATCTCCTAATCACCTCTTTATATAGATTTCCTCATTGAAAAAAGCACTATAATTATAGCGTTAAATACTATTTTGATGAAAAAAATCAAACAACTTTCAAACTCAAAATCAACTGTCAATATTTAATATGACAGTTGATGAACACTCTTAAAAACGCAAAAAAGCGGCGCCTGCCCGACGAAAGATTCGAAGTTTCGTCCGGCGGCAAGGCTGGGAATCTTCCGAATCTTTCGGCCTTTCTCCGTACTTCTGTTCTGTCTTTTCCCGCCTCGGTCTCTCCCGGTGTTTTTCCCGCCTCACTTTTAGTATGACAGATATTGAACATAGAACCGAGCAAACGGATTTTTTCCGTTTGCTCGGTTCTCTTTCCTTATACCCGGTTTCCCTTTTGCCCTTAACATTCTTATTCAGCAGTAGGAAATTGTTCCCGGTCCTTTTCATATGGAATTTATTTCAAGAGTCCCTCCACCACAGCCGCAGCCGGTTCGATATCCTCGCAGACTACCCGTTCGATCTCCCCTTTATCGCAAAGGGCGGCGATATTGGCGTCCATCGGCAGCCGAGCAATCACCGGTATACCGGCCTCGGTCGCGGCCTGGTTCAGCGCGCTGTCATCGCCAAAAAGCGGAATGCGCTTGCCGCAGTCCGGGCAGATCACACAGCTCATATTTTCCACCATACCGAGTACCGGGATGTCCAGCATACCGGCCATTTTTTGCGCCTTGCCGACCACCATCTGCACCAGCGACTGCGGGGTGGACACGATCACCGTGCCGTCAACCGGAATGGACTGATACACCGTCAGCGGCACATCACCGGTTCCCGGCGGCATATCGATAAACAGCACATCCAGCTCACCCCAGACGACATCGGTCCAGAACTGCGTCACCGCACCCGCCAGCACCGGGCCGCGCCACACCACCGGCTGGCCTTCATCCTCCAGCAACAGATTGATCGACATCACCTTAATCCCCATATGGGTTTCTTCCGGCAGAATCCCCATTTCACTGCCTTTGGCCTTTGTCGTTACACCAAACGCTTTCGGGATCGACGGGCCGGTGATATCCGCATCCAGAATTCCCACCTTATAGCCGCGGCGGGCCATCATCACCGCCAGCATCGCGGTAACCGACGATTTCCCGACGCCTCCCTTTCCGCTGCTGACCGCGACAACCTTGCGGATGGTGCTGTACGCATTCAGCTGCGCGTGCATGTCCCGCTGTTCGCAGTTCTGTTCACAATCGGCGCAATGATGATTACAGGCTTCACTCATCGTTACAAATCCTTTCTTATCGCCGGAACCGGCGTTTGTTTGTCACATGGAAAAAGACGTCCGCCGTATTAGCGGACGTCTTCAGTTTTCTCCTAAAAACGGAAACCGTCTCAGGCGGAACGATCCATCCGATAGGTCTCACTGGCAATCTGCGGATTGGCTCCCTCCGCAATTCCACGGGAATGAAGCACATAGCCGACCGTTGTAAAGAGCACCCGGACATCCATTTTGAAGGAAATATTATTGGCATAATAGCCGTCAAGCGCCGCTTTCTCGTGAATCCCCACTTCGTCGCGGCCGTTGACCTGCGCCCAGCCGGTCAGACCCGGTCGCACCTCGCTGGCGCCGTTGGACGTACGCAGCGCGAGCAGTTCCGTTTCGGTAAGCACCACCGGACGCGGCCCCACAAAGCTCATATCCCCTTTGAAAATATTCCAAAGCTGCGGCAGTTCGTCAAGGCTCAGCTTACGCACCAGCCGCCCGGTCTTGGAAATATAGCGGTCGACATCCTTAAGCAGATAGGTCGCCACATTCTGCGGCGTCTTAGGGCTCATGGTACGGAACTTCAGCATGCGGAACGGCCGGTTGCCACGGCCAACCCGCGTCTGAATAAAAAGCGGCGTGCTCTTGGTATCGATGGCCACAATGACCGCCACAACCAGACATACCGGCAGCAGCACAATCATCATACTCAGAGACACACATATATCAAAAAGGCGCTTAAACGCCGCAAACACGCGCTTCTTTCCGGAGGGAGCAGAAACATAGCTGTTGATCGGATAAATCCTCTGCATCATTTCCCTCTCCTTTCTTTCCAGAAGTCATGGCTTTTGTAGACAAGCGGCCTGCGGCCGCCATTTCACCTATTCATCGCTTATGCATTATACTATCTCTTTTGACAAAATGCAAGTTTCAGATTTGTAACCATTCCCAAATCTGTACACTCCTACACTTTTGTCCATAACCCATGTCCTTTTTTGGGCAAAGCTCTAAGGCTTTTTCGCTTCTGTTTTAGGTTTCCCGCATTTCGGAAAAGCTATACCATTTTATTTTTTGCAATGCAAAACTTTTACAAGGAGGATTACACCCAGGACCGCGGCAAGAATAAAGCCGATCAGGCCGTAGACCGGCAAACCGCCTGCCTTGGGTTCCAGCCCTGCCGTACAGATTATGGCGGAGGCCATCAGCAGTGCGGCAAGGACAATGCCCAGAATCAGCCGGTTGACCATGCCGCCCACAGCATGCAGCGGCCCGTCCGAACCGCCTATCTCCAGGTTTACCTTCGTCTGGCCTTTTATGGTCATTTTCAGCAGATCCGACAGCTGCGCGGGTACATCCAGCGTTTTACGGCCGGACGACAGCAGCGCGCGGACCGCGCTCTGCGTTTCCTGCGGCCAGTCGATATCGCTCAGCAACCCGGTCGAAAGATGATTCGCCATGATCGTAACAATGTTGATTTCCGGACTGAGGTCTGCCAGCACCCCCTGCATGGTCATCATCCCGCGGCAGAGCATCGATATTCCCTGCGGCATGGATATGCCGTGATCCGACGCCAGCGACAGAATGGACTCGAGCATTCGGGAGAGATCCATTTCCGCCATGCCCGCGCTGCCGTACTGGGTCAACAGGTCGTCAATATCCGCATACAGCCGCGCATGGTCGATCCGGCCGCTGTGCACGCCGATGGTCAGCAGCACCTCCTTGAGCGTGCCGACGTCATTCTCCGCAATCGCCCGCACCGCCCGCTTGAGCAGCAGCTGATCCTTTTCGCTCAGATGTCCCATCATGCCGAGGTCGAGCCAGACGATCTTTCCACCGCGTATGCGCAGATTGCCCGGATGGGGATCCGCATGAAAAAACGCATCCTCCAGCACCTGCTTGACATAATTCTCCGCGAGCTTGACGCCGATCTCTGCCCGGTCGTAGCCTGACTCCTCGAGCGCTTCATGCGCGTCGATCGGGATGCCGTCGATGTATTCCATCACCAGCACCCGCGAGGTGGTGAGCTGATGTTCGATGCGCGGGCAGGTCACATAAGCGATTTCCTCATTGAGCCGGCGGAATTTTTCGGCATGCCGGGCTTCGATGAGAAAATCCATCTCCTGCTGTGCAACCACCCACATTTCGTCGAGCACCATGCGGAAATCCACCACACTGCCCAGTCCGCCGATGCCGCCCAAATGGCCGGCAGCCCGGCGCAGCAGCGCGATATCCCGCGCCATGGTATCCCGGATGCCCGGGCGCTGCACCTTTACCACCACCGACGCCCCATTTTTCAGGCGCGCCGCATGTACCTGCGCGATGGAGGCCGAGCCGATCGGCGTTTCCTCAAACGAATCAAATACGCTGCGCAGCGATGCGCCGTACTCCGTTTCCACGACACCGCGCACCTCATCGAAAGAGAGGGGCTTCACCTCGGCACGCAGCTTTTCCAGCTCGCGGCAGTACGCCTCCGGCAGCATATCCCGCCGCATGGACATGATCTGTCCGAGCTTGACAAAGGTTGGACCAAGATCCTCCACAATGCTACGGAGCTTTTCCGGCGTCATGCCGCCCGCGAGGTTGTGCCGGGCGAGCACGCCGAGAATTTCCCGCAGCCGGCGGCGATCTTCTTTTTTGCCTTCGTCCGTCTTCTCCCCAGAGGGTTCAGGCGTCTGTCTCGTCTGTTCCATCGTGCTGTTCCTGCTCCGGCTCGTCCTTTTTCTGCTCACGTTCGGCGATTTTGGCCTTGACAGCGGCAAGCTCCTCATCGCTCAGATGATCGAGTGTATCCATGACGAATTCCGCATCCGCAGCCGCGGCCGCCTGTTCGCGCACCTTGGCCTTCACGTTGCGCTTGAGTTCTTCATTGAGCACCTTTCCCTGTTCCACGGTAATTTCGCCTTTTTTTACCAGGTCATCCACCAAATCCTTCGCCTTTTCGGTCGTCAGTGCCACCGCACCGATTCCGGCCAACAGGATTTTTTTCATTTCTGCACCCAGTGCATCCAGCATATTGACAGCCTCCCTGCTTCTCGCCTTAAGGCGAATTTTCTTCATTTTACCCCGAAGACGGACAGAAACCATGAATACACTGTAAACAATTCAATAAGAAAGCGAAAAATCGCCGGGGAATCCCCGGCGATTTTACCAATTATTCGTCCCGATCGGGATCGTTGCGGCGCTTTTTCACCACGCGTACAATCACAACCAAAGCTACCAAAACAACGACGCCCGCGGCAATCAGCACATACAGCAGCACGCTGCGCTGACCGACCTTCATCCCCGACCACAGCGAATCCATCAGCTGCAGCGTTTCATCCGGCAGGTTTGTAAAAATCTCCCCGCGTTCGAGCGTCTCCGCATCCGGATAGGCAATCGGGCTGTTGGCGTATTCCTCGCTCATATACTCCTTGGCCGCGGAGATCGGCGTGGAATAGCCGATCGCATCCATGTTCCGGCCGGCGATTTCCGGATCGCACAGGAAGTTGATGTAAGCCTCGGCGGCCTCCTTGTGCGCCGCTCCCTTCGGGATGCAGATGGCATCGACAAACTTGTTGAAGCCCTCCTTGGGCAGCACAAAGCCGAGATCCGGGTTGTTTTCATACATGGTCAGATAATCCCCGGCGTAATAGGGGGCCAGCCAGGCGTCCTCATTCTCCATCAGCTGGAAGACCTGGTCCATGACATACCCCTGCACGAGCGGCTTCTGTTCCTTCAGCTTTTCCTGGCAGGCCCTCAGTTCATTTTCATCGGTCGTATTCAAATCGTACCCCAGCAGCGCCTGCGCAATACCGAACGCATCACGCGGGTTGTCGAACATCAGGATTTTGCCCTTGTACTGCTCATCCCACAGCGCCTCCCAGCTGTCCGGCGTCTCGGTGACATATTTGGTGTTGTAGATCAGGCCCACCGTACCATAGGTATAGGGCACCGAGTATTTATTCTCCGGATCGTATACCGGGTTAACGAAGCCTTCGTCGATGTACTGGAAATTCGGGATATTGTCGAAGTTGAGTTCCTCGAGCATATCCTCCTTAATCATTCGCTCAATCATATAATCGGACGGAATAATGACGTCATAATTCGCACCGCCGGTTTTCAGCTTTGTATACATGACTTCATTGCTGTCATAAATCGAATAATTCACCTTAATGCCGGTACGTTTGGTAAACTCTTCGTTGACATGGATAGCGCCCTCTTCTCCCAGCGCCATATACTGGCCCCAGTTATACACGTTGATGGTCACCGTTTCCTCATCCGCGCTTCCGGCCAGAGGAGTAACCGCAAACAGCATCGTCATCAGCAGTGTACACAGAAACACAATCCCTTTTTTCAATTCAAGTTCCAGCTCCTTTTTAGATAAAATATTTCTTAATAACGGCGTTGCCGTTTTAAGCGTATTTGGCCGCCTTTTTCTTTTCATCCCGCGCCTGCAGGACGTTCTGCAGAATCAGCAGCAGCAGGATGCAGACAAACAGTACGGTAAACAGCGCATATACCGTAGGCGGCATCGGCTTCTTGGTATACGCATAGATTTCGATCGGCAGGGTCGAAAAGTTCGGCCCATAGACAAAATAGCTGATCACGAAGTCGTCGAGCGACATCGTAAACGCCATCGTCATGCCGGAGATCACCCCGGGCATGATCTGCGGCAGCGTCACCTTGAAAAACGCCTGGAGCGGCGTGCAGCCAAGGTCGAGCGCCGCATCGGTCAGGTTATGATCCATCTGCCGCAGCTTCGGCAGCACCGACAGGATCACATACGGCAGGCAGAAGGTGATATGCGCAATCAGCAGCGTACCGAAGCCGAGAATTTCCTTATGCCGGATCAGGGTGCCGAAAAAGGTGAACAGCAAAGCAAGCGAAATACCGGTGACAATCTCCGGGTTGGACATCGGGATATTGGTCACCGTCATCACCAGGGAGCGCAGCTTGCCCTTCATACGGTTGATCCCGACGGCCGCCATTGTCCCGAGCAGGGTGGACAGCACCGAAGCGAGCACCGCCAGGATCAGGGTGTTGCCGAGCAGGCCGATCAGCTCGCTGTGCAGCAGCTCCTGATACCATTTCAGGGTGAAGCCCTCCATCACGACGGTATTGCGCGAGGTGTTGAAGGACATCACAATCAGCACCAGGATCGGGGCGTACAGGAATACATACATCAGGGCGGTGACGATTTTCTGCCAGCGCTTCATACCATCACCACCTCCTCTTCGCTGTCGGTGAAGTGGTTCATGACCCCCATGCAGATAAAGATCAGCAGCATCAGCACCAGTGACATCGCCGCACCAAGATTGGGATTATAGGCCTGCTTGAACTGCATCTCGATCACGTCGCCGATCAGGACGGTTTCCGGACCGCCCATCTGCTTGGAAATATAAAAGGTGCTGACCGCCGGCACGAACACCATCGTGATACCGGTGACGATCCCCGGCACGCTCAGCGGCAGGATCACCTTCCGGAGTACCTGGAATTTATTCGCGCCGAGATCGCTGGCGGCCTCCAGCACCCGGTCGTCCATCTTGGCCAGCACCGAATGCAGCGGCAGGATCATATAGGGGATATAGTTATACACCATGCCGAGCACCACCGCGCCGGGGGTACGGATCAGCTTGAGCGGCCCGATGCCGATGGCGCCGAGAAAATTGTTGATGATGCCGTTGTCCGACAGCAGCGATACCCACGCCGTGGTCCGCAGCAGGAAGCTCATGCACATCGGCAGCATAATCAGCATCACCAGCACCCGCTGTGCCCGGGGGCTTGCGCAGGAGATGGCGTAGGCAACCGGATAGCCGAGCAGCAGGCATACCACCGCCGCCACAGCGCCGAGCCCGATGGAATCCAGAAAGGTAAAGGCGTATTCGCTGAGGTTCACCAGATTGCCCAGCGTAAACTGTCCCGCTGCGTCGGTAAAGGTATAAAACACCACGATAACCAGCGGCGCGACAATAAACAGCACCATCCACACCAGGTATGGCGCCGCAATCCATTTTTTATTCATACCTCTGCCTCCGGGTTGCCCTCATCTTCCGGCACCGCGTTGACATCGTCGAGACGCTCGTATTCCTCACTGAACGAGCTGTAATCGCCGTACACGCCGGAATAAACCGATTTCTTCATGACATGCATGTCATCCGGGCTCAGCCGGATGCCGATCACATCCCCCACCGCCTGGCATGCGGTGGTCTGAATCATCCACTTGAAGCCCTTGATGTCCACAATGATTTCATAATGGACGCCCTTGAAGGTTACGCTGGTAACCGTCCCGGAAAGATGGCCCTCCTCCGGCGGAACGATATGGATGTCCTCCGGCCGGATCACCACATCGACCGGCTCACCGTTTTTAAAGCCCTTATCCAGGCAGCGGAATTTATGGCCGAAAAAGCTCACGAGATAATCCTCGTCCATCACACCGTCGAGGATATTGCTTTCCCCGATAAAATCGGCCACAAAGGCATTGCTCGGTTCGTTATAAATATCCTGCGGCGTGCCGATCTGCTGGATACGGCCGCTGTCCATAACCACAACCGTGTCGGACATCGACAGCGCTTCTTCCTGATCGTGGGTAACGTAGATGAAGGTAACGCCCATCTGCTGCTGGATATTTTTCAGCTCCTGCTGCATATCCTTGCGCAGCTTGAGATCCAGCGCGGCGAGCGGTTCGTCGAGCAGCAGCACGCTCGGGTTGTTCGCCAGCGCACGCGCGATGGCGACACGCTGCTGCTGACCACCGGACAGCTTGTTTACGCTGCGCCGCTCAAAGCCTTTGAGGTTGACCATCTCCAGCATGCGCTTGACCGTTTTGTGGATCTCCGCATTCGGCTTTTTCTGTACCCGCATGCCGAACGCGACATTTTCGTACACATTCAGATGCGGGAACAGGGCATATCGCTGAAAGATGGTATTCACCCGCCGCTTGTGCGCGGGCAGGTCATTGATGCGTTTGCCGTCAAAAAAGACATCGCCGCTGTCCGGTGTCACGAAGCCGCCGATAATCCTCAGCGTCGTCGTCTTGCCGCAGCCCGAAGGGCCAAGCAGCGTAACGAACTCTCCGTCCGCGATGCTGAGATTGATGTGATCCAGCACCTGTTCACCGTCAAACGAAACCACGATGTCTTTGAGCGTAATGATATTCTTTTTTTCCATTCCGATGCATCCCCCTTTGCGGTGCGCGGCAAACCGTAGGGTAAACAGAAACCAACCGAACCCGGTTTTGCAGGCGGGTGGAATTTGGTTCTGTTCATCCCGGCAATTCGCTGCGAGAGTTTCCGGCTGACGGCCGGAAACCGCGGCTTCTTTTCCGACGCCCTCCGCAAAGGGTTTTTCACAATTCTCCGCCTCGTTGGGGCAGGAATTGCGGCGCCGCATGGAAACCGCTTTTTCCATCGCCGGCGGTCCCTGATTTTCGCCGGCGATGAGCAGATGCTTCTCTTAAAGATGAGCAACAGTATCAATATAAGGGCAAATTGCTAAAAAGTCAATATTTTTTGTGATTTTCTCGAAAAAAATCGTCTCCAAACGCTTTGAGACGGCTTTAAAACCGCTTTTCCTCAAAAATCCTCATGTTTCCTCGGTTTTCCTCTGTCTGCCTTTTGTCAATAATCACTATTCTCTTTGTCGCCGGAACCGCTTTTTTCTACAGCCTCAGCCGCTTCTCCATCAGCACGCAGTCGTGCCACTTACCCTCATGCTTTTCGTGGGCCGGCAGCACCTTGACCCGGCGGAAACCCGCCTTTTCATAGCAGCGGATCGCCCTCCCGTTTTCGCTGCGCGGGTCCACAACAAGCCGGCATGCGGCAGTCTCCCTTTCAAGATACGCCGCCACAAGCCGCAGTATGCGCACCCCGATTCCTTTTCCCTGCCGGTCAATTTCCCCGATGAAGATATCCGCCGCATAGGTGCCGTCGGCATCCTCAAGGCCATACTCCCGTGCATCCGCGGGATAAAACTGCAGGTAGCCGACAGGCCTCCCGCCTTCTTCAAACACGCAGGCGGTCATTCCCTCTTCCTGCGCCGTGCGTGAAAAAAACTTCTCCTCCACCTGCGCCCGGTCAAAATGCTGGTCCCGCCCCTCGTAGTCCTTCAGCACGCGCTCATCCTGCAGCCAGCACAGCATGGTTTCCACATCCGTATATTCCAAGCAGCGCAGCACAAGGGAGCCTTCCTGCCCAATCTGCAAGGAAACCACCTCCTGATCCAATAAACGGTACGGCCGGCAAATGCCGGCCGTACCGTTTTTTCGGTTTATTATCTCCGAACCGGCCGGAGAAAAGCCCGGCTGGGTGATGGCTTGGCCGTGCGCCGCCGCACACCAACCAGCCGGTTGACACCGGCAAGGTTTACTTATTATATCTGCCGCGGATTTCCTTCCAATACGCGGCATACGCCTGTTCGTTCTTGTTGTCGCCGGGAACGTAATACACCGCGTCGCGGATGGCATCCGGCAGATACTGCTGCGGCAGCCAGTGCCCGGGGAAGTCGTGCGGGTATTGATAGAACTGCCCCTTGTTGGGGTTGTCCTCACCGTCAAAATGCTTGTTCTGGAGCGTACGCGGGATCGGACCGGAGCGGCCGGCGCGGATATCTTCGAGCGCCTTGTCCACGGCTGCGTAGGCCGCATTGGATTTCGGCGCCTGGCTGACTAGCACCACCGCATCCGCCAGCGGGATGCGCGCTTCCGGCAGCCCCACCTGCAGGGCGGCGTCCACCGCCGCTTTGACAATCGGGATAATCATCGGATACGCCAGCCCCACATCCTCGCACGCGCAGACCATCAGCCGCCGGCACGCGGACGGCAGGTCTCCCGCCTCAAGCAGCCGCGCCAGATAATGCAGTGCCGCATTCGGGTCGGAGCCGCGCATGGATTTTTGATAGGCGGAAACGATATCGTAATGCTCGTCGCCTTCCTTGTCATAGCGCAGGGCGCTGCGCTGCGCGAGCTGCTCCGCAATCTCCAGCGTCACCTGCCGTGCACCCTGCGCATCCGGCGGCGCCGCGAGCGCGCACAGCTCCACCGCATTGATGGCCTTGCGCACATCGCCGCCGCAGGCCAGGGCGATCCGCTGCACCACCCCGTCCTCCAGGGCAATCGGCGTCCCCTGCTCCTGCTCGAGGAAGCGGAATCCCCGCTCCACCGCACGCTCCACCTCGGCCGGCTCGACCGCCTTGAATTCAAAGACCGTCGAGCGGCTGAGGATCGCACCGTACACGTAAAAATAGGGATTCTCCGTTGTGGAGGCAATCAGGGTGATCTGCCCGTTTTCGATGTACTCCAGCAGCACCTGCTGCTGCTTTTTGTTAAAATACTGGATTTCGTCCAAGTACAGCAGGATGCCGCCCACCCCGGCGAGCGTACCGGTCTCCTCCACCACCGCCTTGATATCCGCGATGGAGGCGGTGGTGCCGTTGAGCTTGTGCAGCCGCATATCCGACCGTTTCGCAATAATGCGCGCCAGGGTGGTCTTCCCCACCCCGGACGGGCCGTAAAAAATCAGGTTCGGGATATGTCCCGACTCAATAATCGTGCGCAGCGCCTTGCCCGGGGCGAGCAGATGACGCTGCCCGACGATATCGTCGAGCGTTTCCGGACGCATTCTGTCCGCCAGCGGTGACGTCATCGGGCATCCTCCTTAAAAAAGCGCAGCGCTTTTTGCACCGCTGCATCCCAGAAATCCCACGTATGCCCGCCTCCCCATTCTTCATAGGAAAGCGGCAGGCCAAGTTTCTGCAGATGCCGGCGGAATTTCTGATTATCCTCATACAGGAAATCCGAAAGCCCGCAGGCCATATACAGCCGCGGACAGCCGTCCGGGTGCAGAGCCGCCTGCTCGGCCAGCCGGAACAGGTCGTCCTTGTCCTGCAGCTGGCCGCCGTGAATCGCATAACTCTCCGCCGTGTCCAGAATCGGCCGGCCGCGCACATCCACGGCGCCCGAGAAGCTCGCCGCAGCGGCAAACCGCTCCGGCCGCGACAGCGCCGCCTTCAGCGCACCATAGCCGCCCATTGAATTGCCCGCGATAAAGGTATCCTCCCGCTTGGCCGACAGCCGGAACAGGCGCTGGCATATCTGCGGCAGCTCATCGGCAATATAGGTAAAATACGCCGGCCCGTGCGCCATATCGCAGTAAAAGCTGCGCTGCACCTCCGGCATCACGACGGCTATCCCGTACTCCTCCGCATAGCGATCCACGGCCGTACGCCGCAGCCAACAGGAATGGTTGTCACCCAGACCGTGCAGCAGATACAGCACCGGCAGCCCGTCCGGCTGCTCCCGCCCTTCCGCCGGGAGCGACACCGCAATTCCGGTCATCATGCCGAGTGAAGCGGAATAAACCGTACCTTCAAACTGCGCCATACGATCACCCTTAATACAGCGGGTACTTGGCGCACAGGGCATTGACCCGCTCACGCACGGCGTCGGCCCTGCCGTCGAAATCCGCAACAACGTCGGCGATGCAGGAAGCGATGACCTCCATATCCTCTTCCTTCAGGCCGCGGGAGGTAACCGCCGGCGTACCGATACGGATACCGGAGGTGACAAACGGCGACAGCGGCTCGTTGGGAATGGTATTTTTGTTGACGGTGATGTACACCTCATCCAGCCGATGCTCGAGCTCCTTGCCGGTGATGCCGGTTTCGCGCAGATCCATCAGCATCAGGTGATTATCGGTGCCGCCGGAAACCAGCTTCAGCCCGCGGGAGAGCAGCCCCTGTGCGAGTGCCGCCGCATTTTTGACAATCTGATCCTGATACGCCTTGAACGCCGGGGTAAGCGCTTCGCCGAAGCAGACCGCCTTTGCTGCGATCACATGCATCAGCGGACCGCCCTGGGAACCCGGGAACACCGCCTTGTCGATAGCCTTTGCATACTGCTCCTTGCACAGGATCATGCCGCCGCGCGGGCCGCGCAGTGTTTTATGGGTGGTGGTGGTAACCACATCGCAGTACGGCACCGGGTTCATATGGTTGCCGGTCGCCACCAGTCCGGCGATGTGCGCCATATCCACCATCAGCAGCGCGCCGCACTCGTCGGCGATCTCCCGCAGGCGGTCGAATTTGATCTCCCGCGGATACGCGCTCGCGCCGGCGACAATCAGCTTCGGCTTGTGCTCGAGCGCCAGCGCGCGCACCTTGTCGTAATCGATGAAGCCGGTTTCCTCGTCCACGCCGTAGGGGACGAAGTTATACAGCTTGCCGGAGAAATTGACCGGTGAGCCGTGGGTCAGGTGGCCGCCGTGCGCCAGGTTCATGCCCAGCACCGTATCGCCCGGCTCGATGAGAGCGAAGTACGCCGCCTGGTTGGCCTGCGCACCGGAATGCGGCTGCACGTTGGCGTGCTCCGCGCCGAACAGCTTGCACGCACGCTCACGGGCGATGTTCTCCACCACATCAACCTCCTGGCAGCCGCCGTAATAGCGCTTGCCCGGATAGCCCTCGGCGTATTTGTTGGTCAGCACACTGCCCATCGCCGCCATAACGGCCGGGGAAACAATATTTTCCGACGCGATCAGCTCCAGATTGCGGCGCTGGCGCATCAGTTCGCGTTCCATCGCCATACCGACCTGCTCGTCCACATTTTTGACAAAGCCGATCGTATCCATCAAATTCTCGTACATCGCAAAGACCCTCTCTTTTCCCAAAAATTGTTGGTTCTATCATACCACTATACCGGTGTCCCGCGCAAGGGCTTACGGCGAAAAAGCCCTGTTTTCCCCTTCCGGCTGTTCTTCCGCCGCCTCACGCAGCGGAAGCCACAGCCGCAGCTTGTCCGCGAACCGCATTGCGCGCGCCGGCGAGGACGATGGCAGCGTGGTTTTCGGACAATGCGCAAACGGATCGGGATTCACCAGGCGGCGGTACAGCGCCGCTGCGCCGGAGGAATTGAAAAACACCCGGCGGATGCGTGGATGCGCCGCAGCAAAAGCGGCAAAATCGTTTGCCTGCGGTGCACGGATGGAAGCGTCCGCACTGCCCTCGCGCTCGCATTCCCGCAGCACGTCCCAAAGCGCCAGGCGGTGCGAAACCACAAACTGCAGGCGCAGCGCATACTCCTCCGGCGGCTCCCCCGCCTCCCACAGGGCGTACAGCAACGGCCAGAACGCATTGCGGCCGAAGCCGTAATACTGCCCCTTCTGCAGCGACGCCACCGAAGGCATCGTCCCCAGCAGCAGCACCTCGGCATCCGGCGCCGCAACCGGCGCAAACCCTTCCGGCATCCTTCACCCGCTCCTTTCGGTACGCAAACCACACAGGCGGGGACAATCGTCCCCGCCTGCCCGCGTTCATCGTCTGACCAAAACCATTTATTCGCCGAACAGCCGCTGCGCATAATGCACCGTGGCCATCGCGTCGGGGGAATAGCAGTCCGCCCCGATCTGGTCGGCATACGCCTGTGTCATCACGGCGCCGCCAACCACCACCCTGCACTCCGGCTTGACCCGGCGCAGCAAATCAATCGTCTGGGCCATGCTCGATACCGTGGTGGTCATCAGCGCGCTCAGCCCCACTAGGCGGACATCCTGCTCCACCGCCGTATCCGCCACCACCTGGGGATCCACATCCTTGCCCAGGTCGATCACATCATAGCCGTAGTTTTCCATCAGCACCTTCACGATGTTTTTTCCGATATCGTGGATATCGCCCTTGACGGTGGCCAGGATCACCTTCTGCTTCTTTTCCGGCCGGCCGCCGGTGCGGCTCATGTGCTCCCGCAGCACCTCGAACGCCGCCTTGGCCGCCTCCGCACTCATGAGCAGCTGCGGCAGAAACAGGGTGCCGGCTTCAAAGGCCTTGCCCACCTCGTCGAGTGCCGGCATGAGTTCTTCCTCTATGACCGCCATCGGCTCCTTGCGGCCAAGCTCTTCCGCCGCCGACGCGGCTGCGCGCTCCTTGAGGCCGCGCCGCACCGCCTCCCGCAGCCCGGTGTCGCCGGCCGGCGTCTTTTCCCCAGCGGCCGGCTTTTCCGCCGCCACTGCCGCCGGAACAGACGCCGGCAGCGCCGCCATCCGCTCGATATACGCCGCACAGCCCGCATCCAGCCCCATCAGCGCACGGTAGGTTGCATAGGCGTTCATCATGCCGGCGCTGTTCGGATTGAGGATCGCCGCGTCAAGCCCGCTGTGCAGCGCCAGCGTATAGAATGCTGCGTTGACCACCTCACGCTGCGGCAGACCGAACGACACGTTGGACACCCCGAGCACCGTATGCACGCCGAGCTCCTGCCGGACCAGCCGCAGCGCCTCGAGCGTAACCTTTGCCGCATCCTGCCCGGTGCTGACCGTCATGGTCAGCACATCCACCAGCAGATCCTTTTTTGCTATACCGTACTGCGCCGCCGTTTCCACTATTTTGCGTGCAACCGCCAGCCGACCCTGCGCGGTTTCCGGAATACCATCCTCATCCAGCGTCAGGCAAACCACCACACCGCCGTATTTTTTGACCAGCGGGAACACGGTGCGCATCGATTCCGCCTTGCCGTTGACCGAATTGATCAGCGGCTTGCCGTTATACGCCCGCAGTGCCCGCTCCATCGCCTGCGGATCGGAGGTATCGATCTGCAGCGGCAGGTCGGTCACCCCCTGCAGGCGGCATACCACCTGCTCCATCAGGGCGGGCTCGTCGATCTCCGGCAGGCCGACATTCACATCCAAAATATGCGCGCCGTTCTTCTGCTGGGCGATGCCTTCACGCAGGATATAATCCATATCCCCTTCCCGCAGCGCCTGCTTGAAGCGGGATTTTCCGGTCGGGTTAATGCGCTCCCCGATAATCACCGGCTCCGCCGATCCGATCTCCACCGCATGCGCATAGGAGGAAACCAGCGTTTTCCCGCTGTCCTCACGCCGGGTAAGCGGCAGGCCGCGGCAGGCGTCGATCATCGCCGCCAGATGCGCAGGCGTGGTGCCGCAGCAGCCGCCGGCCGCCCACAGCCCCATGCCGGCCAGCTCCCGCATGGACGCGGCGAACGCGGCGGGCTCCACGTCAAATACCGTCTGTCCGTCCTCGCTGCGCGGCAGCCCGGCATTCGGATTGACCACCACCGGCAGCGCACAGCAGCCGAGCAGCTGCGGCAGCAGGGCCTTCATCTGTTCCGGCCCGGCGCCGCAGTTGAAGCCGAGCGCGTCCACGCCGAGCCCTTCGAGCAGCGCCGCAGCCGCCGGGATATCCCCGCCGGTCAGCAGCTTGCCGCGCCCGTCGAAAATCATGGTGGCGATCACCGGCAGAGAGGTGCTTTCCTTGGCCGCCAGCACCGCCGCCTTGACCTCGTAGGTATCGCTGAAGGTTTCGATCAGGATGCAGTCGGCCCCCGCCTTTTCCCCCGCCTGTGCCATCTCCCGGAATGCCTGATACGCGTCCTCGAACGCCAGATCACCAAGAGGCTGCAGGAGCTTGCCGGTCGGCCCGATATCCAGCGCCACCAGCCCGTCTTTTCCCGCGCCGCGCCGGGCCAGTTCCACCGCGCGGCACACGATTTCCTCCACCGTGTGCCCGGTGCCGGCGAGCTTGAAGCGGTTCGCGCCGAACGTATTGGTTTTGAGGATGTCGCAGCCGGCCTCGCGGTAACGGCGATGGATCCCCTCCACCACCTCCGGCTTCTCGAGATTCCACAGCTCCGGCAGCTCGCCGCCCTTCAGCCCCGCCTGCTGCAGCATGGTGCCCATCGCCCCGTCAAAGAACACCAGGCGCTTTCCCCACAGATCGGCAAATTTCATGCGTTTTCCTCTTTCTTTTCTCTTAATAGCGGAACGGGCAGTCCCTTTTCCCGCAGCCCGCGCAGGACGATCCCGTGCACGCCGCTTCTTTTGTCCTGGTCAGCCCGATGACCGCCGTGACCGTTTTCGTCGGCAGCAGCATCAGCGCATCGGTCAGCGTTACCCCGATGCGCCTTGCGGCATCCAGACGGTCCAGCAGCGGCCGCTGCTGCTCCAGGGCAAAGTCCCCATCGCCGGGGCTGACCCGCGGACGCAGGTAATACCCGTCCTCCTCCGCCTTCCCGCGCAGGTATGCCATGCAGCTGTCGCTGTAATGCTCCAGAAACGCGGCCGCCGCTGCCTGCAGCAGCACCGCGCGCCCCATGTCCTCCGTTTCCTGGCGCAGCAGCATCCGGTCGGCCGCCGCTCCCAGGGTCGCCGCAAACAGGAAGGCCCTGTCGCAGCCTGCAAGTCCGGCCGCCAGTCTCTTGGACTGCACCGTCCAGTCGCCCAGACGGCAGACATCGTCCCCGCCGGCCGACGCCGGGCAGGCCAGCCAGCGCCACGCCGGCGAGCAGCCCTCCCGCAGCTGACGCAGGCAGTCCTCCGCCGTGCGCCGGAGCCGCACATCCGCCGTCCCCCGGGCGCCGGCATAGCGCAGGGTCGTCTCCAGCAGCGTCTCCCCCGTCATCGGCCGAGGATCGACGACAGGTTATGCAGGATGCTCTCGGCAACGTCCGGCTTATTCATCGTATACACATGCACGCCCCTGACCCCGTTGGCGATCAGGTCGATGATCTGTTCGGTCGCATAAGCGATCCCCGCCTGCTTCATCGCGGCGGGATTATCTCCGAAGCGGTCGAGGATGGAGCGGAACCGTGCGGGCAGCGTGGTGCCGGACAGCGCACAGATCCGCTTGATCTGCTTGCCGTTGGTCACCGGCATTACCCCAGCGATCACCGGCACGTGGATATCCTTGGCCAGGATGCGGTACAAAAAGCTGTACAGCACGCTGTTGTCGAAAAACATCTGGGTGGTCAGGAAATCGCATCCGCTCTCGACCTTGCGCTTGAGGTGCAGGATATCCTCCTCCTGATGGTCGCACTCGACGTGCCCCTCCGGATAGCAGGCAGCGCCGACGCAAAAATCCCCCGCCGCGTGGATTTCCTCAATCAGCTGATAGGCGTACTGATACACCGCATTCGAGCGGTCCATACCCTCCGGGATATCCCCGCGCAGTGCCAGCACGTTCTGGATCCCGCGCGCCTTCAGCTCACCGAGCACCCGTCCGACATGCTCCTTCGTCGAGGATACGCAGGTCAGATGCGCAAGCGCCGTCACCCCGCACACATCCTGCAGCTCCGAGGCGAGCCGCACCGTAAAATCCGACGTGCCGCCGCCCGCGCCGTAGGTGACGCTCATGAAATCCGGCTTCAGACGGGCAATATCGTGTACGGCCGCCTGAATCGGCTCAAAGGCGGCGTCGGTTTTTGGCGGAAACACCTCAAACGAGAGGGTAACCGGCTTGGCGGCGAGCAGTTCAGCAATTTTCACGAGTCATCATCCTTCCAAAGGTAATGTAAGGCCGCCCTGTCTGCGGCCCGGTAATCCGGCTTGTGCGGCACAACGTCCGGCTCAGTAAAAGACATTATAGCAAATCCTTTCCCGGAAGAAAAGAAAAATCGGCAATCCCGCTCTCCTCAAGCGCCGTCAGCGCCCTCTCCAGGTCATCCGCCCGGACGAGAAGGTAATCGGTGTCAAAGGTTGACACCGCAAATACGCCGATTTCCCGTCCGGCCAGCACCGACGTGATCCCGGCCAGAATCCCGGTCAAGGCAAAATCCAGCGTACCGGCGATGCGGAAAGCCCGCCAGCCGTCCTCCCTCGCCGCCGTGCGCTCCGGCACCAGCGCCGTCGGGCATACCATGGAAAGCTCCCGGTCGGTTCCGGCCAAAAAACAGAACTCGCCGAGGCGGGCGTCCGCCGGCTCCTTCAGCTTGCAGACGGTGAATTTCTCCGGGAGCACCTCCAAATGCAGCACAGGCCACCTCCCCTTTATGGTTCGGCGCATACATACCGCGCCTTACTTTTTCCTGCCGCGGGGCTTCTGCTGCCTGGTGCCGCGCGCATCACGGGAGGCCGCCGGTCGGCCGTTTTTTCCCTTCGCCGGCTTGTCCGCGGGCCGGCCCGGCCGCGGTTCAGGCGGTACCAGACAATCCGGGCCGGTACCGATCAGATCGGTGCGCCCGGCCGCCCGCAGCGCGTCGAGCACCTTCTGCCGGTTTTCCGGACGGAAATACTGCAGCAGCGCACGCTGCTCCGCCTTTTCCCGGGGCGTGCGCGGCACATACACCGGCTTCATCGTATAGGGGTCTAGCCCGGTATAGAACATGCAGGTGGAAATCGTCCCCGGCGTGGGATAGAAATCCTGCACCTGCTCGGGATGCAGCCCCTCCCTTTTCAGGAACAGCGCCAGCTCAATCGCATCCTTCCGGGTGCTGCCGGGATGAGAGGACATCAGGTACGGCACAAGGTATTGCTTTTTACCGGCGCTTTTGGTCAGCTCATAAAACCGCTTCTGAAACCGCCGGTAGGTGTCGATGGGCGGCTTGCCCATGCAGCGGAGCACCGCATCCGAGCAGTGCTCCGGCGCCACCTTGAGCTGGCCGCTAACGTGGTACTTGACCAGCTCCTTGAAAAAGGTTTCGTCGTCATCCGCCAGCAGATAATCAAAACGGATGCCCGAACGGATAAACACCCGCTTGACCCCCGGCAGCGCACGCAGCCGGCGCAGCAGGTCGAGATACTCGGTATGATCCGCCTCGAGAGCGGGACAGACCGTGGGCGCCAGGCACTTTTTCCCCTTGCACAGCCCGCGGGTGAGCTGCCCTTTGCAGGAGGGCCGGCGAAAATTGGCGGTCGGGCCGCCGACGTCGTGTATGTAGCCCTTGAATCCCGGCATCCGGATGAGGGTCTGCGCCTCGCGGACCACCGAATCCGCCGTACGACAGGCGATCTGGCGCCCCTGATGGTACGCCAGGGAACAGAAATTGCAAGCCCCGAAGCAGCCTCGGTTGTGCACAAGGGAAAACTGCACCTCTTCGAGCCCCGGCACCCCGCCGAGCACCTCATACGACGGATGATACTGCCGCATATACGGCAGCTCATAAACCCGGTCGAGCGCCTCGCCGTCAAGCAGCGGCATGGGCGGGTTCTGCACCACGATCACGCCGCCGTGCCGCTGAATCACCGTTTTGCCGCGCACCGCATCCTGCTCGTCCTGCTGTATGCGGCAGGACAGGGCATACTGCCTTTTTCCTTCCGGTGTCGGTTCGCTGACCATTTCAAACGAAGGGCACTCGGCGCAGGGACGGGGTGTATATTCCCGCACCGGCACCGCCGTCACCGTGCCGCGCACATCGGTTAGGCTTTTCACCGGCTCACCGGCCGCAAGCCGGCGCGCGATTTCGGTATTCTGCTGCTCCCCCATGCCGAACACCAGAATGTCCGCGCCGCTGTCGAGGAGGATGGAGGGGCGTACCTTATCGTCCCAGTAATCGTAATGCGCGAAACGGCGCAGCGACGCCTCCAGTCCGCCGAGCACAATCGGGATGTCGGGATAACATTGCCGCACCCAGCGGCAGTAAACGATCGCCGCGCGGTCGGGCCGGCGCCCCGCCTTTCCGCCGGGGGTGTAGGCGTCCTCGCTGCGGCGGCGCTTGGCTGCCGTATAGTGCGCGACCATCGAATCGATATTGCCGCTGCCGACAAAAAAGCCCAGCTTCGGGGTGCCGAAGCGCCGCATATCCTCCGCCGCCTGCGGCTGCGAAAGGATGCAGACTCGGAAACCCTCGGCCTCCAGCACGCGGGAGATGATCGCCGCGCCGAAGCTGGGATGGTCGACATAGGCATCGCCGGTAACCACCACAATATCCGGCTCGCTCCAGCCGCGCTGTTTCATTTCCTCCCGGGTAATCGGTAAAAAAGGCATTGGGATTGACTCCTTACTTGGCAAACTGCGTCCGCCTGCGGCGGATGCTGCCGGCCTTCTCAGGCACGGCGGAAAAGACGATTGATATCGGCAAAATATGCCTGATCCATCTGCGCAATGGTTTCCTCGGTGGTGCGGAAACGCCAGTTGCTTTTGGGCTGTCCGGGGATGTTCATCCTAGTGTCGCTGCCGAAGCCGCACATGTCCTGAAATGCGATCACCGCTGTACGCGCTGCGGAGCGCCAGACCGTTTCGATCACCTTCCGGCAGGCCGGGCTTTTGTAGCCGCCCTGCCCCCAATCGGTGCCATTATAGCCGCAGTAGTGCAGGGCGAACGCTCTCTGCGCGGGAGAGGCCTCCCACAGCCAGCCGAGCAGGGTGTTGTTGTCGTGGGTTCCCACATAAGCCACCGTATTAAAGGGGTAGTTGTGCGGCAGATGAGTGCTGTCGCCGTCCGGCGTAAAGCCGAACTGCACCACCCGCATACCGGGAAAGCCGGTGGATTCCAGCAGCGCTTCGACGTCCTCGCCGAACACGCCGAGATCCTCCGCGATAATCGGCAGCGACGGATACCGCGAGGCGGCCGCGTCAAACAGCGCCTGCCCCGGCCCCGGCATCCACTTGCCTGCTTTCGCGGTTTCGGCATCCGCCGGCACCGCCCAGTACGAGGCAAACGCGCGGAAATGGTCGATGCGCACCACGTCGAAACGGCTGAACGCCGCGCCGATGCGTGTACACCACCAGGCGTAACCGTCCCGTTCCATCGCCGCCCAGTTGTACAGTGGATTGCCCCAAAGCTGGCCATCCGCCGAAAAATAATCCGGCGGCACCCCTGCCACGCGGCAGGGACGGCCGGTGCACAAATCGAGGTCGAACAGCTCCCGATGGCTCCAGACGTCGCAGCTGTCCATCGACACATACATCGGCATATCGCCGATGACGCCAATCCCTTTGCCGTTGATATACGCCTTCAGCTGCTCCCATTCCTCGGAAAAGAGCCGCTGGACAAACACATGGAAGGCTGCGGCGTCCTTAAGCTCCGTCCGGCCCTGACAGCCGGCATAATCCGCCAGCTCCTTTGGCCACTCCCACCAGGGCGCGCCGTTTTGCCGTTCCTTGGCCGCCATAAACAGCGCATAGGGCTCCACCCACGGATTTTCCGCCGCAAAAGCGACATCCCTTTCCCGCTGTGCCGCACCGCTTCGCGCAAAGGCAGCGCGCAGAAGCGCCTCCTTTTTCTCCCTGGCGAACGCATAATCCGCCGTATAGGGGCTGCCGGAATAGCGGCACGCCTTTTCCTCCTGCGCGGTGATCAGACCGTCGCGCAGCAGGGCGCGCGGATCGATATACAGCGGATTTCCGGCGAACGCGCTCGCGCTTGCATAGGGAGAATTGCCCGCATCCACCGGATTGAACGGCAGTACCTGCCAGAAACGGAAGCCCATGCCGGAGAGCGTATCCGCAAACCGGCGCGCCTCTTCTCCGAACCCACCGACACCGTACGGCCCCGGCAGGGAGGAAATGTTCATCAGCACGCCCGCGCTGCGCCGTTTGAGATCCATAGAATTTTCAGCCCCTTTGCCGGCGGACGAGCCGCCGAAAAATCACAAGCCATTGATGCCCGGCGTCAATGGCTTGTATGTAGTATATTCGTTATTGCTCGGGCTGATTCAGGTTCATTTCCATCCACTGCTGCCGGGTCATCAGCACCCGGCGGGACTTGCTGCCCTCGCTCGGGCCGATGACGCCGCGCTGTTCCATCTCGTCGATCAGCCGGCCCGCCCGGGCATAACCGACCCGCAGACGGCGCTGCAGCATGGAGGTGGACGCTTCTCCGGCCTCCACCACCAGCTCGATCGCCTGCGGCAGCATCTCGTCGCTTTCGGTGTCGCCGTCGTCCCCGCCGGCGGATTTGGAAGAGGATTTTTCGCTTGCTGCCGCCTGGCGGTTGATCTCCTCGATAATGGTTTCGTCGTACTCCTGTTTTTCGGTTCCCTTGAGGAAATCGACCACCGACTCCACCTCACGGTTGCTGACAAAGCATCCCTGCACACGCATCGGCTTGGAGACGCCGACCGGCATGAACAGCATATCGCCCTTGCCGAGCAGCTTTTCCGCACCGCCGGTGTCCAGAATGGTGCGGGAGTCCACCTGCGAAGCCACCGTAAGCGCCAGCCGCGACGGGATGTTGGCCTTGATCAGGCCGGTGATGACATCGACCGACGGGCGCTGGGTAGCGATCACCAGGTGCATACCCGCAGCACGCGCCATCTGCGCGAGACGGATGATGGCATCCTCCACCTCGCTCGCCGCCGCCATCATCAGGTCGGACAGCTCGTCGATGATAATCAGGATCAGCGGCATCGGCTGCAGGGTGTCGCTCTTGGCTGCTGCCGCGTTGTAGGAGGTCAGATCGCGCACATTGTTTTCCGCAAACACCTTATACCGGCGCAGCATTTCGGTCACCGCCCAGCCGAGCGCACCGGCCGCCTTGCGCGGATCGGTGACCACCGGCACCAGCAGATGCGGGATACCGTTGTAAATGCCGAATTCCACCTGCTTCGGGTCAATCAGCAGCATACGCACCTCCTTGGGGGATGCGCGGTAAAGGACACTCTGGATCATGGAGTTGGTGCACACCGATTTACCGGAGCCGGTAGTACCCGCGATGAGCAGGTGAGGCATCTTCGCAAGATCCGCCAGCACGATGTTGCCGGCGATATCCTTGCCCAGCGCCACCGTCAGCTTGCTTTTGGCCAGGCTGAATTCGGTGGAGTCGATCAACTCCCGCAGGCAGATTGAGCTGCGGTTGCGGTTGGGCACCTCGATGCCGACCGCCGCCTTGTTGGGGATCGGCGCCTCGATACGCACGCCGGTTGCCGCCAGCCGCAGCGCAATGTCGTCGGCCAACCCGGTGATCCGGCTGATTTTAACTCCCGCGCTCGGCTGCAGCTCATACCGCGTAACCGCCGGACCGCGGGAGATGTCCAGGATTTTGGTTTCCACCCCGAATTCCTTGAGCGTGCCGACCAGCAGCTGCGCCGTATGCTTCTGCTCCTGCCCGGAATCGGCTTCGTCGCGCGGCGGCGCCTCATCCAGCAGCGAAATCGGCGGATAGCGGTAATCGTCCTCCCCCATATAGGCCGGCTTTTTTTCCTCGGCCGGCGGCTCAAAGCCGCTGCCATCCGCCTTGGCTTCCGGCACAGGCTTCTTGGCGGCAACCAGATCTTCCACATGCAGCGGCGGGCGCTCCTCCTGCTCCCGGAGTTCCTGCGCCGCCCGTTCGAGCGCGGTCAGCGCCTCCGGCGTTCCCTCCGGCACGGCTGCCTTTTTGCCCTTTTTATCCGTCTCCGGCGGGCCTTCCTCCATATAGCCTTCGCCGATATCCACATCGATCTTTTTCGGCTTTTGCCGCTTTTCCGCCGAAGCCGCCATCACCTGCTCAATGGACGCCTTGGTTTTCTCCACCGGCTTCCAGGCTGTACGGAACAGGGTAAGGATGGTGGTGCCGGTCACCAGCATCAAAAACACGAAAATCAGCAGGCAGATGATAATTTTGGCGCCGATATCGGTAAAAAAGTACTCCAGCGGATAACCGAGCAGAGCGCCGGCCACGCCGCCGCCCTGCAGCTCCATCCCGGCGGTATAGGCGCGCCCGATCGAGCTGAACCAGCCGTACCCCGGCTCATCCGGGATATCCACCCAGAAGATCTGCAGCGCGCTGGCGATCATCATCAGCAGCAGGAAGCCCTGCCACAGCTTGGCGCTGACGCTGCCGACCGGCCGTTCCATCGCGGCAATCACAGCGATATAAACCATCAGCACCGGCAGGATGAACGCACAGATGCCGAAAAGGCCCAGCACAAACTTGTGCAGAAGCCCCCACAGACTCGCCCCCGGGATCAGTACGAGGCACAGCAGCAGCACCGCACCGGCAAACAGCAGGATCGCCGCCGTCTGATGCCGGGCACTGGCCGCCTGCGCCGCCCGGCTGCGCGCCGAGGCGACGGCAGACGTCGATTTCTTCCCGCGGGATGCGCTTCCCTTCTTCGATGCTGCGGATGACGACCGCTTTTTGGGCGCCATGCGGACACCACTCCTCTTCATGTAAAGTAATCCCCTCTCCCCGATACACCGGGGAGTATGTAGCCGCGGGAGCATATCCCCCGCTTTGCCAAAGATCGTGTCTGGCTTTTCTTTCCCGCCTGTCAAGAAGTCCAGAGCCGAAAAGCGTTTCGCGGACAGAAGCTGCCTGCCTCCGGCACAAACACACTCCACAAAAAAATGCGGGCCATTCTGACCAGTAAACGCTCCGACCGGAAAAATCCGGTTTCGGGACGTAAGTCCCGCACCCGCTCGACCGGAAAAACCGCGATTTCGCGGCCCGCCGTGAAATGCCGGTCACTCTGACCGGCAAGCGGTTTTTCATGGGTGATTGTCATAGACAATCACCCCTCGATCATCCCATACAGCGCGCCGATCGCGTCGGCCAGCGAACCGAGCTGGTCAATCAGCCCCTCGGCCACCGCCTTTTCCCCGTCGAGCACACTGCCGACATCGGTCACCAGTTCTTTGGTGTTCATGCACAGCTCGGTAAAGCGCTCCGGCTTCATGCGGGAATTGCCGGCGACAAAGCCGGTGATGCGCTCCTGCATGCGTTCAAAATACGAAAAGGCCTGCGGCACGCCGAGCACCAGGCCGTTTGTCCGCACCGGATGCAGCGTCATGGTGGCGGTGGGCGCGATAAACGACCGCTTGGCCGCAACGGCGAGCGGCACGCCGATCGAATGCCCGCCGCCGAGCACCAGCGACACGGTCGGCTTGTGCATGCCGGCAATCAGCTCGGCGAGCGCAAGCCCCGCCTCAATATCGCCGCCGACCGTATTGAGCAGAATCAGCAACCCCTCGATTTCCCGGCTTTCCTCAATCGCCACGAGCTGCGGCATAACGTGCTCATACTTGGTGGTCTTGTTCTCGGCCGGCAGCACATAATGCCCTTCGATCTGCCCGATGATGGTCAGGCAGTGGATGATGTGACGCCCGTTGTCGGTGGTTACGGCCCCGGTTTCCTGCAGCCCCTTGAGCTGCTCGCCGAGCGCATCGCCCGACGTATTTTCTTCCTGTTTTTCCGGCTGATTATTCATGAAACGTCCCTCCCTTGCTACCGGTTAGGGTGTGCAGGGAGGGAAGGATTATACGCCGGCTGCGGCGGGCTGCGCAGCGGTCTCCGCCGGTTGATCCGCAGGCGCCGCCTTCTGCGCGGCAAGCCGCGCATTCGCCAGCATCAGCTTGATGCGGTTTTCCTGATTGATGCGGGTCGCACCCGGATCATAATCGATGCAGACGATGTTGGCCTGCGGCTGCTGATCCTTGATTTTGCGCACCATCCCCTTGCCGACCACGTGATTTGGCAGGCAGCCGAACGGCTGGGTGCACACGATATTGGTGATGCCGGAATCGATCAGCTCCAGCATTTCGCCGGTCAGCAGCCAGCCCTCGCCCATCTTGTTGCCGTAGCCGAGATAGCCCTTGACCAGTTCCTTGATGTGGTCGAAGGTGCAGGGGGCACGGAACTCCGGATGCCGTTTGACCGCAGCGATCATATCCCGCTGCAGCTTGCGACAGTACTTTTGAATCACGCCGGCGCCCAGCGCCTCCACCGTACGGCCGCCATAGAGCTTATGGTCCTCCACACGGTTGTCGCATTTGAAAATGATGAAATCGACCAGCCCGGGCACCACCGGCTCGCAGTCCTCCGACAGCAGGAATTCTTCGAGGTTATTGTTGCCCAGCGGCGCGTATTTGATGTAAATCTCCCCGACGATGCCGACCCGCACCTTGGGGACGCGGTTGACCGGCAGCGAGGCAAAATCATCCACGATTTTTCGGAAGTTCTCCCGCATATGGGAGGGCCGGAAGCTTCCCTTTCCGCTGAACTCCTTCGTCAGGCGCTCCACCCATTTGGCCACTCGGCGGTCGGTTTCGCCCTCCACGATTTCATACGGGCGGCACTGGTTGGCCATATGCACGATCAGATCGCCGTAAATCATCGAATACGCCATCTGCACGAGTTTTTTCACGCCCAGCGAAAAACCCGGATTTTTTTCCAGGCCGGACAGGTTGACCGAAACGACCGGGATATAGCTGTATCCCGCCCGCTCCAGCGCCTTGCGCAGCAGGTGGATATAGTTGGACGCCCGGCATCCGCCGCCGGTCTGGGTGATCAGCAGGCCGACCTTGTGTGGATCGTATTTGCCGCTTTTGACCGCATCGATGAGCTGGCCGATGACCAGCAGCGCCGGATAGCAGGTGTCGTTGTGGACATATTTCAGCCCTTCGTTGACGATGCCGCGATGGTTGGTGGTGAGCATGTCGATCTTGTAGCCGTGCAGCTCAAACACCTTTTTGAGCATGGTGAAATGCACCGGCAGCATCTGCGGCATCAGCAGGGTATATTCCTGCTTCATTTCTTCGGTAAACAGCAGGCGTCCCTGCTCATTATAGACGAGTTTTGCCATACACTATGTACCTAGCCTTTCTGGTCCGACACGGTTATTCGCGCGCGTCGATGGCGGCGAGCAGACTGCGGATCCGGATGCGCACCGCACCGAGATTGTTGATTTCGTCGATTTTCAGCTGGGTATACAGCTTATCGCCGGCCTCCAGGATCCGCCGCACCTCATCGGTGGTGATCGCATCAATACCGCAGCCGAAGGATACCAGCTGCACCAGTTGCATGTCCGGCTGGGTGGTGACATACTCCGCCGCGCTGTACAGCCTGGCGTGATAGGTCCACTGATTGAGCACCCGCACCGGTTCCTTCGGCGCACGGTAGGCCAGCGCGTCTTCGGTGATGACCACCAGGCCGAAGGAGGAAAGCAGCCGGTCGATGCCGTGATTGATCTCGGGATCCACATGATACGGCCGGCCGGAAAGCACGATGATCCGGCGGTTGTTCGCCCGCGCGAAGTCGATCATTTCCTGCCCCTTGCTGCGGACCCAGTCGAGATACCGTTCATAGGCGGCATACGCCTCCTTGGCGGCAGCCTTGACCTCGGCGGCCGGGATCCCGAATTCCTTACCAAAATAGTCCGCCGCATGCTTGGCGAAATCCTTCGGGCGGTGCAGGCCGAAATACGGGGTAAGATACCGCGTTTCCTTCAGCCGGTCGATATTTGCGCCGAGCAGCTCGGGGTAATAGGCCACCACCGGGCAGTTATAATGGTTGTCGCCCTTGCCCTCGTCGAAGTTATACGGCAGGCAGGGGTAGAAGATCGCGTCCACCCCCATGTCCAGCAGCTTTTCCACATGGCCGTGGATCAGCTTGGCCGGATAGCACACCGTATCCGAAGGGATAGTATGCTGGCCGCAGGCATACAGATCGCGGGAAGATTCCGGCGACAGCACCACCTCAAAGCCGAGCTTCGTAAGGAACGCATGCCAGAACGGCAGGTTCTCGTACATATTGAGCGCCATCGGGATCCCGATGCGCCCGCGCCGGTTTTCCCCGCCCTGCAGCGCGCGCAGGTAGACGTACTTTTCATGATACAGGTTCGGGATATCCTTTTCCTTCCCCTTGCCGAGCGGACGCTCGCAGCGGTTGCCGGAGATGAACTTGCGGCCGCCGCCGAACGAGTTGACCGTCAGCTGGCAATGGTTGCCGCAAAGCCCGCACTGGGCGGATTTGGCCGTGTGCACAAAATTCTCCAGCTCCCTGGCCGCCAGCAGGGCGGAGCGCTCCTGCTCCGGATGCTTCGCCATGAAATCCTTCGCCGCCAGCGCCGCGCCGTAGGCGCCCATGATGCCGGCGATGGTCGGCCGGATCACCTCGGCGCCGAGCTCCAGCTCAAAGCTGCGCAGCACCGCATCGTTGAGGAAGGTACCGCCCTGCACCACGATGTGCTTCCCGAGCTCGGACGGATCGGCTGCACGGATCACCTTGTAAATCGCATTTTTGACAATGCTCATCGAAAGTCCCGCCGAAATATCGTCCACCCCGGCGCCTTCCTTCTGCGCCTGCTTGACCGAGGAGTTCATGAACACGGTGCAGCGCGAGCCGAGATCCACCGGCTTTTCCGCACGCAGGCCGAGCTTCGCGAAGTCCGCGACCGTGTAGCCGAGCGCCTTCGCAAAGGTTTCGATAAACGAGCCGCAGCCGGAGGAGCAGGCCTCGTTGAGCATGATGCTGTCGATCGCCCCGTTGCGGATCTTAAAGCACTTCATATCCTGGCCGCCGATGTCGATGATGAAATCCACCTCGGGGTTGAAATGCCGGGCGGCGCGGTAATGCGCCACCGTTTCCACCAGCCCGAGGTCGATGTGAAACGCATTTTTAACCAGATCCTCGCCGTAGCCGGTCGCCGCGCTGCCGCGGATGGTGATGCGGTCGCCGAAGAGGCGGTAAATTTCCTTGAGCTGGTCGAGCACCACCGCCACGGGATTGCCCTCGTTAGAGGCATAATAGGTGTACAGCAGCCCGCCGTCCTCCGCAATCAGTGCGAGCTTGGTGGTGGTGGAGCCGGCGTCAATGCCGAGATACGCGTCGCTGCGGTAGTTCTCCGCATCCATCGCCGGCGGGCAATGCGCGGCGTGCCGCGCCCGGAACGCCTCGTATTCCTCATCCGAGGAAAACAGCGGGGGCAGGGTGTTGGTGGTGTTTTTCTGCGCCGAAGCGTGATCGATGCGCTCAAGCAACTCGTCGAACGCCATCGGCGCCGTATTCTCCGCATAGCACGCCGCGCCGACCGCGACAAACACATCGGCGTTGTCCGGGAAAATCGCGGTTTCCTCGGTCAGATGCAGCGTCTCCACAAAGCGCTCGCGCAGCCCCTTGAGGAAGAACAGCGGCCCGCCGAGGAACAGCACCTTGCCCTTGATCTCACGCCCCTGCGCAAGACCTGCGATGGTCTGACTGACCACCGCCTGGAAAATGCTCGCCGCGATATCCTCTTTGCGCGCGCCCTGATTGAGCAGTGGCTGGATATCCGATTTGGCAAACACGCCGCAGCGCGAGGCGATCGCGTACAGCTTCTCATGCTTTAAGCTCAGCTCATCCAGCTCATCCGCCGTAATGCCGAGCAGGGTAGCCATCTGGTCGATGAACGCACCGGTGCCGCCGGCACAGGAGCCGTTCATCCGCTCCTCGAGTCCGCCGGTCAGGAAGATGATTTTGGCGTCCTCACCGCCGAGCTCGACCACCACATCGGTGTCCGGCAGGAACCGCTCCACCGCACCGGCGGTGGCAAACACCTCCTGCACAAATTCCAGGTTGGCCGCTTTGGCCACGCCCAGTCCCGCCGATCCGGTGATCGCCACCTGCACCTGCTGGCCGGACAGCTGCCCTTCGAGCTCGCGCAGCATTTCCGCCGTCTTCTCCCGCACCTTGGACATATGCCGTTCGTAGGTTTTGAAAATGGTCTTGTCATTATCGTCGAGCAGCACCACCTTAACGGTAGTGGAGCCGATATCGATTCCTATACGCAACAGAGAGCCTCCAATCCTCACGGAAAACCGCGTTTCGGACATAAACGGCCGTTGTATTTTAGCCGTCATACCTTTTTATTATAGCATTTTTGTCTACAAAGAGCAAGTGTCTGCCCGCCTGATTGCCAAGGGAAATTTCGTCATCCGCACAAGGAATTTCCGGGTGAAAATCCGCGGAAAACGCAGACGGAAAAATCCGGCGCCGCCCTTGCAAGCAAGACCGAAATACGATATACTAAAATTTAAGGCAAAAGAATGCCCATGTCCCCGGAAAGGCAGGTTTGGGTTATGGACAACAACGATTTTCAGGAACTCGGCGACCGCATCAACAACGCGGTGCAGAATGCCCTGAATTCCAAGGAATTTATACAGATTAAAAACACCATCAACAACAGCATCCGGTCCTTCCGCACCGAGTCGGCTGCACCGCAGCGGCCCGCTCCGGCACAGCCGGTCATTGTCCCGTACACGCAGCAGACCCGCGTCAAGGTGCCCGGCCGCTCAGCGGGCATTCTGCTGACCGTGTTCGGCGGGATCGGCATCGGCATTGTGGCTCTGCTGTTCCTCATTTTCAGCATCATCAGCCTTCTCGCCCTGAGCCTTGCCGGCTTCGGCAAAACGGTGATCGGGCTGCTGATTCCACTTCTGCTCTTTTCCGGCATGCTGATCGCCGGCGGCCGGCTGCGCAAGAGGACGAAACGCTATCTCACCTACCGGCAGAAGATCGGGGAAACCTCGCTCTGCCCGATCGATATCCTGGCTTCCGCCATTGGGCAGTCGCCGCAGTTTGTGGCCCGGGATCTGAAAAAAATGATCCGCCGGGGCATGTTCCCGGACGGCCATCTTGACGACGAGGAAACCCATCTGATCCTGGGCTACGACACCTACCGCCGCTATCAGGAGATGAAGGCCAAAACCGAAAAGCTCCGCGCGGAGCAGAAGGCGGCGGAAGCGGCCAACCCGATTCTCGCGGAAGGACGGCAGTATATCCGGAAAATCCGCGAAGCCAATGATGCCCTGCCGGAGGAGGATATCTCCCAAAAACTGCAGCAGCTCGAGACCATCATCGGCAAAATCTTTGCCTGCGTGGAGCAGCGGCCGCAGAAGCTGCCGGAAATCCGCCGCTTCCTCAACTACTATCTGCCCACCACCCTGAAACTCGTCACCGCCTACCGGGAATTCAGCGAACAGCCGGTGCAGGGGGACAACATCAATAACGCCAAGAACACCATCAAGCAGACGCTCGATACCGTCAACGATGCCTTTGCCAAGCTGCTCGACGGCCTGTATCAGGACGAGGTCATGGACATTTCCTCCGACGCCTCGGTGCTGGAAAGCATGCTCGCGCAGGAAGGCCTGACCGGCGGGGATTTCGAGAAAAAATGAGGCTTTTACCGCGTGCGGCCCTGACCGGCCGCACGTTTTTTATAACCGCCGCTCCGCACCCGGCGTCACCCCGTACTGCGCCTTGTACTGCCGTATAAAATAGCTGGTGTGCGCAAACCCGACCGCACGCGCCACCGCTTCCACCGGCTCGTCGGAATACCACAGCCGCTGCCTGGCCTTCAGCAGCCGCAGACGGGTCAGGTATTCGTGCGGCGTGTAGCCGGTTTCTGCTTTAAAGCGGCGGATCAGATGCGCCGGGGAGAGATACAGCCGGCTGCTGAGCTCCTCGAGCGTCACCCGGCGGGTAAAATGCTGCTCCAGGTACTGAATCGCCTGCCGGCAGGTGTCGCTCTGCACCGTCTGGGCCGCCTCGAGCACCAGCCTGTGCAGCAGCTCCGCGAGCAGCTGCGACGCCTGCACCTCGGCCGACCGCGCGGGCTGCCGGTACAGCGCCAGCAGCTGTTCCACCATCCCGCCGTAAACCGCCGCATGGTGAACCGGCAGGATCCCGGTGCCCAGCTGCTGAACGAACCGGAGCGCCAGGCTTCCGCACAGATGAACCCAGGTAAATTCCCAGATCCCGCCCTCGGGCGTACCGTATTCATGCGGCGCATCCGCCGGTATAAACGCCACACTCCCCGGCGTCAGCTTCCAGGTCCCCGCGCCGATTTGCAGCCGGCCCTCTCCCCCGGCCGTGAACAGCAGCAGCGGATCGGCATTCCCCTGCGGCCGCCGGATCGTATAGCGGTCGTTGCAGCGGTGCCATCCGGCGCCGGAAAAACAAAACAGGGTGTCCAGTGCCTGCTGGGTATGCAACGGCTCAGCCAGGCGTACCTGGCCGAAATCCCCGTCCCGACTGTACATAGGCTCACCTCAATAGCAGAAAATTAACATGTTATAAAACATTTCACCCCATATAACTATAATAAATTGCAAGCTATCCGTCAAGACGATAAAATAAAAGAAACTTTTTCATATTTTTGGACTGGAGGCGGAACCATGACATCCAAGGAACGTTTTACCCGCATGTTTGAGCATCGCGAGGCGGACCGCATACCGATCATAGATTCCCCCTGGGCCGGCACGATTGCCCGCTGGAAGCGGGAGGGCATGCCGGGGGACGCCGACTGGCGCGATTATTTCGACGTGGACAAATCCGAGCTGATCTATGTGGACACCAGCCCCCGGTTTGAGCAGAAGGTGCTGGAGGAAACCGACCGCTACCGCATCATCACTTCCCCCTGGGGCGTAACCATGAAGGAATTCAAGGAAGAGGATTCCACGCCGGAATTTCTCGATTTTAAGGTGGTCACGCCGGAGGAATGGGAAAAGGCCAAGGCGCGCATGACCCTCGACCGCGACCGCATCGACTGGAAGCGCCTCGAAACGGAGTATCCCCGCTGGGTGGCGGAAGGCCGCTGGATCGAAGGCTATATGTGGTTCGGCTTCGATGTCACCCACTCCTGGATGGTGGGAACCGAAACCCTGCTGATCGCCATGCTCGAGCAGCCCGAGTGGGTGGTCGACATGTTCAACACCTACCTTGACCGCTGCATTGCCCTGATGGATATGGTGTGGGACGCGGGCTACCGGATGGACGGCATCTTCTGGCCGGACGACATGGGCTATAAGGGCACGCCGTTTTTCTCCAATGCGACCTACCGCGAGCTGCTGCAGCCGGTGCAGCGCCGCGCCGTGGAATGGGCCCACAAGAAAGGGATTAAAGCCCACCTGCACTCCTGCGGCGATATCATGCCGCTGCTGCCGGATATTATAGACACCGGCATCGACGCGCTCAACCCCATCGAAATCAAGGCCGGCATGGATGTGGAAAAGATCAAGCGGGAATACGGCGACCGTCTGGTGCTGCACGGCGGCATCAACGCGGTGCTGTGGGATCAGCCCGAGGCGATCATCGCCGAAATCGACCGGCTGGTGCCGATGCTCAAGGAAAACGGCGGCTACATCTTTTCCTCCGACCATTCGATCCCCAACGCGGTCAGCCTGGACAATTTCCGTCTGATCGTAAACGAGGTCAAGCGCGTCGGTACATACGCATAAAAAAGAGGCTGCGGCAAATGCTTCATTTGCCGCAGTCAGACTGTCAAAAAAGTCGTTTCGCAAAAAATAGTGCACAAAAAGTTTTCGCCG
>USCI01000006.1 GCA_900553255.1 uncultured Oscillospiraceae bacterium | reverse complement strand
TCGCGTCCGGCGGGACGCGACCAAAGGCTCTGCCTTTGGAATCTGCGGCCTTTTGATTCCAGGACGGCTTTGCCGTCCTGGTGCGGCCAGAAAACTTTTTGTGCACTATTTTTTGCGAAACGACTTTTTTGACAGTCTGGGCCTGCCGTTTTCAGTATTCAATGCCCTCGCGGGCCATCACGCCTTCGTCCATCGGGTGCTTAACCTTGCGCACCTCCGAAACGTAGTCGGCCAACGCGAGCAGTTCCTCATCGGGATTCCGCCCGGTGAGCACCACCTCCAGCGCCTCCGGCTTACCCCGCAGGAACTCCATCACCGCCGTGCGGGACAACGTACCGGTGGACAGCGCACCGAGCGCCTCGTCCAGCACCAGCAGCGTCCGCTCGCCGTCCCCGCAGAGCGCCTCGGCCTTATCCAGAAGTGCGTTCTGGTCGGCGGTCAGCTGTGCTGTTTCCGTCTCGCTGAGGGTCCAGGTAAACCCATACGGACGGCTCAGCCGCATCATGCGGATATTTTCCAGGAGAGCGAGCGAAGCCAGCTCGCCGGTCGCCCCGCCCTTGAGGAACTGCACAAACACCACCCGGAACCCGCAGCCGGATGCCCGTGCCGCCAGTCCCACCGCCGCCGTGGTTTTGCCCTTGCCGTCGCCGCAGTAGATATGAATTTTCCCTTCCTTCACGTTACCACCTCTTTATTATATGTTTACAGACGCCGCGTCTGCATGCTACCCCTCAATCGGAATCATCTCCGGCTTCCCGCCGAAATACACCGCTATATACCGGAACCCCGCCTCACGCGCCATCTCCACCGCTTCGGGGATATAGGTGCCGACGTCCTCCGGCCGGTGTGCATCCGCGCCCACGGTGATCAGCTCGCCGCCAAGCTCCCGGAACCGCCGCACCAGCGGCAGATCCGGATGCATGCTGCGCACCCCGGGCGAACGCATACCGGAGGTGTTGATCTCCAGCGCCAGCCCCTTTTCCGCCAGCAGCCGCAGCAGGCGGTCAATGCGTTCCTGCCAGCGGGCGTAGCCGACCGGCCTCCGGTCCGCCGGCATATAGCGGAACGGGTAGGTCAGGTGGGCCAGCGAATGGAATTTCCCCCACGCAATCATATCGTACACCGCATCAAAATACCGGTCCATCTCCAGCCCGATATCCCGGTGGGTGTAATCATAGAAATAATAGTCCGTATCATCCAGCTTGTGCATCGAGCCGAGCACAAAATCAAACGCATGATCCCGCAGGATCCGCTCGCTCTCCGCCTGATCGAACAGCGGCTCACCCAGCTCGATCCCGCGCGCGATCCGCAGCCGGCCGGCATACTCCGCCTGCACCTCGCCGGATTCCCGCCAGGACTGCATAAGGGTTTTATCATACCCCTCTTCACGATATCCGTTCATATCACAATGGTCGGTGATAGCGACCGCCTCCAGTCCCAGCGCGGCCGAAGCGTCCAGCATCGACCGGATCGGTGCCTGCGAATCCCCCGACGCCGAGGTATGCATATGAAAATCCACATAACGCATGCTGTATCTCTCCCGTTCCCTTTCTGAAAAATAGCATCTATTGGCAGTATACCACAGTTTCTCCCGCGGCACCATACGGTTTTCACCTTTCTTCCCCGTAACAATGAAAGATTTTTTGCCTGCCGGGACGCATATTTTCTTCCACTTTCCTCAATGACAGCACGCGAAAAGTATGGTATAATGAAAAAATGTGTAAAACACGGTGATTTAGGAAAGGATGACTTGGCCATGCGCGCGGTTATCACGGTTATCGGTAAGGATACAGTCGGCATTCTGGCGCGGGTTTCGAGCGAGTGCGCCGCCCACCGGATCAACGTCCTCGAGGTGACCCAGTCGATTCTGCAGGACATGTTCGCAATGATCATGATGGTGGACATCTCCCAGAGCGACATCCCCTTTACGGATTTCTCCGACCGTCTCAAGGGCATCGGGGAGGAAATGGGACTTTCCATCCATGCGATGCACGAGGACATTTTTAATACCATGCATCACGTATAATGTTCCACTGACGTTCCTATTATCCGGTAATCCGTCCCGTGCGGCGGAGCCAGAAAGGCCTGAACTGCTGTATGATTAACGCCGGTGATATTTTAGAGACCATCACCATGATCCAGGATGAAAACCTGGACGTCCGCACCATCACGATGGGCATATCGCTGCTCGACTGCTGCGACAGCGATATCGACCGCGCCTGCACGCGGGTATACGACAAGATCGCCCGCTATGCCAAGGATCTGGTGAAAACGGGCGAACAGATCGAAAAGGAATTCGGCGTGCCCATCATCAACAAGCGCATCGCGGTCACCCCGATTGCGATGATTGCCGCTGCCTGCGACAAGCGGGATCCGGTCAAGCTGGCCGTCACCCTCGAAAAGGCGGCCCAGACCTGCGGGGTCAACTTCATCGGCGGGTATTCCGCGCTGGTGCAGAAGGGCTTCTCCCCCGGCGACCGCGAGCTGATCGAAAGCATCCCCGAGGCGCTGGCCGTCACCGAGCACGTGTGCTCTTCGGTCAACATTGCCTCCACTAAGACCGGCATCAACATGGACGCGGTCGGGCTGATGGGCGAGGTGGTGCGCCGCACCGCCGAGCGCACCGCCGACCGGGACTGCATCGGCTGCGCGAAGCTGGTGGTGTTCTGCAACGCGCCGGAAGACAACCCGTTTATGGCGGGCGCCTTCCACGGCGCCGGAGAACCCGACAGCGTGATCAACGTCGGCGTTTCCGGCCCGGGCGTGGTGCGTGCGGCACTGGCCAAGGCCGGCGACTGCGATCTGACTGCGGTGGCCGACATTATCAAGAAAACTGCCTTTAAAATCACCCGCATGGGCCAGCTGGTCGCGTTTGAAGCCTCCAAGCGGCTGGGCGTGCCGTTCGGCATCGTCGATCTTTCGCTCGCCCCCACACCCGCAGTAGGCGATTCGGTGGCCCACATCCTGGAGGAAATGGGTCTGGAATGCTGCGGCGCACACGGTACCACGGCGGCGCTCGCGCTGCTCAACGATGCGGTGAAGAAGGGCGGCGTCATGGCCTCCTCCCACGTCGGCGGCCTGTCCGGTGCGTTTATCCCCGTCACCGAGGACGCCGGCATGATCGACGCGGCGCGTTGCGGCTGCCTGCGGATCGAAAAGCTCGAGGCGATGACCGCGGTGTGTTCGGTGGGACTGGACATGATCAACATCCCCGGCGACACGCCCGCAGAGGTGATTGCCGCCATCATCGCCGATCAGGCGGCGATCGGTATGGTCAATTCCAAAACCACCGCTGTGCGGGTAATTCCCGCCATCGGCAAAGGGGTCGGCGAGGAGCTGTCCTTCGGCGGATTGCTCGGCGGCGGGCCGGTAATGCCGCTCAACACCTGGTCGCCCGCGCGGTTTATCCGCCGCGGCGGACGGATTCCGGCGCCGATGCAGAGCCTGAAAAACTAACAAGAAGTCATCCGAAAGCTCGTGAAAATTTTATCATTTCCTTACTTGTAATTGTCGAAAGACAGGTATATACTAGGGACGGAAACAGGGGTGTGGGGAGAACGGCGGTGAAGCGGTTCTCTCCACATTGTCTTTAGCCTATGGACGTCCGTCCGGGAAAGGTGGGAATAAGGCCGATGGAAAATATGATCAAGCGCATCGTGGAAATGGATCAGAAGGCGCGGCAGATCACCGAGGCCGCCCAGCGGGAAAAGCTGGACTCGGAAAAGGAGATCGCCGAAAAGGCAGCCCAGCTGCGCGCAGACTACCTTGAGCGCGCGAGGCGGCGCATCCAGCTCAACAGCGACACCGAACGTGCTGCGGCGGAAAAGGCCTGGGAGGCACGCGAGGCGGAATATACCCGCCAGACCGAGCGGCTGGAAGGCATCTACCGCGAGCACCGGGACGAATGGGTGGACACCATTGTCCGCAACGTCCTCGACGCCTGACCGCCGGTCTCACACAATTCCCAGAATGAAAGGCAGGTGAGCCGCTTTGCCGGTTTCCTTTTCTTCCAATGTCATCCTGGCCAAGGCGCTCGCCATGTACGGGCACTGCCTGAAGCCGCAAAACTACAAGGATCTGCTGGCCTGCCACAGCGTCAGCGAAATCGCCGCGTATCTCAAAACCCGTACCTCCTACGCCACCGCACTGCGGGAGATCAACGAGGCGACCATCCACCGCGGGTATCTGGAAACGCTGCTGCGCCGCAAGCTGTTCAGCGACTACGCGTCGCTGAGCCGCTACGATATGACGGTCGGTTCGCATCTGTCCGATTACCTGCTCGAGCGCGGCGAGATCGATGAGATCGTGCAGTGTCTGCGGCTGCTGAGTGCCGGACGGCCGGAGGAATTTTTCTTTTCGATGCCGCCGTTCTTCTCTTCACACACCCAGCTCGACCTGATCGGCATGAGCAAGGTCAAAACCTACGAACAGCTGCTCGGGGTGCTCGACGGCACCCCGTACCGCGCGATTCTGGCGCGGTTTTCCCCGGAAACGGGAGAAGACGGCTCGCTGTGCATCCCCATCACCGCCATCGAAACGGCGCTGTACCGCCACTTAATCGAAACGCTGCAGGCGGTGGTCGCCCGCACCCGCGGCAAGGAGCGGCAGCAGCTGACCGATCTGTGCGGGGCGATGGTGGATGCCCAGAACGTCACCCGCATCCTGCGGCTCAAGCAGTTTTTCCACGCCTCACCCGACGCCATACGCGCCCAGCTGCTGCCCTCCGGCGGTACCATCTCCCGGCGCGTGCAGGAGGCAATGATCGCAGCGGATTCCCCCGATGAGGTGGTGCGGCTGTTCTTCACCACCCCCGCCGGTCGTAAAATCCCGGACGAGCAGCGCCGGTTCATCCACGATCTCGACGACCGCGCCTCCTTCTTTACGGCGCGGCATCACATCCACTTTTCCTCCAGCCCGATGGTGGTGATGCTCTCCTATGTGGTCCTCACCGACATCGAGGTGGACGATATCATCAACATCATCGAAGGGGTGCGTTACGGCATGACTGCCGAACAGATCCGGCCGATGTTGGTTATGCTATAAGCAGCGGTTATCCGCCATTGTAATCATGCGGGGACAAGCCCCGCCGTAAGGAGGCGATTCCATTGGCTGTTGCCAAGATGAAGCTGGTCAGCATCATCGGCCATATGGACTGTCTGAACCGCGTCGTGCAGGTATGCGGGGACAGCGGCGTTTTCCAGCCGGACGACGCCATGACCTTTTTCTCCGACACCACCGGGTTTTCCGCCGTGCAGGAGGAAAACCCGTACACCAACCCGCTCGGACAGCTCGAAGCGGCCGTTTCCCGCGCCGGCGGGAAGCTGCACCTGACCGATGCGCTGCCCGATCTCACCGATGAGCAGCTGTTCGCGTATGTGGAGGAGTTTTCCCGCAAGGTATCCGGGCTGTCCAAGGAACGCAGCGAGCTTTCCGCCAAACGGGAATCCGAAAACAAGGACATCGAGCAGTTCGAGCATTTCATCGGCCTGGGCATCGATCTGGAAAGCATCCTCGCCTGCCAGACCATCAAGGTGCGCTTCGGCCGGCTGCCCAAGGAAAGCTTTGACAAGCTGCAATACTACAACGAAAATCCTTACGTCCTGTTTTTCCCCGGCACCAGCGATACCGAATACTACTGGGGGGTGTATTTCTCCCCGCTGGATTTTGCCGACGACGTAGACCGCATCTTCTCCAGCCTGTATTTTGAACGCATGCGGGTGCCTGCCGCCATCGGGACGCCGGAGGAAATTGTTGAACATCTCAAGGCGGAACGGGAGGAAAACGGCCGCAGGCTCGAGGAAATCCAGGCACAGCTCGACGCCATCTGGGAAAAGGAGGCGCCTGCCTGCTGCCAGGTTTATTCCCTGCTCAAGGGACGGGCGTACTACTTCGGGGTGCGCCGGTACGCCGCGCAGTACAACGACAAATTCATTCTGGCCGGCTGGATCCCGCGCCGGGAGGAAAAAGCCTTCCGCACCGCGCTGGAAGCGGTGGACGGCATCGAATTCTCCTTCGAGCGCCCGGACGAGGACGCGCACCATACGCCGCCGGTCAAGCTGCACAACGCCTGGCTGTTCCGGCCGTTTGAGTTCTTCGTCAATATGTACGGCCTGCCGCGGTACACCGAAAACGATCCCACCGCCTTCATCGCCGTCACCTACACCGTGCTGTTCGGCATCATGTTTGCCGACCTCGGCCAGGGTCTGGTACTCGCGCTGATCGGCTGGCTGATGTGGAAATTCGGGAAAATGGCCATCGGCCGCGTACTGGTTCCCTGCGGCATCTCCTCCGCCGTGTTCGGCACCGCCTTCGGCTCGGTTTTCGGCTTCGAGCATGTGCTCGACCCGCTGTACAAGGCGCTGTTCGGCCTGGAGGAAAAACCCATTGAGGTGATGGAATCCGGCACCACCGTGATGATCCTGCTTGCTTCGGTGGGCATCGGCGTGCTGCTGATCGCGGTGTCCATGCTGATGAATATTCGCACCTGCCTCAAGCAGAAAGACTATGAAAACGGTCTGTTCGGCGCCAACGGTGTGGCCGGGCTGGTGTTTTACCTGTCGCTGATCATCGGCGCAGCCTGCCAGATCGGGCTGGGTATCCCGCTGCTGAATCTGCCGTATGTGCTGTGCCTGATCGTGCTGCCGGTCCTGCTGATGTTCTTCCGCGAAATACTTGGCCGGCTGGTGGCGCGCGATCCCGACTGGAAGCCGAAAAAATGGGGCGAATTCATCATCCAGAATTTCTTTGAAGTATTTGAATTCATGCTCAGCTATCTGTCCAACACCATGTCCTTCCTGCGGGTGGCCGCCTTCGTGCTGGTTCATGCCGGCATGATGATGGCGGTATTCGCCATCGGCGGCATGTTCCACACCGTCGGCTTCACCATCGCCGCCATCATCGGCAACGCGCTGGTCATGGGCATGGAGGCGGTGCTGGTGGTCATCCAGGTGATGCGTCTCGAATACTACGAGATGTTCAGCCGGTATTATATCGGCGACGGCAAGCCCTTCCACCCGCTTTCGCTCAAATCCGAAGAAAATTCGTAAGGCTGCCGGCTCTGTGGCCGGCCCAACATAGAAACGTCTGACATTTCAGGAGGTTGACGATTATGAACGCTCTGTATTTTCTGGTACCGGTAACCCTGCTTCTCGTCTCGGTGGCGATTTCGATTGTTTTGGTCAAACGCGGCATGGCGCCGAAAAAGGCGCTGAGCCTGCACTTCCTCAGCCTGATTGCCATCCTGGCGGTCAGCCTGTCGCTGCCGATGTTCGGCGCGGCTGCTGAGAACGACACGGCAGCTCCCGCCGCTACTGCGCAGACCGAAACCGACGGTGACACGGCGGCTCCCGCGGCGGACAGCGGCCTGAAGTATATCGGTGCGGCGCTGGCTGTCGGCCTTGCCGGCATCGGTGGCGGCATCGCGGTGGCCTCCGGCTCGTCCGCGGCCATCGGTGCGACGGCGGAAGATCCGAAAAACTTCGGTAAATCCATCATCTTCGTGGCACTCGGCGAAGGCTTCGGCCTGTACGGCCTGCTGGTGTCCCTGATGATCCTGCTGTTCTGATTTACCGCCCGGCGGATAAGGCTAAGAAGGTGAGGATATGCGTTTTTATGTCATCAGCGACAACGTCGATACCCAGGTCGGCATGCGGCTGGCGGGGATCGAGGGCGTTGTGGTGCACGAGGCGGACGAGGTGCATAAGGCGCTGTCCGACGCGATGGAGCAGGACGATATCGCCGTCATTCTGATGACCGAGCATCTCGTCCGGCTGTGCCGGGATCTCGTGGACGATCTCAAGCTCAACCGCTCCCGGCCGCTGATTGTGGAAATCCCCGACCGCCACGGCAACGGACGGGCGAAGGATTCCATCACGCGGTATGTCCGCGAGGCCATCGGCATCAAAATCTAACCGGGCCGGTTTTTCCCCTATTCCTTTTTACAGCGTGGTTCGTGCGCAGAAAGGTACGGTAACATTATGGCGAACAGCGACGAGAAAATCAGCAAATTTGTGCAGGCCATCACCTCCTATGCGGAGGAGCAGAGCCGGAAAATCCACCAGGAGGTGGAAGATTTCAAGGCCGAGCGGCTCAAGGAAGCGGAGCGCAAGGTGCTCGCCGACGTATATCAACTGATCCATCGCGAGCAGGCGGAGCTGCATAACGAGATGAGCCGGGAAATGTCCCGCCGGGAGCTTGCCGCACGGCAGAAGCTGATCGGCCGGCGCAGCGAAATGATGGCTTCGGTGTTCCGCGATGCGGCTGAGCGGCTCAGGGAATACACCGCTTCGGCGGAATATCCCGGCGTGCTGCGGCGCTCGGTGGCTGAAACGGCCGAACGGCTGCCCGCGGACGGGACGGTATTCTACCTCTCTGCGGCCGATATGGAAAAGCATGCCGCTGCCCTGCGGGACGTCTGCCCGGCGGGCAGTTCACTGGCGGCTGCGGACGATATCCGCATCGGCGGCGTACGCGCCGTCAACCAGAACGCCGGGCTGCTCATCGACGATACGCTCGACTCCAAGCTCGAGCTGCAGCGCGACTGGTTTACCCGCGAATCCGGGCTGACGGTGGAGTAAGCCGCGGCTCCGGGAAACGGCTGCCATGCGGCGGCGTTTCCTCCGGGGCGGCACAGACGAAGTTAAGCGCGGGAAATCCGCAGGCACAGAAAGGCGTGACACACGATGGATAACTGCATACAGGGCATCAACGGGCCGGTTATCACCCTGCCGGGCAACACCGGCCTGCAGATGATGGAAATGGTGCTCGTGGGCAGCAACCGGCTCGCCGGCGAGGTCATCGGCATCAACGATCAGAAAACCACCGTTCAGGTGTATGAGGAGACGACCGGGCTGCGGCCGGGTGAACCGGTGTATACGACCGGCGGCCCGCTTTGCGCAACGCTTGGTCCCGGTATCCTCGACAATATTTTCGACGGCATCGAACGCCCCCTCAAGGCAATCGAGGAAAAGTCCGGCGATTTCATCTCCCGCGGGGTCAGCGTATCCGCGCTCGACGAGGAGAAAAAATGGTCGGTCACGGTCACGGTAAAGCCCGGCGACCGGCTGGAAGCCGGCATGGTGTACGCCACCTGCCCGGAAACCGCAATCATCACCCACAAATGCATGGTGCCGCCCGGCCTGTCCGGCACGGTGGAATCGGTGATGCCGGACGGCGCATATACGGTAAACGACACCGTTGCGGTGCTGACCGACGGCACCGGCAAACGGCACAATCTGACCCTCTGCCAGAAATGGCCGATCCGCACCCCGCGTCCGGTCGCCTCGCGGCTGCACCCGCAGGCACCGCTGATTACCGGCCAGCGGGTTATCGACACGCTGTTCCCGGTGGCCAAGGGCGGCACGGCCGCCATCCCCGGCGGCTTCGGCACCGGCAAGACCATGACCCAGCATCAGCTGGCCAAATGGTGCGACGCCGACATCATCGTCTACATCGGCTGCGGCGAGCGCGGCAACGAGATGTCCCAGGTGCTCGAGGAGTTCTCCAGCCTGATTGACCCGAAATCCGGCCGGCCGATGACCGACCGCACCACCCTGATCGCCAACACCTCCAACATGCCGGTGGCCGCGCGCGAGGCGTCGATCTACACCGGCATCACGCTGGCGGAATATTACCGCGACATGGGGTATCACGTCGCGATCATGGCCGACTCCACCTCCCGCTGGGCGGAAGCGCTGCGCGAAATCTCCGGCCGGCTGGAGGAAATGCCGGCGGAAGAAGGCTTTCCGGCCTATCTGCCCTCCCGCCTGTCGCAATTCTATGAGCGCGCCGGCATGGTGCAGACCCTCGGCGGCAGCCAGGGCAGCGTCACCATCATCGGCGCCGTATCCCCGCAGGGCAGCGACTTTTCCGAACCGGTCACCCAGAACACCAAACGGTTCACCCGCTGCTTCTGGGCGCTGGACAAGGCGCTCGCTTATGCCCGGCATTATCCTGCCATCAACTGGACTTCCAGCTACAGCGAATACATCGGCGACCTTTCCGGCTGGTACGCGAAAAACGTGGGCGAGGATTTTCTCTCCTGCCGCAGCCGGGTCGCCCAGCTCCTGCAGGAGGAAAGCCAGCTGATGGAGATCGTCAAGCTCATCGGCGCCGACGTGCTGCCGGATGACCAGAAACTGGTCATCGAAACCGCCCGCGTAATCCGGGTCGGCTTCCTGCAGCAGAACGCCTATCATCAGGACGACACCTATGTGCCGATGGAAAAGCAGCTGAAAATGATGCGGGTGATCCTGTACCTGCACGACAGCGCCCGCGCACTTGTCGCCGCCGGCGTGCCGCTGAGCCGCATTCTCGAGACCGGCCTGTTTGACAAAGCGGTCAAGATGAAATACGATGTGCCCAACAGCCAGCCGGAACGCTTCGACGATTACATGACCGAGATCCGGGACGCCATGCATGCGCTTGCCTGATCCGCCGCGTGTTTGTACTCCGCCCGCGCCCCTGCGGCATGCGGGCGAACCCAGAAAGGCATGAAGGCTTATGATTATTGAATATCTCGGGGTCAAGGAGATCAACGGCTCCCTGATCGCCCTCGAGGGGATCAAGGATGCTTCCTATGAAGAGACGGTCACCATTCGACTCGAAAACGGCACCGAACGGGACGGCCGTATCGTCCAGATCGACGGCGACCGCGTCGTGATCCAGGTGTTTGAAGGCACCAACGGGATTTCGCTCGACAACACCCGCACGAGGCTTATGGGGCATCCGGTGGAAATGCCGCTGTCCCCCGAACTGCTCGGACGTATTTTTGACGGCGCCGGACGGCCGATCGACGGGCTGGGCGACCTGTTCCCGGTGGTGCGCCGCAACATCAACGGCACGCCGATCAACCCGGTTTCCCGGGTGTATCCCCGCAACTACATTGCCACCGGCATTTCCTCGATCGACTGCATGATGACCCTTATCCGCGGCCAGAAGCTGCCGATTTTCTCCGGTTCCGGCATGCATCACAACGAACTGGCCGCGCAGATTGTGCGGCAGGCGCGTATCGCCGACGAGGACGGAAAAGGACAGGATTTCGCCATCGTTTTTGCCGCGATGGGCGTGACCAACGACGTGGCTGACTATTTCCGCCGCAGCTTTGAGGAAAGCGGCGTGCTCGGCCGGGTGGCGATGTTCCTCAATCTCTCCAACGATCCGATCATCGAACGTACGCTGACGCCGCGCTGCGCGCTGACTGCGGCGGAATATCTGGCGTTCGACCTGAATATGCACATCCTGGTCATCATGACCGATATGACCTCCTATGCGGAGGCGCTGCGGGAGTTCTCCTCCTCCAAGGGCGAAATCCCCGGCCGTAAGGGCTATCCGGGCTACCTGTATTCCGACCTTGCCTCGCTGTACGAGCGCGCCGGCATGATCAAGGGCAGTACCGGCTCGGTCACCCAGATCCCGATCCTGACCATGCCCAACGACGACATCACCCATCCAGTACCCGACCTGACCGGTTACATCACCGAGGGGCAGATCGTGCTCGACCGCTCGCTCGACAACAGCGGCATTTATCCGCCGGTTTCGGTGCTGCCGTCGCTGTCGCGTCTGATGAAGGACGGCATCGGCGAGGGCTTCACCCGCGCCGACCACGCCGCAGTCTCCAACCAGCTGTTCGCCTGCTATGCGCGGGTGCAGGATGCCCGTTCGCTCGCCTCGGTTATCGGTGAGGAGGAGTTGTCCCCCGGCGACAAAAAGCTGCTGCAGTTCGGCCGCCTGTTCGACCAGATCTACACCAACCAGCGTGAAAACGAAAACCGCACCATCGACCAGACGCTGGATCTCGGCTGGAAGCTGCTGTCCACCCTGCCGCGCGAAGAACTCGACCGTGTGGATGAGGCTACCCTCGATCAGTTCTATCATCCGGAAAGCTCCATCCTTGTGGAGTTGGAGCAATCCCTCAAGGCGCAGGAGGAAAAGGCCTGATCAGCCACCATCTCGGAAGAAAGGCGGTGACGCAGCTTGGCGGAACAGGTATTCCCCACCAAAGGCAATCTGATCAACACTAAAAAATCCCTCGATCTCGCACGGGTCGGCTTTGAGCTGCTCGACCGCAAACGCAATATCATCGTGCGGGAAATGATGGCGCTCATCGACCGCGCCGCGTCGATCCAGTCCCGTATCGACGACGGCTATGCCAAGGCCTATCTCGCCCTGCAGCGCGCCAACGTTGCACACGGCATCTGCGCCGACATCGCGGCGGCGGTGCCGGTGGAAAACGGGCTGAGCCTGAGCAGCCGCAGCGTCATGGGGGTGGAAATCCCCATTGTGAAACTCGACCCGCAGCCGGTGGAGCTCAACTACGGCTTTGTTTCGTCGAGCGCGCTCGTGGATGAGGCTTATATCCGCTTCGACGAGGTGAAAAAGCTGACCGCCGAACTGGCAGAGGTCGAAAACAGCGTGTACCGCCTGGCTACAGCGGTCAACAAAACCCAAAAGCGGGCGAATGCGCTGAAAAACATCATCATCCCTCGCCTGACCTCCACGGTCAAGTACATCACCGATTCACTCGAGGAAAAGGAGCGGGAGGATTTCTCCCGCCTGAAGGTTATCAAAGCGCAGAAAAACACCCGGAACAAATAGTTCCCGGGTGTTTTTTGTTTGACCGCGTTTTAATTGTACGATGACGGAATCGCTGTGGTTTAATAGCGGTGAGGACGTTCGGACTGATCACTCCAGACCGAAAAAGATCCCTCGCCTAATCGATAGGCAAGTATCCATCGGCAGCACGTTTTTACCGGATGGCGGGCAGCCACCCACTTTTTCAAGCGTGAAAAGTAGGCAAAAAAGCGGCAAGCAAAATTGCCCACGGGGCCTATGCGGACGGCCCCCCATTTTGCTCTTGACTTCACACCCGTGAGGCGGTATGATCAGGAGAGATTTTCCGCTGCAAAATCGTTTGGAGGAGGAAATTTATGTTCATTCCCTATACCGACGCATCTGTCCGCCTGACCGGCCGGTGGGGCGTCTGGAACAATACCGCCTGCGCCACGGCGGCCGGCGCAACCATTGAGGCCGCCTTCCGCGGACGGATGGCGCGGCTGCAGTTCAACCTGGAGTTCAACGAGCACCCTTATCCGCACGTCTGGATCAACGTCGACGGCGGCGCACGGGTCGAGGCGCCGCTCTCCCCCTATCTGCGGGTGGCCGCGCCGGACGACGGCGAGCATGTGGTCACCGTGATTTATAAGGGATCCGTAGAGATGCACCACCGCTGGTACCAGCCGCTCATCGGCAAAATCGCTTTCTGCGGGCTGGAGGCGGACGCTCCGGCCGGACTGCCGGCGGACGAACGGCCGGTGATCGAATTTGTGGGCGACTCCATCACCGAAGGCGTGCTCATCGACGCAGAATGCAACGTCCATGCCAACGGCTGGCTCAACCGTCCCTACATGGATGACGTTACCGCGACCTACGCCTGGCTGACCGCCGAAGCGCTCGGACTGCGCCCGCTGATGATGGGCTACGGCGCGGTGGGCATCACGAGGGGCGGCTGCGGCAGCGTGCCCAAAGCCGAAGATGCTTATCCGTATTGCTTTGCAGACATGCCGATGACGTATCCCACACCGCCGGCCTACATCCTGATTAACCACGGTGCGAACGACCGCGGCGCCTCTGCGGAAGACTACATCGCCGGTTACCGCCGGCTGCTCGATCTTATCCGCCGCACCCATCCGCAGGCAAGGCTGATTGCGCTGAGCGCCTTCTGCGGCGCGTTTGCAAAGGATCTGGGGGCGATGGTGGCGGCGTACAACCGGGAAAACGGCTGCGACGTCCTGTTTATCGATTCCACCGGGTGGGTGCCTGTCGAACCGCTGCACCCGCTGCGCGACGGCCACCGCGAGATTGCCGGGCATCTGACCGGGATCCTGCGCCGGGAACTGTTTGCAAATGCCTGAAGGGAGATATTCCGATGAAGCTCGTGATTCTTGACGGTCACGCGGTAAACCCCGGCGACCTCTCCTGGGACGGACTGCGGGCGTTCGGCGAGGTACAGGTCTACGCCCACACCGCTCCATCCGACACGGTCGCCCATATCGGCGACGCGCAGCTGGTGCTGACCAACAAAACGGTCATCTCCGCCGAAATACTCGGTGCCTGCCCGCAGATCCGCTACATCGGCGTGCTTGCCACCGGCTACAACGTCGTGGATCTGTCCGCGGCCGCGGCGCGTGGGATTGCGGTGACCAACATCCCCGCCTACTCCACCCGCTCGGTCGCCCAGTTTACCTTTGCTCTTCTGCTGGAGCTGTGTCACCACGTGGGCGAGCATGACCGCAGCGTACACGCCGGTGACTGGTCGTCGTGCCCGGATTTCTGCTACTGGAACACCCCGCAGATCGCCCTGGAAGGCAAAACCCTCGGCATATACGGCTTCGGCCGGATCGGCCGGGCGGTCGCCGCTATCGCGCCCGCCTTCGGGATGCGGGTGCTCGTCTACAGCCGGCATCCCGACGCACAGCCAGGTGCGGATGTACAGTTTGTCGACGCCGGCACGCTGTTTTCCCAAAGCGATGTGGTTTCGCTGCACTGCCCGCTGACCGACGAAACGAGGCGGCTGATCAACCACGATACGCTCGCCCGCATGAAGGACGGCGCAATGCTGATCAACACCGCGCGCGGGCCGCTGATCGATGAGGCGGCGCTGCGGGATGCGCTGCGCAGCGGAAAGCTCGCCGGCGCCGCGGTCGACGTGGCGGACAGCGAACCGCTGCCCGCGGACTCCCCGCTGCTCGACGCGCCGCACTGCATCATCACGCCGCATATTGCCTGGGCGCCGCTGGACACCCGCCGCCGGCTGCTCGAAATCGCCGTGCAAAATGTGGATGCATTTGTCCGCGGCGAACGGCTCAACCGGGTGGAGGCTCCCGCGCCATAAAGGCCGTATAGCAAAAAGGCCGATGCAAAAGATACTTTTGCATCGGCCTTTTCTTTCTACACCATATGACAGGTACCGCTGTCGATCTCATACCGCAAAAAAATGTCCACGATGCGGTCCACACGGGTATAATCGTCGATCACCTCATCCTGGATCACCGCCTGAATCTCGGCCAGGATCCGCACCGCCTGCTGCCGTGCAAGCGCGGCATAGTCCAGGCGCGCCGTCTCCAGCCATTGCAGCACCTGCTGCCCCACCGCATGGGTGACCAGTTCCTCCGCCAGCTGCATTCCTGTCCCACCTTTCCTTTTTTGACATTTATTGCATGTCATATTTGCCTTTATTATACCATATACTAAATTAAATGACAATTACTAAATGTCAAATTTAGGTGAGTGTGGGCTTATGTATAAAAACCGCAACCGCGACGGCACGCTGAACCTATGCGGCCGCCGCATCGCCGCGCTGCGCAAGCAGATGACGCCGCGCGTATCGCAGCGCGCGCTCGCGGACCGGCTGCAGCTCGAAGGGCTGGATCTGGACAAAAATGCCGTGCAGCGCATCGAAAGCGGCCAGCGCTTTGTCACCGATATCGAGCTGACGGCTTTTGCACGGGTTTTTCAGGTGTCCCTGGAGGATTTGATCGAAAAAGACTGCGGCGATGGATAAAAAATCCATTCGACACAGTTTTTTTATTTTCGGCAGCGGTATAATCCTTGTAAATCAGTCCATACTAAACCCGATTGAATAAGCCATATTATTCGATCTGGCCGCCAAGGCGGCTAACAGAAACGTCAAATGATCTAAGGAGTGAAGACGCATGCTGGACAGAATTGCTCTGATCCTCGTGGTCATCGGCGCCCTGAACTGGGGTAGTATTGGCCTCTTCCAGTTCGATATCGTGGCGTGGGCATTCGGCGGACAGGGTGCTGCGGTCAGCCGCGTGATCTATACGATCGTGGCGCTGGCGGGTATCTGGTGTATTTCCCTGTTTTTCCGTGACCGGGAAGAGCTGCTCGAACATCGCGACAGCAATCACTGATCCGGACGGACGGCAAAAGCCGGAAGCGTTTGACGCTTCCGGCTTTTTGCTTTATTCGTATTACACATCCGTGAGGTTCACCGTATGCCCGGTCTCCTCCAGCAGGCCGATCAGGTCCGGGGTTTTGAGCCAGACCGTCGCCGTATTGTCATTGGGATGGATGCCGATGACCCCGGGAGGCTGCAAAAACGCCCGGTCCAAAAAGAACTGCACCCGGCCCTGCCCATCGTGCAGAAGGCCAAACGGCGAGACAGAACCCGGCACCAGCCCCAGAATCGCCAGCAAGTCCTCCGGCGCGGCAAAGGATAAGGGCCGCGTATGGTTCTTCTGCCGGAACGCCTTCAGGTCAACCCGCTTATCGCCCTTCACTGTAATCAGGTAATAGCTTTGCTTTTTATCGTCCCGCACAAAAAGGTTTTTGGCATCCGCCCCCGGGTAAGGGAGGGCGACCGAGGACAGCTCGCCCATGCCGTACACCGCCTCGTGCTCCGTAACCTCATAGCCTATATGCCGGCTGTCCAAATACGCGTAAACTTCCGCTTTATCCATTTCGTTTTTTCCCGCTCCCTGCTTGCGCTCCCACGGCAGTCCCGGCGCCGCGGAAAAGCCGGCCTTACGCCAGCGCCTCAACGATCGCCCGGGTATCCCTGGCGATCACCAGTTCCTCATTCGTCGGGATCACAAAGCTGCGCACGGCCGAATCCGGGGTGGTGATCTCCACCTCTTCACCGCGCGCCTTATTGGCCTCGTAATCCACCCGGATACCCAGGTAAGCAAGCCCCTCCAGCACATCCGAACGGATGCTCTGCTGGTTTTCCCCGACGCCGGCCGTAAACACAATCGCGTCCACCCCGCCGAGCGCGGCCACATAGCCGCCGATGAATTTGATGATTTCGTAGGTGCGCATATCCAGCACCATCGCGGCGCGGGCGTTTCCGGCCTCCTTGGCGGCCTGGATGTCGCGGTCGTCGCTCGATACGCCGGATACGCCGAGCATACCGGATTTTTTATTGAGGATCTCGTCCATCTCCTTGGCGGAAAGCCCTTCCTTTTCCATCAAAAACAGCACCACCGACGGGTCGATCGTCCCGCAGCGGGTACCCATAATCAGGCCGTCGAGCGGGGTAAGCCCCATCGTGGTGTCGATGACCTTCCCGTCCTGGATCGCGGCGATGGATGACCCGTTGCCCAGATGGCAGGTGATGATGCGGGTACCCTTGCCGTCCGGCTTGCCCAGCAGCTCGCAGCAGCGCTGCGACACAAAGCGGTGGGACGTGCCGTGGAAGCCGTAGCGCCGCACACCGTATTTTTCATAATACGCATACGGCACCGCAAACATATACGCCTTTGCCGGCATGGTCTGGTGGAATGCGGTGTCAAACACCGCCACCTGCGGCACCTCGCTGCCGAAAGCAGCTGTTGCCGCACGGATTCCCTGCAGATGCGCCGGGTTATGCAGCGGCGCAAGGGCGGCAAAGTCCGCGATGTCCTGCATCACCTGGTCGTCGATGAGCACCGAGCGGTCGTATTTCGAGCCGCCCTGCACCACACGGTGGCCGATCGCCGCCACCTCATGCAAATCCTCAATCACCTTGCCCTCGCCGGAGGTCAGCGCCCTCTTAACCACCGCGAACGCCGCCGTATGATCCGGCATGGCCTCTTCGATCACCACCACCCGGCCGTCCCCGGTCTTATGGGTGAGCTTGCCGTCGATGCCGATCCGCTCGCAGTTGCCCTTGGCCAGCACCTTTTCACCCTGGGTGTCGATCAGCTGATATTTCAGTGAGGAGCTGCCCGCGTTGATGACCAGAATTTTCATACTTTTCTTTTCTCTCCGTTTCTTTGACGAGCGGTAAGCTCTTAACGCCCGTCAAGATTGATTTTTACGCCGAAACACGGTATACTGAAGAAAATAGAGCAGTCTGTCCGATAGACTATCATAGCCCAAAACGCGGCGTTTGACAAGGGTTATCCTGCACAAATGTACACAAAGCCGCCGGTTTTCGGCCGGTTACGGAAAAGGATGTGGGGCTTTCGATGAAAATTGCGGGCATTGCGGCGGAATACAACCCTTTCCACAACGGGCATGCCCACCATATCGCGCGCACACGCGATGAAGACGGGGGCGGCGCGACCCATATTGTCGCCGTGATGAGCGGCTGCTTCACCCAGCGCGGGGAACCGGCCATGCTGCCGGAGGGCGACCGGGTGCGTATGGCGCTCGCCGGCGGTGCGGATCTGGTGATCGGGCTGCCGCTGCCGTGGTCGCTCGCCTCGGCCGAGGGCTTTGCCTTCGGCATGGTCAGCGCGCTCGACGCACTCGGCTGCGTGGACATCATCAGCTTCGGCAGCGAAAGCGGCGACATTGCCGCACTGCAGAAGGCTGCCGACTGCCTGTCCACCGACCGCTTTGCCCAGCTACTGCGCTACCACCTGGACTACGGCATATCCTTCCCGGAAGCGCGGCAGCGCGCCGTACAGGAAATCGCCGGTAACCGGACAGCCGAACTGTTTTCCTCCCCCAACAACACCCTGGGCATCGAATACCTTAAGGCGCTGCATCGGCTGGATTCGCCGATTGTGCCCTACACCATCCCCCGTTTCGGAGCGGGGCACGACGAGACGTACCCGCTCGGCGACACCGCATCCGCCAGCTATATCCGCACCCTCGCGCAGGCCGGCCGGCTGGTGGCCGCTGCGCCGTTCCTACCCGCCGCCTCGATGGAAATCCTCAGCGCCGCGGCCGCGCAGGGGCACTGCCCGGCAGATGTCCGCCTGCTCGAGCGGGCGGTGCTGGCCAAGCTGCGGCGGATGAGCCGCGAGGAGCTGGCCAAACTGCCCGGCATCTCCGAGGGGATCGAAAACCGGCTGTACGAGGCGGTCAGCACCGCCGGAACACTCGAGGAGCTCGAAAGCCGGGTAAAAACCAAGCGTTACCCGCTCACCCGGATCCGCCGGCTGATCTGGTCGGCGTTCCTGGACATCCCGGCCGGCTGGGAAGGCCGGACGCCGCCCTACCTGCGGGTGCTCGGGATGAACGGTCGCGGACGGGAAATCCTCAGCGCCGCCAAGGCCGCCAAGGTTCCGCTGCTCACCCGGGTGTCCCAGCGCTCCCTGCTCGGTAAGGAAGCCGACGGGCTGTACGCGCTGGAAGCAAGAGCGGCCGACCTGTATGCGCTGGCGCTGCCCACCCCCCTGCCCTGCGGGACACTGTACACCGACGGGCTCGTCCGTGTAGAATAATCTCACACAGCAACCGCCCGCGCTGCCGGTTCGGCAGCGCGGGCGGTTTTCATGTGGAGCGGGAAAAGTCCGGATCCGCCGCTGCCTATCCCAGCCGGCAGAACGCCAGCACGATCAGCAGCGCGCCGCTCAGCCAGGACAGATCCAGCCGCGAATGCTCCGCAAGCCTTTTGCCGAGCATACTGCCGCCGAGCACCGCGGCGAGTCCCAGCGCGAGTGACATAGCGGCGGCCATCCACAGATTGACCGCCGCCATGCCGGCGCCGAAGCCGGCAGCCAGGCCGTCAAGAGACAGTGCTGCCGCCAGAGGCGCTGCCTCCCGCACCGACAGCTCGCGCGAGGCGTCCCGGTCGGCTTTCTCCGGGTCGGCGTATATGTTCAGAATACAGTGCAGGCTGAATACCGAAAACCGTATCTCGCGATGCAGCCCCTGATGCCGCCGGATCAGCGCTTTTATGGAACTGTCGCACAGCCGGGCAATGCCCAGTACAAACAGCAGCGCAAAGCAGACCGCCGTTACCACTCCCTGCGGGATAAACGCGCGCACCGCCCGCCCCGCTGCCAGCGCGACCAGCAGGATGCCGCTGCTCACCAGCGTCACCACCGCAGCAGACGCCGGCGGGATGCGGATCCGGTTGGCACCGTAGGCAAAGCACGCCACAAATGTATCCGTTGACATAGCGACCGCCAGCATCGCGGCGTGCGCCAGTGCCATTCCAAAGCTCACCTGGCACCCCTCCTGTTCCTTTCATCCTATTCGGCGGACAGGAGAGGGGTGCTGGAAAGGCCGAGAGAACTGCTGTCAAATAAGCGTGCACGGGGAAATGCATGGCTTTGCTTTTCACCACACCCCTCTTTTTACGGCTTCTTTTTCGGATACGGTTTTTCAACATCCGTCAGCCCCAGCAGATAATCCGTGCTGGTACGGTGGAACGCAGCCAGCGCAATCAAAACTTCTGTGGGAATATCCCGCAGTCCTAATTCATAGCGGGAATACGCCACCTGACTGCAATGCAGCATCTCTGCCATGTCTTTCTGCAGCAGGTCTCTGTCTTCCCGCAGGCTACGGATACGCTCATACATACAGACTGCTCCCTTCTGTCCAAAATGACATCGGGGACATTATAAGATAAACCAAAATGGTATATTGACTTATAAACCAAAATGGTTTATAAGTCTTTTGCTGATAGAGAGAATTTCTGGCAAATAGTAAGTGCGTCGCAACCAATCATAAAGAAGGGGAGGGTCATTGTGATGAAAGCCAAAGGATTTTTATGCATCCTATTTTTTCTCTGCCTGCTGAGCGGGTGCAGCAGAACAGAAGATAAGCCTGAAAAGGGCATTGATGCATCGCAGCAGAGTACCACTGACAATGCCGCTTCTGTCAATAGCCAGGACGAGCTTCAGTCAACACCGGAAAAAGCCATACTCGCATTTTGTGAGGTTTTCAACAGCGGAGATTATACCAAGGCACGGGCGCTGATGCCTCCGGACTTTATCCATGTGATCGACAACGGCCTATCGGAGTATTACAGCGGGACGATCAACGACGATTATCTGCCGGATTTTATGCGCGGCGTTAATGGGGATAAATTTGTTCGGACAGAGGAAGCAAAAGATCCGCGTATGCTGGATTTGTTTCCGGACTGCGAAAAGGTCGTCATCTATTATGTAGACATTTCTGCCCCCGCAAGCGACTTTGAAACGACCGGAAACTATGATCAGGTCAAGGATTTCGGCTTGTTTGCCTGTGCTTTGCAAAAGGGAAAATGGTATGTGGTCATGAACGAGGATGAATGGCGCTGAGAATACGCAATAAGGCCGGGGAATTTCGTTCCCCGGCCATTGTGTTCAGGTGTTCTTATCGGTTTGCCTGAACTTCTTGAGGTTTCCCGCCTTGCCATGGCGTTCGGTGAGGATCGCTTCGATGTCCTCGAGGGTGATCCCCTGCTGCACCATCAGCACCAGCGCATGATACACAAGGTCGCACAGCTCGCCGGCCGTCTCCTCGTTCCTGCCGTTTTTCGCGGCGATGATGACCTCGGCGCATTCCTCACCGACCTTCTTGAGGATCTTATCCACCCCCTGATCAAACAGGTAACGGGTGTAGGAATTATCCGACGGGTGATCCCGCCGGTCCACAATCGTTTCGTATACCTCACGGATGCAGTCGCTCATTGGATTCCGTCCTTTCGTCAAACAATTCGGTTAAAAAAGCAGGAATGCGCGCCGGTATGGCAGGCGGCACCGGTCTGCTCCACCTTTACAAGCAGCGTATCGTCGTCGCAGTCGCCGGACAGCGACACCACCCGCTGGAAATGCCCGCTGGTCGCGCCCTTGTTCCAGTATTCCTGCCGTGACCGGCTCCAGAACCAGGTGGTACCGGTATCCAGCGTACGGCGCAGCGACTGCCGGTTCATATAGGCGAGCATCAGCACCTCACCGGTCGCCGCCTCCTGCACCACCGCCGGAATCAGCTTATCCTTGCGGAAATACCGGCCGACATCGACGGCATCCGACGGCGCCGAGGCGGTACGGACTGCCTCGGCGAGCGACAGGCTGCCGCTATACAGCGACTTGCCGCAGATCGCACCGTACAGATGGCCGGCGCGCAGCTGCTCAATATCGCTCAGGTTATGGATGCCGCCCGAAGCGACAACATCGCAGGACACTGCGGCGCTCAGCGCCGAAAGCTGTGCAAAATTCGGTCCGGTCAGGGTGCCGTCCCGCGAAATATCGGTGAAAATCAGCGTAGCCACGCCGGCGTCTTCCATCCGTTTGGCCAGCTCGATATAGGAAACCTCCGACACCTCAAGCCAGCCCTCGGCGGCCACCATGCCATGCCGCGCGTCGATCCCCACCGCAATCCGTTCGCCGTAAGCCTTTACCGCCTCCCGCACCAGCTGGGGATTTTTCAGCGCCGCGGAGCCGAGGATACAGCGGGAAATGCCGCGGGAAAAATAGGTTTCCAGCGTCTGCATATCCCGGATACCGCCGCCAAGCTCCACCTTCAGGCCGCTTTGGGCGGCAACCTGCTCAAAAATGGCGGCATTGACCGTGCGGCCGGTCTTGGCCCCGTCGAGATCCACCATATGGATCCATTCGGCGCCTGCCGCGCGGAACCCCTTCGCCGTCTCCAGCGGATCCTCCGCGACCCGTTCAGCGGTGCCGAAATCCCCCTTATACAGCCGCACACACTGGCCGCCGTGAATATCGATTGCGGGAAAAATAAGCATACTCTCGTTCCTCTCCGTACCGCGTCAGTCGAGCGCGCCCTTGGTCGACAGCGTACCGGCTTTCGGGGCGACCGCCAGCCGCAGCGCATGCGCCGCCGCCTTGAACAGTGCCTCAAGGATATGGTGGGCGTTTTCACCGTACTCCGCTTTCAGGTGCAGCGTCAGCCCCGCATGGGTGGCGAAGGCGCGGAAAAACTCCGGCGTCAGGCAGGTGTCATACGCCCCTACCCGTTCTTCCTTAATCTGCGCCTGGTACACGAGGTACGGCCGGCCGCTGACGTCCACCGCCGCAAAGCCGAGCGCTTCATCCATCGGCACGGTAAAACTGCCGAACCGCGCAATGCCGCCCTTATCCCCCAGGGCTTCGGCGAACGCTTTGCCAAGCACAATACCGGTATCCTCCACCGTATGGTGGCCGTCCACCTGCAGGTCGCCTTTCGCCTGCACCGTCAACCCGAAGTTGCCGTGCACGGCGAACGCTTCGAGCATATGATCAAAAAAGCCGATGCCGGTGGACACCTCCACCCGGCCGCCGTCTAAGCACACCTCGACGGTGATGTCGGTCTCCCGCGTACACCGCGCCGCTTTTCCGCTTCGCATCCGTTTGCTCCTTTCCGTCCGAAGGGGCGCCGCCCCTTCACCCCGCGGCCTTTTGAAAAAGGCCGGCGAAAACTTTACCCGCAGCAGCCCTTTCCGCTGAGTAAAAACTGCAGGATCGCCAGCACCTCACGGTTATCCTGTTCGGTGGAAGCGGTAATCCGCAGCCGGTCGTCCCCGAACCGCCGGATGATGATCCCGCGGTCGGCAAGGTCATCCTGGATCGCCTTGGCGTTATCCACCTCGGCAAACACAAAGTTGGTGCAGCTGTCATACACCCGCCGGAGCAAACCCTGCGCCTCCAGCTTTTTCATGCCGTCGAGCAGCATGTCGCGGGAGGTGAGAATCAGCTCGCGGTACACGTCATGATACAGCGGGTTCTTCAGCACCACTGTCGCCATCGCCTGGGTCACCGCGTCGGTGTTATACGGCGATTTGGCCGAGCGCAGGATGCCGGTCAGCGTCGGGTTCGCCACCGCAAACCCGATGCGCAGTGCCGCGAGCCCCAGCGCCTTTGAGCAGGTACGCAGGATGATGAGGTTATCGTACTGCTCCACCTCGCCGAGCAGCGACTGATCCCAGAAATCCATGTAGGCCTCGTCGAGCACAATCAGCGCTTCGGTTTCGGTCAGCAGGCGGCGCACCTCCGCGCGACCGAGCCCCACCGACGTCGGGTTGCAGGGATTCGAGAAGATAAACAGCCGCACCCCTTCCCGGTTAATCAGCCGGATCACGTCATCCACACAAATACGCAGGTCCGTATCCTTGTCATACCGCAGGCAGGCATTTTCGGAGATCGCGGCATAAAACCGGTACATCGAAAAATCCGGCTCGGCGGTGAGCACCTTTTCCCCCTTCTGCAGGAAGGTGGACAGGACCAGCGAAATCAGCTCGTCCGAGCCGTTGCCGGCGGTCACCAGCTCCGGCTTCACACCGTACAGCTGCGCGAAAGCCGTACACAGCTCGCCCGCCGCCGGATCCGGATAGCGGTTGAGCGCCACGTCCGCCGCGGCCTGCGCCATCCGCCGCCGGTCCTCATCGGTAGGCAGCAGAAACGATTCGTTCGCGTCCATCCGCACCCGGTAGACCCCCTCCACGGGATCGTACGGGGTGAGGGAACGCGCCTTCTCACACAGCGAATACGCCATAATCCGATTCCTTTCCGTATAATCATCTTTAAATTTTACATTTAGTTCGACTGATTACGCCTGTTTTTCCGGAAAACGCACCTCAATCGACCGTGCGTGTGCTTCCAGGCCCTCCGCGCGGGCGATCGCGGTGATGTCCTCCACCGCCGCTTCGAGCGCCGGGCGGTTATAGCAGATGAAGCTGGATTTTTTGATAAAGCTGTCCACCGACAGCGGGGAAAAGAACCGGGCGGTGCCGCTCGTGGGCAGCACATGGTTCGGACCGGCGTAATAATCGCCGAGCGGTTCGGGCGAATATTTGCCGAGGAACACCGAGCCGGCGTTATCCAGCCGTCCGATATAGCTCATCGGCTCCTCGCACATCACCTCGAGGTGCTCCGGCGCGAGGCGGTTTGCAAATGCGACCGCTTCGTCCATATCCCGGCAGACAATGACCGCGCCGTAATCGGCCAGCGCACTGCGGATGATTTCGGCGCGCGGCTGGGTGACGATCTGTTTTTCCAGCTCCGCCAGCGTGCGCTCGGCAACCGAGGCGTCGTCGGTCAGCAGAATCGCCGAAGCCAGCCGGTCATGCTCCGCCTGCGACATCAGGTCGGCAGCCAGATAGGCCGGCTCCGCGGTGCGGTCGGCGAGGATGAGGATTTCACTCGGCCCGGCCACCATATCGATATCCACCTTGCCGAACAGCAGGCGCTTGGCAGTGGCGACATAGATATTGCCGGGGCCGACGATCTTATCCACCTTCGGTACCGTTTCGGTGCCGTAAGCGAGCGCAGCCACCGCCTGCGCGCCGCCGCACAGGATTACCCTGTCGACGCCGGCGATATACGCAGCAGCCATAACATCATAATTATACTCACCGTTTTTCGGCGGCGGGGTCACCATGATGATTTCCCGCACCCCGGCGATCCGCGCGGGGATAGCATTCATCAGCACCGACGACGGATACGCCGCCGTGCCGCCGGGGACATAAATCCCCACCTTATCCAGCCCGCGCACCCGCTGGCCGAGGATGGTGCCGTCCTCCCTGGTGGTCAGCCAGCTCTGCTGCAGCTGCCGGCGGTGGAAATCCCGGATGTTTTCCGCCGCCCGGCACAGCGCATCGTACACCCGGCGGCTGCATTTCTGCGCCAGCGCTTCGAGCTGTCCGCGCGGAATGCTGCGCACCGGCGCGTCCACACCGTCAAAGCGGCGGGTGTATTCCCGCAGCGCCGCATCCCCGTCCGCACGCACGGTATCGAGGATCTCGGTCACCGCGGCGGTTACCCTCCGGTCCACCTCGCCGCTGCGCGCCGCCAGCTGCTCGAGCAGGGCATATTCCTTTTGGCCGTCGGCCGTCACCATCGTCATCATCGGTTATTCCCCCTTCTGCCCCGTTTCCGGCAGGTTGCTTTCCATGCGCACAATCAGGCTTTCAATCTCTTCCTTGCGCAGCTTCATACAAGCGACATTCACGATCAGCCGCGCGGAAATCGGGGAAATGGTTTCCACCACCTCCAGGCCGTTTTCCTTCAGCGTGGAGCCGGTTTCCACGATATCCACAATGCCGTCCGCCAGGCCGATGAGCGGAGCGAGCTCCACCGAGCCCTCGATCTTGATAATCCGCACATCCATCCCCTTGCGGTCAAAATAGCTGCGCGCCACGTTGGGATATTTTGAGGCGATCGTTTTCGCATGGTATCCCGCGAAAAAGTCACGGTCCTTCGGCGCGGCCAGTGCAAACCGGCAGCGGCCGAAGCCCAGATCCAGCACCTCATAAAAACTGCCGCCGCTTTCGGCGATGGTGTCCTTGCCGACCACACCGACATCGCACACCCCATGCTCGACATAGGTGATTACATCGGCCGCCTTGGCCAGCACCACCTCCAGCCCATCGCCCACCGGCAGGATCAGCCGGCGTCCCTTATCCTTGATCGCGGCGGTATCCAGACCCATCCGGTCGAACAGCGCCACCGTGTCCTTTTCCAAACGGCCCTTGGTCAGGGCCATGCGAATCGGTCGCATAACGGCGAAACCCCTTTTTGATAAAATGGTCAGAGCTCGTAAACCTCAATGGTTTCGCCGACCGCGATCACCTTGGAAATCTGTTTTTCCTCGGCATACCGCAAGGTCGGCTCCAGCCGGTCGAACACTCCGTATTCACAGATCAGTCCCTCGCCGGTCAGCTCGCTCACCTTTTTGAGCCCGGCGATTTCAAACCCCGGCGCGGCATACACCAGCACCTCCGGCGGCATCGGGGGATCCACCAGACCGCTGTCGAGCATTACCTTGGTCAGCGCATCCACATTGACCCCGAAGCCGGTCGCCGGCAGCGGGCGCCCGAATTTCTCCAGCAGGGTATCATACCGGCCGCCCGAAACCACCGTCTCGCCGCTGCCCTCGATATACCCACGGAAAATCACACCGGTGTAATATTCGTTGCGGTGCACCAGGCCGAGGTCGATCATCACCTGATCCGACAGCCCCAGCGCACAAAGCCCCTCGTACAATTCGACCAGATACCGCAGCGCATCCTTCATCTGCGGGGTCATGCACAGCGGCTGCGCCGCCTCCAGCACTTCCTCCCCGCCGAACAGCCGCGGCAGCCGGCGCAGCGCCACGACCGCATCGCTTTCGGGCAGCGCATCCAGCGCATCGCCGAGCGCGGCGTAATTCTTGCTTTCCACCAGCGACCGGATCTCGTCCTGCTCCTCTTCGCCGACACCGAGCTCCTTCACCAGCGCGTGGAAAAAGCCGACGTGCCCGATTTCCAGCCGGAAATCGCCGCATCCGCTTTCGGCCAGCGCGTCCGCCGCCAGAGCGAGCACCTCAAGATCCGCACGCTGTCCGCCGGCCCCGATCAGTTCGATGCCCGCCTGAAATTCCTGATCGTTATGCCCGGTCATCCCGTGATTGAGATGGAACACGTCCTGCGCGTAATACAGCCGGAGCGGCAGCGGCGCCTGCTGCAGCCGCGCCCCCGCCAGCCGTGCGATCGGCATGGTGGAATCCGGCCGCATTACCAGCAGCCGTCCCTTATCGTCGCTGAGCTTATACATGCTCTCGGCCGGTATCGCCATGCTGTCCGCGTGAAACACGTCGTAAAATTCAATGCCGGGGGTCATCACCTCGGAAAAACCCCTGCGGACAAACAGGTCGGTCAGCCGTCCCTCCGCCTCCCGGCGCGCCAGGCATTCCTCAAACAACAAATCCCGCGTCCCCTCGGGGGTTACACGCCGGTTTCTGCGCATACTGTCACCATCTCTCCGTCGCTTTAGTTCGCTAATGTGCTACTATGCTATCATATTACAACAATCCTGTCAAGAGGGTTTCGGAAAGAAGCCCTTTACGCCCGGTACTTCCGGTGCCGGACACCGGCCGGTCAGAAGAAGGACATCTGGCTGGTATCCGGCAGGTCGCCGAGCGCACCGAGCTGACGCAGCGATTCCACCACCGCTTTGGTGATGCCGCTGCGCTGCTGCAGGTCGTCGCAGGAGATGTATTCGCCGCCCTCGCGCGCCGCCATCAGCCCTTCCGCCGCCGCGGTGCCCAAACCCTTGACCGCGCTGAACGGCAGGCGGATTTTGCCGTCCTCCATGATGAATTTGTAGGAATGGGACTTATACAGGTCCACCGGCAGGAACTCCACCCCGCGGGCCATCGCCTCGTAGACGACGTGCAGCGCTTCGGCGAGCGCCTGCTCCTTGGCGGAGGCGTCCTTGCCGCGCCGGCGGATATCATCGAGCATGTTTTTGACCGCCTGCTTGCCCTGCTGCACCGGTTCGGCGTCAAAATCCTCGCCGCGGCCGGTGAAAAAGGCCGCATAGTACTCCGCAGGGCGGTGCACCTTATACCACGCCACCCGCAGCGCCGCAACGATATACGCGGCGGCGTGCGCTTTGGGGAACATGTACTTGATCTTCATGCAGGAATCGATGTACCACTGCGGCACATCGTGATCCCGCATCGCCTGCAGGTGCTCCTCGGTGAGCAGCTTGGTGGCTTTGCCCTTACGCACGATTTCCATGATCTTGAACGCCATTTTGGGCTCGAGCCCCTTGTGCATCAGGTAGGTCATGATGCTGTCGCGTGTACCGATGACATTGGAAATGGTGCAGGTGCCGTTTTTGATGAGCTCCTGCGCGTTGCCCAGCCACACGTCGGTGCCGTGGGACAGGCCGGAGATCTGCAGCAGGTCGGCAAAGGTTTTCGGCTTACAGTCGAGCAGCATCTGCCGCACGAACGGCGTGCCCATCTCCGGAATCGACAGGGTGCCGGTTTCGCACTCGATTTCCTCCTTGGTGACGCCGAGCGGTTCCGGCGAGGTGAACAGCTTGTACACCTCCGGATCGGACATGTTGACGTCCATCACGCTGATGCCGGTGTATTCCTCGAGATATTTATAGATGGTCGGAATGACATGCCCGAGGTTATCGAGCTTTAAGATGGTGTCGTGGATGGAATGGAAATCGAAGTGGGTGGTGATGATGTCGGAATTCGGGTCGTCCGCCGGATGCTGCGCGGGACAAAAATCCTCGAGCACATAATCGTTGGGCACGACCACCATGCCGCCGGGGTGCTGGCCGGTGGTGCGCTTGATGCCGGTGCAGCCGCGCGCGAGGCGGTCGATCTCCGCCTTGCTGTAATTCAGTCCCCGCTCCTCCACATACCGGCTGACATAGCCGAACGCGGTCTTTTCCGCCACGGTGGCGATGGTGCCGGCCTTGAACACGTGGTCGCTGCCGAACAGCGATTCGGTGTATTTATGCGCGCGCGTCTGGTATTCGCTCGCGAAGTTCAGGTCGATATCCGGCTGCTTATCGCCGTCGAAGCCCAGGAAGGTCTCAAACGGGATCTCGTGGCCGTCCCGGCCGAGCGGCTCCCCGCACACCGGGCAGACCTTATCCGGCAGGTCGAAACCGGACCCCACCGAGCCGTCGGTAAAAAACTCGGAATACTTGCACTTTTTGCAGATATAATGCGGCACCAGCGGGTTGACCTCCGAGATGCCGGCCATGTTGGCGACAAAGGAGGAGCCGACCGAACCTCGCGAGCCAACCAGATAACCGTGCTCGACCGAGTTCTGCACCAGCTTCTGGGCGATCATGTACAGCACCGCAAAGCCGTGCTTGGTAATCGAGGTCAGCTCCCGGTCGAGCCGCTTGGCCACGATTTCCGGCACCGGGTCGCCGTAAATCGCCTTGGTGCGTCCCCAGGTGATCTCGATGAGCTGTTCATCCGCGCCGTCCATATGCGGCGGGAAGGAACCCTTCGGGATCGGGGTCAGCTTTTCCACCCGGTCGGCGATCCGGTTCGGGTTTTCAATGACCACCTCGCGCGCCTTCTCTTCCCCGAGATAGGCGAATTCCGCGAGCATCTCCTCGGTGTTGCGGAAAAACAGCGGCGGCTGCCGGTCTGCGTCCTCAAAGCCCTGTCCCGCCTGCAGAATGCGGCGGTACACCTCGTCCTGCGGATCCATGAAGTGCACGTCACAGGTGGCGCACACCGGAATGCCGAGCTTTTCGCCCAGGCGTATCACCGTGCGGTTGAACTCCCGCAGCTGCTCTTCGTCCTTGGCCACGCCGCTGCGCAGCATAAACCGGTTATTGCCCAGCGGCTGGATTTCCAGAAAATCATACTGCCGCGCCAGATCACACAGCTCGCCCCACGGGCGGCCGCCGACAATGGCGCTGAACAGCTCGCCCTGCTCGCACGCACTGCCCACGATCAGCCCCTCGCGGCACTCGAGCAGCTTGGTCTTGGTGATGCGGGGCTTGCGGTAATAGTTGTGCAGATGCGACCAGGAAATCAGCTTATACAGGTTTTTCAGCCCGGTATGGTTCTTGGCGAGCAGGATCAGGTGATACGGACGCATTTTCTTGGTGTCGCTGCCCGCGAGCAGCGAATTGATGCCGTCCACCGCGGTGATGCCGTGCATCTCCTTCATGTCGGCGATGTTGCGGCGGAAGATGGCAGCGAGCATCGCGGCATCGTCGCAGGCGCGGTGATGATGGAATTCGCCGAGCTCCAGATGGTTGGCCACCGTATCCAGCTTATGGTTTTTCAGGTTCGGGTACAGCGCGCGGCAGACCGGCACCGTATCGACCGAGCTGAAGGGGTAAGGCATACCGCAGCGCGCCGCCGCCGCTTTGACAAACGACGTATCGAAGCCGGCATTGTGCGCAACCAGCACCTTCGCGTCCCCGCAGAAGGCGTAAAACGCCTCAAGCGCCTCCTTTTCACCGGGGGCGTCCTTCACCATGTCGTCCGTGATGCTGGTCAGCTCGGTGATTTTCGGCGGGATCGGCATGCCGGGGTTGACAAAGGTATCGAAGCTCTCCCCGATCTCACCGTTTTTCAGCCGTACCGCGCCGATTTCGGTGATGCGGTCGTTCTGCGCGTTGAGCCCGGTGGTCTCCAGGTCGAACACGATAAATTCATCGTCATCGAAGGAAGCGGAGGCATCCCCTTTGACCGCGCCTACGCTGTCGTTGATATAATACGCCTCCACCCCATAGATGACCTTGATATCCATGCCCTTCTTAGCCGCCGCTGCCGCCGCGTTCATTGCCTCCGGGAACGCCTGTGCCACGCCGTGGTCGGTGATGGCAATCGCCTTATGCCCCCACGAGGCCGCCCGCATGACCAGATCCTCCGCCGAGGAGACCGCATCCATCGAGGACATCTTGGTATGCAGATGCAGCTCCACCCGCTTCTCGGGCGCGGTATCCTGCTTGATGTATTTCGCCACCACCGACATCGCTTTCGGGGTCAGGATATTGGTTTTGGCGTATTCGTCGTATTCGTATGTACCGGTAATCAGCACACAGGTGCCGTCCCGGAATTCCTCCATCGCCGCATGCTTGTCCTTATCGCGCGCACGGGTTTTGTCGGTCCACAGAATGACCGTAATCGAATTGGTGCTGTCGGTAATATTGAAGGTGTGGCGGAAGCGGGTGCCCTCACGGAAATCCTTTACCTCGTAGCCAAAGACCTCGCCCCATACGGTCACGATGCTGCCGTCCGCCTCGAGGGAGCTGAGCGCCGTCGGCTTTTCCCGGATCGGGCCGCCGAACATCGGCTGCGCGGAATCGAGATACACCGGCAGGCCGTCCGCCGGCGCCTGCGAGGCGTCCGCCGGTTTACGCGGCTTGACGGCTCCACCGCCCGAAGCCGGCTTGGCCGCCGCAGGGTTGGCCGCCGCCCGTCTGGCCGCTTCCTCCTGCGCCCTGCGGCGGGCTTCCTCAGCCTCGCGCTGCGCCTCCTCCATCATCTTCTGGTAGGCCTCGCCCTCGGTATCCACCTCGGTCACCCCGTCAAAGGCAACCGTGACATGGCGGTCAAACATTTCCAGCAGCAGCTCAGAAAGCATTTTATCCGCCTTGGTCGCCAGCAGGATATTCCGCCCGCCGCTGCGCAGCGTGACGGTAAGCGTGCCGTCCTCCAGCCGGTAGCCCGCACCGCCAAAGGTGCCGTTGACCGCCGTATTGCGGCGGCGCAGCAGCTCAATGACGGTCGGCAGGCACTCCGCCGTCAGGATTTCCGACGCGAAGCGCGGCTGCAGCTGGACATGCGAGAGCGGCAGCGCGCCGGACAGCGCCTCTTCGGCGGCGCACAGGGCGGTGATATCCACAAACTGCGGCAGGCGGATGGTCACCGTCATGGTTCCCGCCCGCGTATGTACCTCCATATGCTCCACCGCCGCGCCCTGAAACTGCGCGCGCAGCGCCTCGTCGGCCAGATAGGGACCGAATATATTCTCAAATGTTGCGCCCTGTGGCATCCTGTTCCCTCCGTCAAGGCGGACCCCGGGTTTCCGTCCGGGGTCTGCCCCGCCATACGAATCCCTTTTTATCCGGGATCCCGTATTACAGCAATTCGATTTCCTTCATCAGCTCGTCCACCGCGGCGGCCTCCGCCACCGTGCGGATCACTTCTCCCTTTTTGAACAGCACCGCCCGGCCTTTTCCGCCGGCAAGGCCGATGTCGGCCTCCCTGGCTTCGCCCGGCCCGTTGACGATGCATCCCATCACCGCGACGGTAATCGGCTTGTGTACTTCGCGCAGGCGCTCCTCCACCTGTGCGGCGATGCCGATCAGGTCGATCCCCGTGCGCCCGCAGGTCGGGCAGGAAACCAGCATCGGCTCGTTTTTCCGCAGCCCGAGCGCCCGCAGCAGGTCGATGCCCGCCCGCACCTCCTCGGCCGGGTCGGCGGTCAGCGATACCCGGATGGTATCCCCGATCCCGCGCAGCAGCAGCGAACCGATACCGGCGGCGGACTTGAGCAGCCCCATACGCAGCGTTCCCGCTTCGGTCACGCCGACATGCAGCGGATAGCTTGTCTCCCCGGCCACCAGTTCATACGCCCGAACCATGGTCGGCACATCCGACGACTTGAGCGAAAGCACAATATCGGTGAAATCGTACCGTTCGAGCAGCGACGCGTGGTACAGCGCACTGTCCCGCATAGCCTCGGCGGTCGGGTGGCCGTATTTCGCAAGGATATCCGGCTCGAGCGAACCGGCATTCACCCCGATGCGAATCGGGATATTCCGCTGCCGGCAGGCATCGGCCACCGCCTTCACCCGATCCGGCGCGCCGATGTTGCCCGGGTTGATACGGATCTTGTCCACCCCGGCCGCCGCCGCCTCGAGGGCGAGACGGTAATCAAAATGGATATCCGCCACAATCGGGACGGCAACCGCTTCCTTGAGCGCCGGGATGAGCCGAACCGCCCCCGCATCCGGGACCGCCACCCGCAGAATATCGCAGCCGGCCGCACACAGCCGCTTCGCCTGCTCCACATTGCCGGCGACATCCTCCGCCGGGACATTGAGCATCGACTGCACCGTCACCGGCGCCCCGCCGCCGATCGCGACGCCGCCGGCATATACCGTTTTCGTGTTGGAGCCCACAGGTCATTTCCCCTTAAATCCGGATTTTCAGGCAGAGACAGCCGCCGGTTGTTCACACCGGCGGCCGCTCTGCCGTCATGCGCCGAATATCAGGCGCTTGATATCAAAGAAGGTGACAAACAGCACCAGGCCGAGCAGCAGGAGCATGCCGATGGCATGCACCATCCCCTCGTATTTTGCCGGTACCGGACGCCGGAAGACGCCCTCGAAAATCAGGAAGATCAGCCGACCGCCGTCGAGCGCGGGCAGCGGCAGCAGGTTGAAGATGCCGACGTTGACCGTAATCATCGCCATCATCATAATCAGCATCTCCCAGTCGATGGCAAATGAGACCCCGCCCTGCCCGTCCGGGTTGGACGGCAGCGCCGCGTCGCCGATCGCGTCCACTACCCCGACCGGTCCGGACAGTTGGTTGATGCCGACCCGCCCGGTAATTATGTCGTCCAGCGAGTTCCACACCAGCAGGCCGATGGAGCCCTCCATCCGCGCCGCCTGCTCCATTACCGAGGCAAAGGTTTTCGGCTGAGGCAGGACATAAAAATCGTAGATCAGCTGCTGCGTGCCGGTCTCCTCGTTTTTCCGGATCTCAAAGGTGACGTTTTCCAGATGCACCTTCTGCATCTGGCCGTCCACCTCCCGGCGCACCACCATGTCAAACACGCCGTCCTCGTCGTTTTGCAGGAAAAAGCTCAGGTCGAACGCGGACAGTACCAGCTTGCCGTTAATTTTTAAGATGGTATCCCCCACCTGCAGGCCGGACGCCTGGCTCGGCGCGTTCTCGTAAAACTGGGATATGGTCGTGGTGGTGAACAGCACCTCGTCCCGTCCCTCTTCCGGCTGCAGCACCGCGCCGTAATAGATCACCATCAGGACAAAGCCCAGGATCAGGTTCATCGTCGCGCCGGCAATCACGATCAGCACCCGGCGCCACACCTTTTTATTGCAGAACGCGCGCGGATCTCGCGACGGGGCATCCTCCTGCGTGGCCGGCAAAACAGCCGGTTCTGCCGGCTCCCCAGTATCCGCAGCGACTTCCCCCGCGGTGTCCTCAGCCGCTTCGCCCTCGTCTTTGAGCTTGACCTCGCCCGCTCCGGCGGCGTCCTCGCCCTCCATCGCGCAGAAGCCGCCGATCGGCAGCAAACGCAATGAATAGGTCGTCTCCCCGCGGACGAAGGAAAACAGCTTCGGCCCCATACCCATCGCGAACTCGTTGACCTTGACCCCCATGAGCTTGGCTACCAGGAAATGCCCCAGCTCATGCACGAAAATGATCAGCCCGAACACCAGAATGGCAATCAGAATTTTCAGCACAACAATGGCGACGCTAATGATAACCCTTCACCCTTTCGCACACGCGGCCACTCATACGGCGCCGTCCGCCGGAGAAAGCCCCGCCTGAAAAATAGCCCTGCTCAAATCGCCCCGGCCGCCGAAGCCGTACGCCGCCGGCTTTCGCGGTCGGCCTCGAGGATTTCCTGCACACCGCCGCCGGACGGCAGATCCCACTCCAGCGCCCGCCCGCTCAGGCGGGCGATATCCAGGAATCCGATTTTCCCCGCCAGAAACAGCGCAACCGCCTGCTCATTGGCAGCGTTGACCGCCGCCGGATACAGGCCGCCGCGGGTGATCGCCTCGCGGCAGATTCCCATGCCCGGAAAGGTTTCGTCATCCGGCCGGTGGAAGGTAAGCGTGCCGCACGCGGCCAGATCCAGAACATCCACATCCGACACACACCGGGACGGCCAGGTCAGCGCGTACTGAATCGGCACCCGCATATCCGGTACCCCGAGCTGCGCCACCACCGCATGATCCTCATACTCCACCAGCGAATGCACGATGCTTTCCCGGTGCACCACGATATCGATCCGCTCAGGCGGCATGTCGAACAGCCAGCGCGCCTCGATCAGCTCGAGTCCCTTGTTCATCATGGTGGCGGAATCGATGGTGATTTTGGCGCCCATGCTCCAGTTCGGATGCTTCAGCGCCTGCTCGGGACGGATCTCCCGAAGCTGCTCCGCCGTGCAGCCGAAAAACGGGCCGCCGGACGCGGTCAGGATCAGCCGCCGTACCGCGCGGTTCGGGGGTGCACCCTGCAGGCACTGGAAAATCGCGGAATGCTCGCTGTCCACCGGCAGCAGTCGAACCTCTTTGCGGGCGGCCGCTTCCATCACAACGGCGCCTCCCGCCACAAGCGTTTCCTTGTTGGCGAGCGCCACATCCCGGCCGGCCTCAATCGCCGCGAGGGTCGGCAGCAGACCGACCATGCCCACCACCGCGTTGAGCACCATATCGGCGTCCTCCAGCGCGGCCGCCTCGCACAGTCCGTCCATCCCGGCGAGCACCTTTACCGGCAGATCGCCGATCCGCACCCGCAGGTCGGCGGCGGCGCTTTCGTCATACATCACCGCAGCACGCGGCATATACCGGCGGATCTGCGCTTCCAGCGGCTGCACCTGATGCCCGGCGGCGAGCGCCGTGACCGTATAGCCCAGCCGTTCGGCCACCTGCAGCGCCTGCACCCCGATTGAGCCGGTCGAACCGAGAATCACCAGCCGCTTCCTGTCCGCTGACGCCGTCACGGCGCTCACTTCCTTTCCGCCCGCCCTTACGGTGCTGTTTCCAGTATATCCGTTCCGGCGGTATAAAAATGACGCAAATTTGCGTTTATCCGCTGATCAGCGGCAGATAATGCACCAGGATAAACATCACCGGCGCCACAAAGAGAATGCTGTCAAAGCGGTCCATCACCCCGCCGTGCCCCGGCATAATGCTGCCGAAATCCTTGACATGGCACTGCCGCTTGATGATGGAAGCAAACAGGTCGCCGGCCACCGAAAGCGGCGCCAGCAGCAGCGCAACCAGCGCAATCTGCCACAGGCTGACCACGGCGGCAATCCCCTGGGAGGTGAGATACAGCTGATACAGCCAGCCGGCCAGGACGCTGGCCAGCACCGACACCACAAAGCCGCCGACGAGACCCTCCACCGTCTTTTTCGGGCTGATCGCCGGGCACAGCTTATGCTTTCCCACAAAGGTGCCGACAAAATAGGCGCTGATATCGCATAGCCACGGCATGATAATGGTGAGAAACACATAGAAAAGGCCGTCGCTCTGCCGCCCGGACAGGCTGAAGGTACGCAGGTACGCCAGGCATGACAGCGCCACCGGCACAATGATGGAAACAAAAAACACGAAGCCGGTGCGTTCGACCGGCAGGGTATCGTGATATTTGATCTGGATGACCACCAGCGTCATCACATACACAAACATCACCGCGAGCGCCGGCATGCTGCTGCCGGCCCATTCGTTGAACAGCAGCAGAAACGGCGCCGCCACTGAGAAGATTACGCCCGACGCCATCAGGCCGCGGTGGCCGACAAAATGGGTGACAATCAACATCTCATTCATCGCCAGGCCGCAAACCACGGCCACGGCAATATTCAAAGCAACCGGCGGAAGCAGCAGCAGAACGACCAGTGCCAGCACACTGCCCACCACCCCGGTGATAACGCGCGACTTCATGATAACGATTCATCCTTTCACACTCCGGCCCGCCAAAGGACACTTGTGTTCTTTCCGGCAGGCTTGCCTTTCTGCCCCTGCCAAAGCGGCCGGGGCCAGGTCCCATTCCGGGGAGCGTGGGACTGCAACAAAATCTTTTGGCCACAGTCCCGTTCCCGGCCGGCGCCGGGTGGAGAGAGGACCGGTCGCCTACAGGCCGCCGAAGCGGCGCTGACGCCGGGAAAACTCGGTAATCGCCTCATCGAGATGATGCGGCGTGAAGTCCGGCCAGAGCACATCCATGAAAATATACTCCGCATACGCCGACTGCCAGAGCAGAAAATTCGAGGTGCGGCATTCCCCGCTCGGCCGCAGGATCATATCCGGATCCGGCTGACCGGCGGTATACAGCCGGTCGGCAAACTGCCGCTCATCCACCTGTTCCGGCGTCAGGCGGCCCGCCTGCACGTCGTCGGCAATGCGCCGCGCCGCCTGCACCAGCTCCGGGCGGCCGCCGTAATTGACCGCGATATTCAGGCACATGCCGGTCTTATGACGGGTGGATTCCTCCGCCCGCTCCATCATCTGCCGGATATCCGGCGCAAGCGGCGAGCGGTCGCCGATGAACCGGGTACGGATATTCTCACGGCCGAAATCCTCCAGCGATTCCTTCAGATACTGCCGCAGCAGATCCATGATCGCATCGATTTCCTCCTGCGGCCGTTTCCAGTTCTCGGTGGAAAACGCATATACCGTCAGATACTTCACACCGCGCTTCTCACAGTGCTTGGTGATTTTCCGGAACACCTGCGCACCGGCGGCATGGCCGGCCGTGCGCGGCAGGCCGCGCTTTTTCGCCCAGCGGCCGTTGCCGTCCATAATGATCCCGATATGCACCGGGACCCGCTCCGGCACGTCAGCCGTCCCCGCCGCCTTCCGGCGTCCAAACCATCGCATGCAACCGCTCCCATCGTCCTGGGCAGAAAAGCGGCGGACGCTAAACCCGCCCGCCGGAATCGCCGTTTTTTCTTCCTTCGAGCAGCCGGAACCGCCCGGCGGGCGGTTCCGGCTGTATACTTCCGCATGCTCACGTCCACGGCACATCCGCAGGCGCGGCTTATCCCGATTCTGCGTTCCCGTTAAATCTCCATGATTTCCTTGTCTTTTTTCGCGCTCAGCTCATCGATTTCCTTGCAGTATTTGTCGGTCAGCTCCTGCAGCTTCTTCTCGAGACCCTTCTGGTCGTCCTCGGTGATTTCCGCCTTTTTCTTGAGCTCCTTGAGCTTATCCATCGCATCGCGGCGGATCGAACGCACCGCAACCTTCGCCTCTTCCGCGTATTTGTACACACCCTTGACCAGCTCACGGCGGCGCTCCTCGGTCAGCGGCGGGAACACCAGCCGCACGGTGGAGCCGTCGTTCTGCGGGTTGATGCCGATATCCGACGTCTGGATCGCCTTTTCAATCCCCTTGAGGGCGGTTTTGTCCCACGGCTGAATCAGCAGGGTACGCGCTTCCGGCACCGACACCGCCGCCAGCTGGGTGACCGGCGTGGGCGCACCGTAATACTCCACGAGCACCTTGTCAAGTACCGCCGGATTCGCGCGGCCGGCGCGGATCGAGCTGTATTCGTTGGCCAGGGCATTCACCGACTTGGTCATTTTTTCTTCTGCATTTGTCAAAACGGGATTCATGGAATTTTCCTCACTTTCCGTTACTGAATATGTATCGCCGGCCGCCGCCGGGTTTTCCGCGCCGATGCCGACACGGAGAAAGGACCTAGTCAGCCGTGCACCACGGTGCCGATCGGCTCGCCGCAGACCGCGCGCACGATGTTCCGGGGATCGTTCAGATTGAACACCAGGATCGGGATGTTGTTGTCCCTGCACATCGTCGCCGCGGTGGAATCCATCACCTTCAGGTCGCGGTTGAGCACGTCGAGATAGCTCAGCTCGTCATATTTCACCGCATCCGGGTATTTCTTCGGATCCTTGTCATACACCCCGTCGACCATGCTGGCCTTGAAGATGATATCCGCCTCCATTTCGGCCGCCCGCAGCGCCGCCGCGGTATCGGTGGAGAAAAACGGGTTGCCGGTGCCGCAGCCGAAAATCACCACCCGGCCCTTTTCCAGATGCCGGATCGCGCGGTTGCGGATATACGGCTCAGCGATCTGGTTCATCGCAATCGCGGTCTGCACGCGCACGTCGCAGTCAAGCTGTTCGAGCGCATCCGCAAGCGCCAGCGCATTGATGGTGGTGGCCAGCATCCCCATATGGTCGGCGCGGGTGCGGTCCATCCTGCCGCCTGAACGGCCGCGCCAGAAGTTGCCGCCGCCGACCACAATGCCGATCTGCACGCCGGCATCCGCGCATTCCTTGACCGCGGCGCACACCTTGAGCACCGTGTCAAAATCCAGGCCGGTCTTCGCTTCCCCGGCCATCGCCTCCCCGCTGAGCTTGAGCAGTATCCGTTTATAGGTGGGCTTCATATCTGCCAGTCCTTTCCCGGAAAACCGCCGGCACATAATCCCGGCAGGCGCCGCGCCGGATCGATCTTCCACATATATCCGGGATATATTTTACTATATCCTTACATTTCCCGCAACCCTTAAACCAAAGAAAGTCGCGAAATTATCCGCAGCCGTATCGCCGGCGGGCCATACATAGCCGCGGGACAAACCGCATAAACTAAAGGCGTACACACAGTATTGACCGGCCGGCGGGCTTTCAGGCAAAAAGGCCAATAAAAGAAGGGATGGCAGCGATTTGGAGTGGCAGTTAGGCGACAGCGCCCGCAGGGTGCTGCGCCTTTGGATATCCCTGGCGGGCATCATCGGCTGCCTGCTGGCCGGCGGGCTTGCCGGGCTGTTTACCCCCTGGCTGCTGATCCCCGCCGGCGTCCTGGCCGGCGGGACGGTGTTTCTGGCCCTGTGGTATCCCGGCCGGTACGTGAGCGCCTTCCGCGGCTGTATGGACAGGCATGCGGTACGGGCACAGACCGGCGTGTTCTGGCGGCGCGAGTGGTACATCCCGCTGTCCGCGCTGCGCACCTTTGAAAGCTGGGAAACACCGCTGCAGCGGCGCCTGGGCTGCCGGACGCTGATCCTGCACTTTGCCGGCGGCGCCATTGTCCTGCCGCTGCTGTCCGCGCAGGACAGTGAGCAGCTCGTCGAAAAGCTGAAGGCTGCCGAGGGCTGAGCGGCACAAAATCGCCAAAAGGAGGGATTCCGCTTGGATACACGGCCGCATCCGCTGTATATACTCTACGATGCCCGGCGCTGGATCCCGTTTCTGCTCATCCCGCTGCTGCGGGTCTTTTTCACGCCGCGCGATGCGGTTTCCATCCTGCTCGCCTCACTGCGGGACGTTTCGCTCGCCCTGCTGCTGGTTGGGGTGTCGGTCTGGCGCTGGCGCAGCACCGGCTATCACCTCAGCGGCAGCCTGACCGTGCGGCAGGGGCCGTTGTTTGTCCGCTCCCACACGGTAGCGGAGGACGGTGCGGTCAGCCTGGAGATCACCCGTTCCCCGCTCATGCGCCTGACCAATGCGCGGCGGGTGCGGGTGAGCACCGCCGGCGTGCGACGCCGGGCGGATGTCACCCTGTTTCTGGCCAAGCAGCAGCTCGACGCCCTGCTGCCGATGCACAGCCTTTCCGACTTCGACGGCCGGGTGCGGCTGTGGCCGCTGCTGGTGATGGCGGCCTCGAGCTCCAACGCCGCACTCGGCCTGCTTACCCTGGCACCGGCAGTCCGGCAGGCCGGCGAAATCCTCGGCAAGGAATTCGCCGACAGCATCTACAACCTCGTCGGACGCTTTCTCGCGCTTGGCCTGCCGCCGCTGCTTGAGGGCGCCGCCAACCTGCTGATCCTCAGCTGGGGCTTTTCGGTGCTGCGCAACCTGCTGCGCTACGGCGGGTTCCGCGCACGGCGGGAGGGCGGCCGTCTGCACATGACCTTCGGAGTGGTCTTCCGCACCGACACCCTCATCGATACCCGCCGCATCACGGCACTCGAGCTGCGGCAGACCCTCTTTATGAAGCTGTTCGGCCTGCACACGGCGGCCATCACCGCCGCCGGCTACGGACGCGAAAAGGGGGTGCGGCCGGTAATCGTGCCGGCGGCAGGGCACAAAGAGCTGTGCGGGCTGCTCGACCGGCTGCTGCCGGATTTTCCGCTGCACAGCAGCTGCCTGCGGCCGAAGCGCACCGCGCTGATGAGCTACGCGACGCCCCCGCTGCTCGTATGCGCCGCCTCGCTCGTTCCCCTCTGGATCGGCGGCGTGGGCCGCTCCATCGCCGCCATCGGCTTCGCCGTGGGGCTGTGGTGGCTGATCATCCGCCTGGCCGGCTTCGCCCAGGCCGGCTTCGGCGTCGGCCGGGAATCAGTGGTCATCCGCTATCCGCGCGGGCTTGCACTGTACGAGGTGCACATCCCGCTCGAAGTCACCGACTGCCTGACCGTTACCCAGAACCCGTTCCAGCGGCGTACCGGCACCTGCACGCTCGAGGTGCGCTGCTTCGGGGAAAAGCGCCGCCTCCACCGCGTCCGCGCACTGCCCTATCTGCCGCTGCTCGCCCTGATCCGGCGCTTCCGCTCCCATCGCGGCGCGCTGTAAAACACAAAAAAAGAGGCCCGTTCTTTGCCGAACGGGCCTCTTTTTTACTGTACCTTTCTCTTCTTCCCACTGTATACCAGCAGCAGGGAAACCGCCGCACCGGAAAGGGTCAGCAGGATAAACGGCATAGCGGCGAGGGAAATTCCCGTTGCCGTGATATCCTCATCGTCTTTGATCTCCTCGACGTCTTTTTCCGTCAACGCCCCCATGGCTTCCCGGATGGCCTGCGCCATCGCATCCACGTCTTTCTGGCGGGTGATATCCAGCCCGCGTTCCACCGCTTCCATCGCCTTGGTGACCGCGGAGAAATCTTCGTAGTCCGCCGAATCAAGCGCCTGTGCCTCGGCGAGAGTCTCGTCCACCTCAGAATAATCCGCCGCTGCAATCTTCAGCTCGTCCGTCTCCCGATCCAGATGCGCCACGCCCGCGCTGCCGCTGAAATCAAACTCGCCGTCCCTGATCACCACGTCGCCGCCATAATAGGAACGGATCGCATAGCTGCCGGTGTCCGCCGTAAAGCTGCCGCCGGTGATCTCAACGGCGGGTTTGTCCCCGGACTTTTCCGGGACGTACTGAACCATAAGCGCTTGATCGCCGCCTTCGACGGATATGCTTCCGCCGGAAATCGCAATATCCGCTTTGTCGTGCCCGGTACCCGTATAATTCGCCACATAAAATCCCGTGTCATACTTCCCGAGATATATATCCAAAACGCCGCCGGTAATCTCCACTGTTCCCAGGGTAAAAAAGGCATGGGTGGGGCTGATATACTCCTCCAGCACCAGACCATCCGGCGTATGGAAGGTCATTTTGCCGCCGGAAATCACAATGCCGTCGTTTCCTTCAAAACCGCCGACAATCTCCATTTCCCCGCCGGCGATGGTCATGGTGCCAATGGCGAAAATCACCGGGGTTTGTACCTGCCAGTCTCCGTCGGCGGCTAAGCCCTCGCTGTTGTCCGCCGTCAGCGTCCCATCCCCCTGGATGGTTAGATCCCCGAACCCGGCGATCAGCTTTTGATTGGCGTTGCCGGTAAACTGGTTTTGGCCTTTCAGAACAACGGTCGCATCGTTCTTGATCTGGAAACCGTTTACACCCTCCGAAGAAAAGCCATCGAGGGTGAGGATATTCTGCTCACCGTCCCATGACCATCCCGTACCAGACTGACTCGTCCCGGCCACAAGCTCCGGCAAATCCCCCTCCTGCGCAGACGCTGACGCCGGCAAAAGGCCGAAGGCCAGAAACGCAGCGGCAGCCAGAGCCAGACAACTTGTTCGTTTTTTCATAGCAAAGCTTCCTTCCTGTGTTTAATTTATACCTTTTAAGAAAAATCTGTCACAAGCCCCTCTTTGTGACAGATGGATAAAAAATAATCAAGGCACAGTGGCAAAAAAGTCACTGTGCCCGAAAACAGCAATATGTTTCTGTGTCTTTTAGCAATCTTAAAAGGTATGCCATTCAGATTACCCTATTTTATCCTAATTGTCAACATGATCCTGTGTTGAAAAACTCTACGCCACACCGATGCTGTCGGCCACAACATCCGCAACATGCCTGGGCGACACCGTACAGTCCGCCAGCTTATTGAGCAGTGCAACCACCACTTCGCGCTTCGACGAAATATCTTCCACCGCTCCCGTGACACCGGATTCCCCGAGCTCCACCAAAATGCCGTAAACCGTCTGTTCCCCGGCATCCGGGATATTGCGGACCGATTCGAGAAGATAGTAGCTCATCCGTACGTCCTCCGTATTTTCCGCCATGACCTGCCGTAAAAGTTCCCTCTGCATGCTCCTGTCTGCACCCTTTCTGCTTGTTCGGTTTTGCCGTGCGTTTTCCTCTTGAAAACGGCACCGCCGCTAAGTATGCCACAGGCGCTTTACGAAAACGGTCTGATCCTGAATGGCAAATATTTTCCATTTTATTCTAAATTTGGAATTATTTGTCGTTTTTTAGGAACATTTCTCCGAATAGTGGCCATTTTGCGGTGGATTTTCCACAAGATACAGTGGAAGAACGGTTCATTTCCTGCTGTATCTTGTTGTTTCGGCTGCCCGAAACCTGTCTGTTTGTCCGGAAAAGCGAGGCAAATTCCCGCATCCGCTTGCCGGCGGGGAGATGGTGTGATACGATGTCGATGAAAAATTTATTTTTTTATGCAATAAACCGCCTTCGCCGCGCATTATTGGGATGACGGGGTGAGACGGAAATGACGGGAGAAAACACAATGCTGTCGATCGATCGGATAATCTCCACGCAGGCGGAAAGCCCGGCGGAGCCATGGTGTGAGCGGGAAATCGCCGCCATGGCGCAGGGGGACACCCAAGCGCTGTGCCGCCTGTATGAGCACACACGCACGGCGGTGTACGGCTTTGCGCTGTCGATACTGAAAAACCCGGCGGACGCGGAGGATGTGCTGCAGGACACGTACATCCGTCTGTTCCACGCCGCCGGACGGTATGTTCCGCAGGGCAAGCCGATGGCCTTTATCTTCACGATCACCCGCAATCTGGCCCGCATGCGGCTTCGGCAGGCGCAGCACACCGCCGCTGTCACCGACGAGGAATGGGAACGGTTCGGCGAGGACCGCCCTGCCTTTACCTCCGAGGACCGGTTGGTTTTGCGCACGGCGCTGGAGGCGCTCAGCGATGAAGAACGGCAGATTGTCGCCCTGCACGCGCTTTCCGGCTTCCGTCACCGGGAAATCGCCGAGGTGCTCGAGCTGCCGCTGGCCACCGTCCTATCCAAATACCACCGCGCGCTCAAAAAGCTGCGCAGCCGTCTCGCCCCCTCTGAGTAACCGCGAAAGGACAGGTTTTGCTGTATGAAACAGAACGATATGGAAAAACGCTTCCAGACCGCCGTGGAGCACGCGGCACCCGACGTGCTGGAACAGGTGCTGGACGGCTGTGCGCAGCCGTCGGACAACGCCGCGGTGATCCCGCTGCCCCGCCGCAGGCGCCGGCTGCCGATCGCCATCCTGAGCACCGCGGCTGCGGTGCTGCTGGTCGCCGGTTCGGTTTTCGGATTCAGCCGCTATACGGCGTACAACCGGGTGGATTCGGTCATCGGGCTGGATGTCAATCCCAGTGTCGAGCTGCGGATCAACAGCCGGGAAAAGGTGCTGGAGGCCCGCGCGCTCAATACCGACGCGCAAAATATCCTTGACGGCATGGAGCTGCGCGGCACCGATCTGGATGTGGCCGTCAACGCACTGATCGGCTCCATGCTCAAAAACGGCTACATCAGTGATCTGGCCAACTCGGTGCTGATCTCGGTGGAAAACGGCGACGGTGAAAAAGGTGCCGCGCTGCGCGCCAGGCTGGCCGACGACATCAGCCGCATCCTGGGGTCGAGCGCGGTCGACGGCGCGATTCTCAGCCAGACCCTCACCGAGGATGACTCCCTGCAGGCGCTGGCGCAGCAGTACGATATCTCGGTCGGCAAGGCATCACTGATCCAGGAGATCCTCAAAAGCAATCCCCGGATGCAGTTTGCCTCCCTCGCGGGGCTGACCATCAACGAGCTGAACCTGCTGGCCTCCTCCCGCGGCTCCAGCCTGGATACGGTGACGGCCGAAGGCACCGCCTCGAGCAGCGCGTATATCGGCGCCGACCGTGCAAAGGAGATCGCCCTTACCAACGCAGGCGCGCCGGAGGCCGAGGTGCGCGGGCTGGAAATCGAGTTTGACTGCGACGACGGCCGCATGGTGTATGAGGTGGAATTCAACTGGAACAGCGCCGAATACGATTACGACATCGATGCGCTCGACGGCACCCTGCTGAAATCCCACAGGGAACTGACCGGATCGGCTGGCAGCGGCGGGGATATCGGCGAAGAGCGCGCCCGGGAAATTGCGCTTGAGCAGGTGGATGCGGCGCAGGTGCAGGAGGTGCGTGTTGAGCGGGAAACCGACGACGGCCGGATTTTCTATGAGGTTATCATCCGCCTGACCGATGGCACCTGCGAGGTGGACGTCGCTGCAGACGGCACCATACGGGAGGTCACCCGCAAGCAGACCTCCGGAACCACCACCGAGGACAGCCGCTATATCGGCCGCGACGCCGCCAGGGCGCGTGCGCTCGAGCGCGCCGGTGTCAGCGAAGCGCAGTCCAGCGCATGGAAAATCAAATTTGATTTCGAGGACGGCGGAGCGGTTTACGAAATCGAGTTTTATGCCGACGGTACCAAATACGAAATGGATATTGACGCGCTGACCGGCACGGTCCTCGACTATGACACCGAGCGCGAGGCGGCACCAGGCGGCAGCGGTACGCAGCTGACCGCGCAGCAGGCCCGCGATATCGCCCTTGCCCATGCCGGCACCTCTGCCGAAAACGTCCGCGACCTGAAAACCGAACTCGATGAAGACGACGGGCGCATGGTCTACGAGGTGGAATTCAAGCAGGGCGGTCAGGAATATGAATACGAAATTGATGCTGCCTCCGGCGACATCCTTCACCACAAGGTGGAAATCGACGACTGACGCAAAAAATCCGCCCCCAATGCAGCCGCATTGGGGGCGGATTCATTTTGTCGCGTCACTCAGGCGTATTCCCGTTCTTCCACCGAACGGGCGATATAGTCCTTCACCTGTTCCACGGGAATTCCCAGCGCCACCGCCAGCTCCTCGTGAAGAAGCTCCTCGGCGCGCTTCCTGTACTGTATATCGGTCTTGCCGGGCTTTTTGCCTTTGTCCGCAAGCGTTTTGCTGCGCATATACAGCGTCTTGATCAGCTGTACCAGATCCTCGCAGGCGTGTGTTTTGAGCGAGGCGCTGTAATGCTCCGCCATCGCCCGCTGATCGCGGCTCTCAAAGGTATCCTCCTTGATTGCCGGGATCCGGTCAATCAGGTCGAGCGCCTCCTCGCGGGAAATCACCGGACGCATAAACACCGGGGAATCCACCGGAATATAGATCGTCCCGTTCCCGTAAACGGGGCTGAGCGTATAATACTGCCTTTCCCCGCCAGCCTCCGGCAGTCCCTGAGGCACACCGACATCGGTCACGCGGCACACCCCTGTGTTGCCGTAAATGATACAATCGCCCTTCTGATACATGCCAATCCATCCTTTCACCAGCACCGGTCTGAAAACGCCTTTCAAACCTTCATCCTATCCTGCAGCTCATCGTGCATCCAAACGAAACGTGCGGCCTCGACAAGCGGTGTTCTTCCCCCGTCAAAGCCACACGTTGTATATATAGTATACCACAAAATCCGCAAAAAGGTAAGGCCGGATCCGCCGGCAGCAAAAAATTTTTCTTACATCCACGCGGAAAACCTGCTATAATAGGCGCAGAACCGGATCAGCGGCAAAATGCCGCCGGGCGGTTTCAGATGTAAGTCCAGCTGAAAAGCGTGCAGTCTTCGGACGGTTATCCGTCCGGCTGCGCGCTTTATTTTTTATCGAAAAAGGAGTATCACCGCCATGCAAAATGATCCTCAGGAAAACCTGCTTGCCACGGCGCCGATCGGCCGGCTGCTGGTGAAGTTTGCCGTCCCCTGCGTGCTGTCCATGCTGGTCAGCGCGCTGTACAACATCGTCGATCAGATTTTTATCGGCTGGGGAGTCGGCTATCTCGGCAACGCGGCAACCAATGTCGTCTATCCCTTTACCGTCGTTGCCCTGGCTCTCGCCCTTCTCATCGGGGACGGCTGTGCCGCGCTGCTGAGCCTGTCACTCGGCAAAGGCGACCGGGAAACCGGCAGCCGCTGCATCGGCAACGGCATTTTCTTCACCGTGCTCATCGGCATCGTCCTGACCATCCTCGGTTTTGCGCTGGAGGACAGCATCCTGGCCCTGTTCGGTGTTACCGACGGCTGCTACGCCTATGCCAAGGACTACATGGATATCATCCTGCTGGGCATCCCGTTTTACGTGTTCGCCTCCGCCATGAACGGCCCGATCCGCGCCGACGGCGCGCCCGGCTACGCCATGTTCGCTACGGTGATCGGCGCTATCCTCAACCTGATCGGCGATCCGGTTGCGATTTTTGTCCTTGACCTAGGTGTGAAGGGCGCGGCGGCGGCCACGGTGATCGGCCAGGTGGTTTCCTGCCTGGTCACCCTCGCCTATTTCCGCCGTCCGAAGCTGTTCCGCCTGGCCAAAGCGGATTTCCGCCCGCGTATGCGCCTGCTCGGCCAAACCTGCCGGCTGAGCGTTTGCAGCCTCATCACCCAGCTGTCCATCGTCATCATCATGAGCGTCGCCAACAACCTTGTCGGTCTGTACGGCCCGCAATCGGTATACGGCGCGGACATCCCGCTGTCCGCGATCGGCATCGTGATGAAGGTATTCGCCATCGTCGTGTCGTTCGTGGTCGGCATCGCCCTCGGCGGCCAGCCGGTGGTGGGCTACAATTTCGGTGCAGGAAACTACCGCCGCGTTTTCTCCGTCTGCCGCCTGATCCTGCTGGCCAATATTGTCGTCGGCGTGATCGCGATGGCACTGTTCGAGCTGTGCCCGCTCGCGATTATTCATCTTTTCGGCAGTGAAAGCGCACTGTACAACGAATACGCCGTCCTGTGCTTCCGCATCTTCCTCGGCGGCATCCTGCTGTTCTGCGTCCAGCGGGCGAGCAGCATCTTCCTGATGTCGATGGGGCGCGCATTCGCCTCCACCCTGCTGTCGGTATGCCGGGATGTCCTGTTTTTCGTCCCCGCCATCGTGCTTCTCGCGCACCTGTACGGCGTGGTTGGGATGCTTTGGGCAGCAGTCATCAGCGACATACTGTCCTTCCTGCTGACGGTGGTACTCATGCTCCGGGAGTACCGCCGCATCCGGAAGCTGGAGACGGCGGATACCCGTCAGGCCGTGCCAGCTGCATAAAGAAAAACCTCCGTCGGCCAGAAGGCCGTATCCGGCCGCCTTGACAAACGGCGGCGCGGCCCTTATAATAGATACATACCAAATGTATGTTAGTGGGAGAGGGAAAGCCGATGGCACGGAATAAATACCCGGAAATCACGGTGGCACGGATTCTGGACGTATCCGAGCGCCTCTTTCTGGAAAAGGGCTATGACAACACGACCATTCAGGATATTGTCGATGAGCTCGGCGGCTTGTCCAAAGGGGCGGTTTACCATCATTTCAAGTCCAAAGAGGAAATTATGGATGCGGTCGGCGACCGGATGTTCTTCGCCAATAACCCCTTTGAGGCGGTACGCGGACGGACCGATTTGAACGGTCTTCAGAAGCTGCGGGAGGTAATCCGGCTTAACCAGGAGGACAGCGCCCGCACGCGTCTGACCGTGCAGGCTATACCCATCACCAAAAACCCCCGGCTTCTTGTGGAAATGATTGCTTCCAACCGCCGGATTCTGACGCCGCATTTTCTTGAATTGATTGAGGAGGGGAACCGGGACGGCTCCATACACACGGCGTATGCCCGGGAGATCGCCGAACTGCTGCCGCTGCTCACCAGCCTGTGGCTGCTGCCTTCGGTGTTTCCAGCCACCAAAGAGGAGATGAGACGGAAGTTTTCCTTCCTTGGCGATATGCTGGAGAAGATGGGGATCCCGCTGATGGATGACGCCGTTTATGCCCTGGTGGACGGCTTTCTGGAACAGCTTCCCGACGGGGAATAAAATTGCCGTAAGGCGATTTTATTTTAGCCATATACATTCATTCGTTCGGTATTATAATTTCACGTATCCATCTGAAGCAGGGAATGCGCACTAGAAAAAAATTTCGGCCGGGGCCGATAGCAGAAAGGGATGGTCTGAAAAATGAAGTCAAAACTGTTTACCCGCAGCTTTGCGCTGCTAGTACTGGGACAATGCAGTTCGCTGCTCGGCAATTACACACTGAAGTTCGCCCTGTCCATGTATGTGCTGGAGCAGACCGGTTCGGCCTCGATTTTTGCCGGGCTTCTGGCTGTCGCCATGCTGCCCACAATTCTGCTGTCTCCCTTCGGCGGCATTCTCGCCGACCGGGCAAACCGCCGCAATGTCATGGTGGCGCTGGATGCGCTTTCCGGGCTTTCGGTGCTGATAGCCGGGTTTGCTCTTTCCTTCCAGCACGATATTGCGGTCATCGGCGTACTTCTGGTGGTCCTGTCGGTACTGGGGGCCTTTGAATCCCCTACGGTGCAGGCCTGCGTCCCACAGATGCTGTCCGGCGACAACATTCTGAGAGGCAACGCGGTGGTCAGCCAGGTAGCGGCAATCGCCTCGCTGATTACGCCGTTTTTTGGCAGCCTCTTTTATACTGCATTCGGGATAAAGCCCGTATTTTACGCAGCAGTAGCCTGCTTCTTTATTACAGCCCTGCTGGAAGGCTTTATCCGGTTGGACGGCCAAAGGTCCGTCCAAAAAACGCGCCTCCTGACGATGGTCAAAGAGGATTTTGCGGTCACCACCCATTTTTTACGCCGGGTACAGCCTAATATCCTGAAACTGCTCCTGCTGGCCGCGCTGGTGAGCCTGTTCGTAGCCGGGACGGCCGTGGTGGGATTCCCCTATCTGGTACGCACGGTGCTGGGCCTTTCCGCCGGATACTATGGCGCAGCGGAAAGCGCCATGGGGGCAGCATCCGTTGCGGGCAGCCTGTGCGCCGCCCTGCTGGCCAAGAGACTGCGCCTGCGCAGCCTTGGCGTCATTTTCATCGGCTTCGGCCTGTGCCTGCTGCCGGGCGGCATCGCCTTTTTGCTCCCGCTGGGCGCCGGTGCGCGCTACGCTATCCTGCTGGCGGTGTTCTGTGTCTGCCAGCTCGGCTGCAGCGTTTTCTCCACCTACGCGATTTCGGTCATACAGCAACGGACGCCGGAGCATCTGATGGGCAAGGTCATGTCTTGCGTGTTTACACTCTCCCTGTGTGCACAGCCCGTGGGGCAGATTGTGTACGGCGCCTTGTTCGACCACTTTTCCGACCGTACTTACTGGGTGCTGATTCCAAGTGGTCTGCTCGTCTGTGTGGCCGGCCTCGCCTCTGCCGGATTTTTTGCCCGTTGGGAAAAGCGGGAATCCGCATGACGGAAGCGTGCCGGCGGCCTTCATAACGCAGCCAGACTGTCAAAAAAGTCGTTTCGCAAAAAATAATGCACAAAAAGTTTTCGCCCG
>USCI01000005.1 GCA_900553255.1 uncultured Oscillospiraceae bacterium | reverse complement strand
AGCTTTGGCCTCACTTCCTTCCCATGAGCGTAATAAAATCCCGCAATAGCTCATTCTCCATTTTCAGACGCTGGTTTTCATACTTGTATTCCTTAAGCGTCCTGGCGGGTTTTCGTCCTCTCTGTTTGGGCAGGACTTGCTTTGCTTTCTTTCGCTCCCGCTTCAGCAAGTCATGGATTGGTCTGTCGCCCTCCAGCCCCAGCCTTTCCGCAACTTCCCGCTGGCTCATCCCGCTCTCCAACATCCGCTTGATTTCTGGCAGAAGCTCCTGCACTTTTTGATATCTTCTCCGCATATAAATTCCCCCCTGTTGTAGTTCCATTTTCCTACATCAGGGGGGATTTGTCTATTGTCCGTTTTTTCTGGCGCGGTTCAGTATCCTGTCCCGGGGATTTTTCCGGTTTTCGGCAGTAAAAAAAGGATCCCGGCCGCGGCCGGGATCCTTTTTTGTGAAGCCCTTATTCGATGGCAATGTGGTTGGACGCTTCAAGCTGCTTGGGCTGCGCCTTGGGCAAGGTCAGCTTCAGCACGCCGTCTTCGTATTTGGCGCCGATGTTCTCCGGCTTGACGTCGCCAACGTAGAAGCTGCGCTGGCACTGGCCGCAGTAGCGCTCGCGGCGGATATACCGGCCGTCCTTGTCCTTTTCGTCCTTGTCAAGACCCTTAGAGGCGCGGATGGTCAGGTAGCCGTCCTTCAGCTCGGCGCTGATTTCGTCCTTGCTGAAGCCAGGCAGGTCAACGGCCAGCTCATATTGGTCGTCCTTTTCACGGACGTCGGTCTTCATCAGCGCGTTGGCATGCTTGCCGTACAGCGGGTTGCGGCCTCCGAAGAATTCCTTCTCAAACGTGCGGTCAAACAGATCATCAAACAGGTTCTCACCAAAAATGCTAGGCAACATAAGTCATACCTCCGTTTCATTATTTGCATATGTGCCTTGCCGGGAAGCCCTTTTGGCTCCTCTCTTTTCGGTACACCCTCAGTATAGCACATAAATTAGCACTGTCAAGTTGAGAGTGCTAAAAGTTACAATTTATTCAAATTATATGCGATTTGTGTTCATAAATCCGCTGCGGAGTAAGCCGGGATAAAAAACGCCGAAAAAAGATAAACGGAAATGAGCATTCAGGCAAAAAGCAAAAAATTGTAAATAAACTTGAGTAAAAATGATAAATACAAGCGGGACGGTGTGTGCTATACTGTGCTTAAATGAAGCGGATACGTTGAACGAAGGGCGGTGGCCTATGGATATTCCGTCCAACCGGCGGGTACGGTTCCATTTTGACGAGGTGCACTGGCGGGTGCCGCTCGAGCTCGGCGCCTATCTCCTCTCCCAGGCGGGCGACCTGGCCGCCGAGGTGAATTATGTCTGCGCGCCGCATATTCAGGAGGTATACGAGGTCTCCTATATTGTTTCCGGCCGCGGGACTTTTGTGGTGGACGGCGAGAGCTATCCGGTGGAGCGGGGGACGCTGTTCCTCAACCGGATCGGCGAAGAGCACAACATCCTCACCGACAACAACGACCCGATCCGGTATTTCTACCTTGGCTTCCGCTTCAGCGACGCCTGCCTGTCCCGGTTTGAATACCGCACCCTCAAGGAGTTTTTTGACGCCGCACAGCCGCGCATGGCCACAGCCGGCCCGGGGATCCAGGATGATTTCCTGCGTCTTTTCAACAATCTGATCACTGCGGATCTGTTTTCCACCACCATGCTCGAGGCGTGCGTGCACCAGATCCTGGTGGATACCTACCGGCAGTTTACCCATGCCGTGCGCCCGTACAGCCAGCCGGCGGACGGGAAAAAGCGGCTTTTATACGAGATGATCCATTACATAGACGAAAACTGTGAGGATCTGCATGCCTTGTCAAAGCTCAGCGAGCCGTTCGGCTACAGCTACTCCACCCTCGCGAGCCTGTTTTCCCAGGGGGCGGGGGAGACGCTGAAGGGGTACTATACCCGCCGGCGGTTCGAGCGCGCGGCGCAGCTGCTCGACAGCGGCCTGAGCGTCACCCAGGTGTCCGAGCGGCTTGGCTACCGCTCGATTCATGCGTTCAGCCGGGCTTTCAGCAGACAGTATGGTGAAAGCCCTCTGGAATACCGGAAAACCCGTCGTGGCATAACCGGAAATCAATCAAAATCAACACAGGGAAAGGGGTAGGTTCAAATGAAGGTTGCCGTGATCGGCTGCGGTGCCATTGCCAATACCGCACATATCCCGGCGTACATCAAAAACCCGGAGGCGGAGATCGCATATTTCTGCGATATTATCCCGGAACGGGCGGAAAAAGCGGTGGAAACCTATGGCTGCGGCAAAGCCGTGACCGATTATCACGAGGTGATCGCGGATCCTGAGGTGGAGGCGGTGTCGGTGTGTACGCCGAACAACGTCCACGCCCCGATCGCGATCGACTGCCTGCGCGCGGGCAAAAACGTGCTGTGCGAAAAGCCGGCGGCCCGCACCTATGCGGAAGCCCTGGAAATGCAGAAGGTACAGCATGAGACCGGAAAGGTGCTCAACATCGGCGTGGTCAACCGTTTCAACGACAGCGTCAACCGGATCAAGGAGTACATCGACAGCGGAAAGCTCGGCGACGTGTTCCATGTGTATGTGAGCTTCCGCTCCCACCGCTCCATCCCGGGGCTTGGCGGCGCCTTCACCACCAAGGCAATCGCCGGCGGCGGCGCGCTGATCGACTGGGGCGTGCATTTCCTCGACATCGTGATGTACTGCTGCGGCGACCCGCAGCCGCTCACCGTGACCGGCGAGGCGTTCTGCCGTCTGGGCAAAAACATGAAGGAATATACCTACACCGATATGTGGGCCGGCCCGCCGAAGTATGACGGCGTATACGATGTCGACGACTCGGTGACCGGTATGATCCGCACCTCCGGCCCGATCATCACCTTTAACGGTGCCTGGGCGCAGAACATCGGGGAAAACGAGATGTATATCGACTTCATGGGCGACAAGGCCGGCATCCGCCTGCACTACGGCAGCGACTTCAAGGTATACACCGTGGAAAACGGCGCGCTGGTGGATTACACCCCGAAGTTCAACATGCGGCCGCACTTTGAAAACGAAATCAACGCCTTTGTGGACTGCATCAAAACCGGCAAAAAGCTGCCAAGCCACATCGACACGGTAATCATCACCGCGAAGATGATGCAGGCGATTTACGATTCCGCCGAGGCCCACAGGGAAATCGACCTGCGCGGCTGACGGAAGAAAGGGGCGGCGTCATGCTGAAGATTGGTTTTATCGATTATTATCTCGACGAGTGGCATGCCAATAACTACCCGGCGTGGATTAAGGAGCAGTCCGGCGGCGAGATGGAGGTGGCGTATGCCTACGGGCAGATCGACAGCCCTATCGGCGGCCTGACCACCGACGCCTGGTGCGAAAAGTATGGGATCCCGCGGTGCGGCACGATAGAAGAGCTGATCGAGAAAAGTGACCGGCTGATCGTGCTGTCCCCGGACAACTGCGAGAGGCATGAGGAGCTGTGCCGGCTGCCGCTGTCGAGCGGCAAGCCGACCTATGTGGATAAGACCTTTGCGCCGGACTATCCCACCGCAAAACGGATTTTTGCCGCCGCACAGCAGGGCGGTACACCCTGCTACTCCACCTCCGCGCTGCGGTTTGCGGAGGAATACGCCGGTGTGGACCCGGCACAGGTTTGCGCGGTGAACTGCTGGGGCCCCAACGGCTTTGAAACCTATTCCATCCATCAGCTTGAGCCGCTGATGATGCTGATGAAAGCGCCGGCAAAGCGGGTGATGTACCTGCCCGGCGAGGGCTGGTATTCGCTGACGGTGGAATTTGAAGACGGCCGTTTCGGCAGCATCTCCGGCTACGAAAGCGGCTCGCCCTTTATGACGAATATCGCGCTGAAGAACGGCAGCCGCCTTATTGAGGTAAAATCGGACTTCTTTCAGCCTTTCATTTCCAACCTCGTGGACTTCTTCCGCACCGGCGAGCCGAAGGTGCCCGCCCGGGAGACCCTCAGGATCATGGCGGTGCGCGGCGCCGGGCTTCTCGCGCAGAAGTGCCCGGGCGAATGGGTCGCGGTGGAAGCGGTTTCGGACTGAGAACGGCGGGGCATGACGGCTCCGGACAGAAAGAGAGGAGTAGCGCTATGGCGGAATTTTCGATCGGCATTATTTCGGACTGGCTGCGGCTCCCGTTTGCCGCAAGCATGGAAAAATGTGCGCAGATGGGCGCGGACGGGGTGCAGCTGTATGCGGTGGACGGCGAAATGGCGCCGGAAAACCTGACTGCTGCACAGATTGCGGAAAAACGGCGGATCATCGAGGGCTGCGGGCTGAAGGTGTCGGCGCTGTGCGGCGACCTGGGCGGCCACGGCTTTGCCGTGCGTGAGGACAACGCCTGGAAGGTGGAAAAATCCAAACGGATTGTCGACCTGGCGCTGGAAATGGGCAGCCGGGTGGTGACCACCCATATCGGCGTGGTGCCGGCGGACGCGGCCAGCGATACCTATAAGGTGATGCAGGAGGCCTGCAACCAGCTCGCGGAATACGCGGGGAAAAACGGCGCGTATTTTGCCATCGAAACCGGGCCGGAACCGGCGGCACGGCTGAAAACCTTCCTGGACAGTCTGGACGCCAAGGGGGTGGCGGTCAATCTCGACCCGGCCAACCTCGTGATGGTTACCGACGACGATCCGGTGCAGGCGGTCTATACGCTGCGCGACTACATCGTCCACACCCACGCCAAGGACGGCGTGATGCTGAAAAAAACCGATCCCAAGGTGATTTATGACTTCTTTGCGGACGGCGGCATCGGCGACCTGCGGCTGGGCGACTATTTCCTGGAAACGCCGCTTGGCGAGGGAAAGGTGGATTTCGATGCGTATCTCGCGGCGCTGCGGGATATCGGCTATCACGGCTTCCTGACCATCGAGCGGGAGGTCGGGGACGACCCCGCGCGGGATATCGGCGCGGCGGTGCAGTTCCTCAAACAGCATATGGCGTAACCGCGGCCGGCCGCCGGGAAAGCGGCGGAGGTACGCGGTACAAAAAGGGCGGGCGCACCGGGGAAACAGTGTGCCGCCTGAGCGCGTCGAAGAATAGGAAGTTGCCCAAATGCGGCGTGAGACGCCGCATCGGGAAACCCCTTGATAGGGTTTCCCACGACGCAACAGCCCACCGGGCTGTTGCGTCTCCCTTCCTGATCCTTATGAAAGCAAAGGATTTCGCGTCCCACGGGACGCGACCAAAGGCTCTGCCTTTGGAATCTGCCGCCTTTTAAAAAAGGCGGGCGAAAACGTTTTGTATATTACCTGGACGGGCTGGAGCGTGCTATGTGTTTTCCCGGATATAGGCCTTTACCTTTTCGAGCATGCGCACGCCGAGGGTCACGGTCATCGCGATACCGTCCGGCGTATACGATTCGGCCTCCACCGCGCCCTCCCGGCGGCACGCCTCGGCGAGTCCGCCCTCGCGGAAGGGCAGCAGCAGCTCCACCCGCCGCCGGTCGGGCGGCAGTGCGGCGGCGATGGCGTCGAGCAGCGCGGGAATGCCCGCGCCGGTTTTCGCGCTGATGCGCACCGCGTGCCGGTCAAGGTCGGTGACCAGCGCCGGCGGGGCGATATCGCATTTGTTGAGCACCGGCAGAATCGGCCGGTCGGTGCAGCCGAGCTCCTCGAGCAGCTTGCGGGTGACCGCGAGATGCTCCTGCGCGTCCGGGCTGGAGGCGTCGCACAGGTTGAGCAGCAGATCCGCCTGCGCCGCCTCCTCGAGCGTCGAGCGGAACGCCTCCACCAGATGGTGCGGCAGCCGGCGGACGAAGCCCACCGTATCGATCAGGATCACCTGCCGCCCGTCCGGCAGCCGCAGCGCCCGGGCGGTCGGGTCGAGGGTCGCAAACAGCTTGTCCTCCGCGAGCACGCCGGCGCTCGTCAGGGTGTTGAGCAGGGTGGATTTGCCGGCGTTGGTATAGCCGACGATCGCCACGGTAGTCATCCCGTCCTTTTTGCGCCGCTGCCGCAGATGCTGGCGGCGGCGCTCCACGTCGGCGAGCTGCTGGCGCAGGGCGTTGATGCGCCGCCGGATATGCCGGCGGTCGGTTTCGAGCTGGGATTCGCCGGGGCCGCGGGTGCCGATGCCGCCGCCCAGCCGGGACAGCGCCGTCCCCTGCCCGGCGAGCCGCGGCAGGCGGTACTGCAGCTGGGCGAGCTCCACCTGAAGCCGGCCCTCCGCCGAGCGGGCGCGGGCGGCGAAAATATCCAGGATCAGCGTCGTGCGGTCCACCACCCGGCAGGGCAGCACGTCCTCGAGGTTGCGCAGCTGGGTGGCGCTCAGCTCGCAGTCGAAGATCACCAGGTCGATGCCCGCGTTCTCGCACAGCAGCCGCAGCTCCTCGAGCCGGCCGCCGCCCAGGCAGGTGGCCTTGTCGGGCGATTCCCGCCGCTGGATGAGGCGGCCCTCCACCTGCGCGCCCGCGGTTTTCGCCAGCTCCGCCAGCTCGTCGAGCGACGCTTCGGCATCGTATTCGCCGGTGTCCACCGCGGCCAGCACGGCCCGCTCCGGCTGCCGGCCGGTCGGTTCGATTTCGTTCATGGGTCCACCTCCTGCGGTTATTGTGTCCAGTATACCACACCGGATACCAAAGGGAAAGCGGATTTGTGGGGACGGTTCCCCGGCCTCAGCAGCCAAGCCGCCCGGAAAAGATTTCGTCGAGGATGCACGCGGCGCTGCCGAGCAGCGGCGCCTTTTCCCCGAAGGCGGAGCGGCGCAGCGGGATTTTCTGGTAGCCGGCGGCGAGGGTGCGGCGTTCGAGCCCGCCGGCGATCCTTTCGAGGCAGCGCGGCGGCAGGAAGGCGGCGTCGTGGCCGAGGAAAATACACTGCGGGTCAAACAGGTTGGCGGCGTTGACCAGCGCGACGGTGAGCTTGTCCGCCGTGTCCCGGAACACCGCCTCGCAGGCCGGATCGTCCTGCAGCGCGGCAAAATCCGCCGTGCCGACCGTCCGGCCCGCCGCCTGCCGCAGCCGGGCGAGCAGCACCGGCATGTTCGCGTAGGTTTCCAGACAGCCGCGGTTGCCGCAGGTACATACCGGCCCGTCAAAATTGATGCACATATGCCCGATCTCCCCGGAATAGCCGCTGGTGTCCTGATACAGCCGCCCGCCGGAGATGATCCCGGCGCCGATGCCGTTGCTGATGCCGACGTACAGGAAATTGTCCAGCTCCCGGCCGCCGCCGAACAGCTTTTCCGCGAGCGCGGCGGCGTTCATATCGTTGGCGACCCGCACCGGCAGGGCGTACCGCTCCGCGAGCAGGCGGGCGACGGGAAAATCGGTGATGCCGAAAAAGGCGGCGGGGCGCAGCAGCACGCCGCTGTGCGGGTCGAGCGGGCCGATGGCCGATACCCCGATGCCCGCGACCGCGTCCCCGCCCGCGGCCTGCATCGCCTCGTCCGCGAGCCGGAACAGCTTGTCCCGCAGGGTATCCGCGGTTTCCTCCGCAAGGGGGACGGTGCGGGAGGCGAGCACCCGCAGCCGCAGGTCCGCGAGGATCATCCCGGCGGTTTCCCGCGCGATATACAGCCCCGCCACCTTCGGCGCGTGCGGCGCGACCGCCAGCGGCACCGGGCTGCGTCCGACCGCCGTGCTCCCGGCCGCCGCCGTCTCCTGCACCACGCCCGCCTCGATCAGCTCGCCCACCAGGTTGGTCACCGTCATTTTGGTCAGGCCGATCTGCCGCGCGATGGCGGCGCGGGATACGCTGCCGGCGGCGATCCGCTGGAGCACCAGCCCGCGGTTCCGGCTTTTCAGGTGGGCGCTGTTGATGCCCTGTCTTGCGGCCATGCCGTGATCCGTCCTTTCGCACCGCCGCAGCGGCGCACCGTCGATATTTTTTCCTTTGGTATATTGACTTTACGAATGCTTCCATTGTATACTATCCTTGTTAGTAAAGTCAATTTACTATTTGGAGGGGATGCGGATGAAAAAGGTGCTCTGCATCGGCAGCGTCACCACCGACGTGATCGTATCGCCGGCGGACAGCGTGCCCACGCCCGGGACGCTGCGGGCGGTGGATTCGGTGACCACCCATGTCGGCGGGTGTGCGGCCAACGCGGCGATTGATCTCGGCCGGCTCGGCGTGCCGGCGGTGCTGTGCTGCAAGGTCGGCGCGGACAGTTTTGGGGATTTCGTGGAGGAATCGGTGCGGGCAAGCGGCGCCGACACACGGGGGATCGTCCGTGACCCGGCGGTGAGCACCACCGTTTCGATTGTCTGCGTGCAGTCGGGCGGCGAGCGCAGCTTCCTGTACTGCCCCGGCTCGACGTCGGCGTTTACGGCCGCGGATGTGCCGGATGCGCTGCTCGAGGAGGCGGACATCGTTTTCATCGCGGGGGCGATGCTGCTCACGGCGTTCGACGGCGAGGGGGCGGCGCGGGTGCTCGAGCGGGCGCGCCGGATGGGCAAGACCACCGTCATGGACACGGCGTGGGATTTTGAGAACATCTGGCTGCCGAAGGTGGAGGCGGCGCTGCCGCACCTCGACCTGTTCATGCCGAGCGTGGAGGAGGCCGCGAAGCTCACCGGGGAGGCCGAGCCCGGCCGGATCGCCGACCGGCTGCTGGAAATGGGGCCAAAAAATGTGGTGGTCAAGACCGGCAAGACCGGCGCGCTGCTGTGCCCGGCCGGCGGGCCGCGGCAGCAGGTGCCGACCTGGCGGTCGGTCAGGGCGGTGGATACCACCGGCGCGGGGGACGCCTTCTGCGCGGGATTCCTCGCGGGAATGGCGCAGGGCTGGGATTTCACCCGCTGCGGCGTTTTTGCGAATGCGGTTGGCACCCACTGCGTGATGGCGATCGGCGCCTCCACCGGGATCCGCCCGATTGCCGAAATTGAGGCGTTTATCCGGGACAATGCCCCGTAAAACCGATGGAAAGGATGGGTTGAAGCGATGAAAAAGGAGCTGTACAATGAGGTCAGGGACAAGGCGCTCGAGATGTATGAAAAAGCGCATATTCTGCTGACGCCTGCGGAAAAAGAGGGGCTTGAGGTGGCGGATTTCGGCCTGGGCGAGGTGTGGAAGACCGGGCTGGAGATCGTGACCTACGTCAACACCGAGCGCTGCTGCGCGAAGGAAATGGTGCTGTTCCCCGGCCAGACCTGCCCCGAGCACCGGCACGCGCCGGTGGAGCAGCTTAACTACCCCGGCAAGGAGGAAACCTTCCGCTGCCGGTACGGCCTCGTGTACCTGTACGTGGACGGGGAGCCCGCGGCGAAGCCCCAGGCACAGCCGCCCGCCGGCAGCGAGCCGTATTACACCGTCTGGCACGAAATCGTGCTGCACCCCGGCGAGCAGTACACCATGCATCCCGATACCCGGCACTGGTTCCAGGCCGGGCCTCAGGGCGCGGTGGTGTCGGAATTCAGCACCAAAAGCCTGGACGAATACGATATTTTCACCGATCCGCGCATCCGGCGGATCCCGGAGATCGAAAACTGAGGAGGTCTCGCCCACATGCTGGTTACGCTCAATGAGATCCTGCCCGACGCCAAGAAAAACCACTACGCCGTCGGCCTGTTCAACACGGTGGATCTGGAGATGGCCAAGGGGGTCATCGCCGCGGCCGAGGAGGCGGATTCGCCGGTCATCATCGGCACCGCCGAGGTGCTGCTGCCGTTTTCGAGCCTTGAGGAGCTGGCGCCGATGCTGGTGCCGCTCGCCAAGCGGGCGCGGGTGCCGGTGGTGCTGCATTTTGACCACGGCCTGACCCCGGAAAAGATTCGCCGGGCGATGGATCTGGGGTTCACCTCGATCATGTACGACTGCTCCACGAGCAGCTTTGCCTCCAACTGCCGCGAGGTTGCCGCGATGGTGCGGCTCGCGCACGCGCGGGGCGTGTCGGTGGAGGCGGAGCTTGGCCATGTCGGCGCCAACGACGGCAGCGCCGAGGGGGACGGCGCCGGTGATCACAGCATCTATACCGAACCGCTCGAGGCGCTGAAGTTTGCGCAGGCGACCGGCGTGGACGCGCTCGCGGTGGCCATCGGCACCGCACACGGCGCGTATAAGAGCAAGCCGAAGCTGGATTTCGGACGGCTCAGGGAAATCGCCGAGCTGGTCAGCACGCCGCTGGTGCTGCACGGCGGTTCCGGCCTGTCGGACGACGATTTCCGGCAGGCGGTGGCGTGCGGTATTGCGAAGGTCAACATCTTCACCGACATCAATATGGCGTCCGCGAAAACCGCGCACGACGCCTACACCGAGGGGGCGGGGATGACCGACCTGATGCCGGACATCACCGAAGCGGTCAAGCAGGCGACCCTCAAAAAGATGCGGGTGTTCGGCAGCCCGGGACACGGGCAGGCGTATCAGGAATACGTGGTCAACGCGGTGGTGCGCCGCGTGATGGAGGCCATCGGCTGAAACCCGGTGTGCAGGGAGAGCTGCGCGCCTGCGCCGTTTATGTCCGCGGCGCGGCTTTGCGGACACAAAAGGATATTGACGGCATGACAAGAGGCCCGGCTGTTGCCGGGCCTCTTCAGCGTATCGAAAACTGGTTGGCAGATAGCAAGTGGCACAAATGCGGCGTGAGACGCCGCATCGGGAAACCCCTTGATAGGGTTTCCCACGACGCAACAGCCCACCGGGCTGTTGCGTCTCCCTTCCTGATCCTTTGAACTGTCGGGCCTTTCGCCTTCTGCGGAAGGCGAGGAGGGGCGCCGCCCCTCCACCCTGCCGCCTTTTTCGAAAAGGCGGCCGAAAACTTTTTGTATACTGAATTGACTTTTTCTACAAGCAAAGAAGCCCGGGAACAGCCGGGCCTCTTTGCTTGTCCGCAGGGAAAACGGGCAGGTTCCCGTTGACCCTTTCCATTGTACCATACGGTATCTTCCATTGCACCAAACAGGGCTTCCCATTTCCGTAAACGGTGCCTTCCATTTCCCGATCCGGTGTAACCAATACCAAATAGTAACCCATATATATAAACCAAATACTAACCCATAATAAGGGGCGATCCCGTAAAAACGGGATAGAAAGAGGGAGGGAAAAGAAAAGCGGAGGCTGCAAGCACCGGACTCAGCTGCGCAGCTTAATCCGGCCCTTGACCATCACCAGGCGCAGACGGCCGTCGCCGTCGACCGCGATCAGGTCGGCGTATTTGCCGACAGCGAGGGAGCCGGTGTCCCGGTCGGCGCGAATGGCGCGGGCCGGGTTGATGGTGACCGACTTGAGCGCCTGCCGGAACGGGATGCCGAAGCGCAGCACGTTCTGAAATTCATCCCACAGGTTGGTGGTGGAGGCCGCGATGGTGCCGTCGGCGAGCAGCGCCTTGCCGTCCTTCACCGTCACGGTCTGTCCGCCGAGCGCATATTCGCCGTCCGCCGCGCCTGCAGCGCACATCGCGTCGCTGACAATGACCGTGTGATCCTCGCCGAGCGCGCGGAACGCAATGCGCAGCGCGGCCGGATGGATGTGGAAGCCGTCGCAGATCAGCTCGGCGTGCAGGTCGCAGCCGGTGACCGCGTCAAAGGCCGCGCCGACCACGCCGGGAGCGCGGTGGGACAGGCCGTTCATCGCGTTGAACAGGTGGGTGAAATGCCGCGCGCCCCATTCGATGGCCTGCATCGCCTGCTCGTAATTGGCGGCGGTATGCGCGATGGATACCGGGCAGTACGGCTGCACCTCCCGGATGAAGGCCTCCGCGCCCTCCTCCTCCGGCGCGATGTCCACCACCCGGATGATGCCGCCGCAGCCGTCGAACAGCCGGCGGAATTCGTCCTTGTCCGGCCGCCGGATAAAGGCCGCGTTCTGCGCGCCCTTTTTGCTCGGCGCGATGTACGGGCCTTCCATGTTGATGCCCTGGATATACGCGCCCGGCTCACCGCCCATGCAGGCGGCCACGTTGGCAAACAGCCGCGCAAGGGTATCGGCGCCGAGCGTCATCGAGGTCGGGCAGAAGGAGGTGATGCCCTTGTGCAGCAGGTGGTCGGACATGGCGCGGAGCGCCCCGGGCGTCCCGTCGCCCATGTCGTAGCCCGCGCAGCCGTGCACGTGGATGTCGATGAAGCCGGGCAGCAGGGTGCACCCGGCGAGATCCAGCGCTTCCCCTGCGGCGTCCCCGGCGTCCACCGACGAGATCCGCTCGCCGGTCACCTCAAGGTTTACCTCGGCAGGGGCAAAATCGTCGCGGTATACCACCGCATTTTTCAACAGCATGGTCTGATCCGTCCTTTCTCGTATAGCCTGCCCGGTTTCCGGGCAAAGTGTTGGTGGAAGACAACGCCCGGGACAAAAATCACCGGGCGCCTGTCCATTTTGGCAAAACCGTTCTTTTCCGGCGGGGCAGCCTCATAGGCTGAAGGGAGGGCGCGCCGGCTATGCCCCGTCCCAGGGGAATCCCGCTGTGGCGGCCATCGTACCGTCCCGGCGGATAAACAGCGCCTGCGTTTCGCCGAGGGATTCGATCAGCGCCGTGCCCTCCTGCTCGCCGAGCACGAAGCAGGCGGTCGACAGGGCGTCGGCCTGTGCGCTGTCCGCGCAGATGACCGTGACGGCGGCCAGCCCGTTGTGCACCGGCATGCCGTCGGCGGGGTTGAGCAGATGGTGATACCGCACGCCGCCGAGGTCGAACCCCCGTTCATAGATGCCGGAGGTCACCACCGCCTGATCGGCCGCCGCGGCGACGGCGGCGGTGCCGCCGCTGTCCGCAGGATCGCGGATGCCGATGCGCCAGTCCTTGCCGGATTTGTGCCCCAAAGCGAAAATATTTCCGCCCAGGTCGATCAGGGCGCTCTCCACCCCGTTTTCCCGCAGCAGGGCGGCCAGCCGGTCGGCGATATAGCCCTTCGCAATGCCGCCGAGATCCACGGCGGCCTGCGGGTCGGTCAGCCGCGCACGGCCGTCCTCCACCTCAAGGCAGGTGTAATCCACATGGGAAGCCGCTTCGGCGAGAAGCCCGGGGTCGGGCAGCGCGGGGGATTCCGCCGTAAAATCCCACAGCGCGCTCGCCGGCGCGATGGTGGGATCAAAGGCGCCCTGCGTCAGCGCGGCGAGCGATTTTGCCGTGCGCAGCAGCGCGGCCGTCTCCTGCGCCACCGGCGTCCAGGCGCCGCCCGCGTGGTTGAGGTTCCACACGTCGCTGCCCTCCTTCGTCCGGCTGAACAGCGCTTCGCAGTGCGCGATCTGCGCAAAGCAGGCGTCCAGCAGCGAAGCGTCCCGGCGGTCATACAGTGAGACGGTCACCACCGTGTCCAGCGCAAAGCCGGTGCGGGAGAGCGGCTGCGCGTCCGCGCTGCAGCCGGACGGAAGAAGCATGCCGAGGCTCACGGCGGCAAGCAGCCCGGCGGCCCGGCGCCGGCAGGTTTTTGGTTTTTTTCTGGCCATGCCGCTCCCCTTTGCTGCGCCGTGCCAGCGCACGGCATATTCCTCTTTATTATAAATCCATCCCGGGCGGGATGCAATGGTTTTGTGTCCCCTTCCGCCGGAAGGGAAAAATAACAGGTTTGTAACAACCATTGCGCCGGGCGCCGCTTTGTGTTATATTTCATAGGATAGACGGGGGCCCGCCTTTACGGTTTAGTATGGGCCGCGGCAGGCCCCGGCATGCCGCAGAAGCAAAAATACCGCACGGCGGAAGGGAGGCAGACGGCTTGTCCGGTCGGTTGGATACCTTTATGCACAAGGCCAAAAGCCCGTGGCGGCTGTCCATCCTGTTCGCGATGGCGGTGCCGCTGTTTCCGGAATATATCGCGCCGGTGCTGGCCGTCCTGTCGCTGCTGACGGCGGCGGTGGATGCCCGGCGCTGCGGGCGCAGACTGAAAATCCAGCCGCTCGGCTGGGTGCTTGCGGCCTTTATCCTGTACAGCGGCATAGGCGTGCTCTACAGCCGGACCACGATCATCAGTCTGGGCACCTGGCTGATGTGGGTGGTCATGTATTTGCTCTATGTGGCGATGGTCAACGTGCTCAGCGACCGCCACCGCTTCGATGCGGCCCTGTTTGTGATGTCGGTGATGGCCGGGATTGTGGGCGGGATCGCCTGCGTGCAGTATATCGCCAACGCCCTGCTGGATTTTTCGCTGCCCTGGTGTGTGTGGCAGAGGCTGGACGACCTGGTATACAGGTATTTCCCCATGCCGCTCAACCTCGGCCCGGGTGCGATGCGCGCCTGCTCCACCTTCAACAACCCGAATATCCTCGGGGAATACCTGGCGATGGTGTTCCCGTTTGTCGTGTACTATGCCTTTGTCGGGCGCCGCACCCGTGCGAGGCTCGGCTGCCGGGTGTGCCTGCTGCTCGCGGCGGGCGGCATCGCCTTCTCCTTCTCCCGCGGCAGCTATCTGGCGCTGGTGACCGTCGCCGTGGTGCTGTGCGTCACCAATGTCAACAAAATCATGCTGATCCTGCTCAGCCTGAGCTCGGTGGTGGTCATCATCCCCGAATCGGTGCTCGCCCGGCTGTTTTCCATCAAGGATACCGACACCGACGCCTCCATCGGCGAGCGGCTGGATATCTGGAAAATCTGTATCGAGGCCATCGGGGAGAAGCCTGTCCTGGGGTATGGCCCGGGGGTGCAGAATTCCTGGGACATTATCATCGCCGGCGGCATCAACGCGCCGCATGCGCATAACCTGGTGCTGCAGCTGCTCATCGAGGGCGGTATCGTGGGGTTTGCCCTGATGCTGTTCCTCGGCGCACGGACCTTCTTTGTCGCCGTCCGGCTCGCCCGCCATTCCCCGCGCTCGCAGGAAACCCGGATGCTCGGCATCCTGTTTGCGGCGTTTGTGCTGGCCTTCTGCGTGGACAGCATGGTGGAGTACCCGTTCCTCACCCCGAAGCTGGTGGGCACCTTTGTGCTGGTGCTGGCGATGGCGGACGCCACCCGCAGCGTGTATATGGGCGAAACCGAGTCCCGCACGAGGCAGACGCTGCGCCGGTGGGCCGGCCGCCTGCGTAAGATAAACAGGCACGAACACGACGCGATTTCGGCGGCGCAAAAAACATCCGGCTGAAAATATACGGAAAAGGTTGCTATTTTCTTCCGGATCGTATATAATATTGAATACGAGAAAGCGTGTTTTTGGGGACAAGAAGCGTCGCCCGCTTTTTCCGCAAAATACAGGGAGCCGGAACCGGCCCTGCCGCAGGGGCGGGCCGGGCGAACCGCCGGCGTATGCGAAAGGATGAATTCTGCAATGAGCTACCGCATCATGACCGAATCCACCAGCGATCTGCCGCAGGAATTCTGCAAGGCCCATAACATCACCGTTATCGGGATGGAATTCGTGATCGGCGGGCACAGCTATAAAGAGCGCTCGGACAACGACCTGACCCCGAAGGAATTTTACGACGGGCTGCGCCAGGGCAAGCAGTCGTCCACCGTGCAGGTGACCTCGTTTGTGTTCCAGGAGTTTGTCGAGCCGTTTGTCGCCGCGGGCGAGGATGTGCTGCACGTCTGCTTTTCGAGCGGGCTGAGCGGCACCTATGCGTCCTGCAGGCAGGGCGCCGAGGAGCTTATGGAGAAGTACCCCGGCCGCAAGGTGCTCGTCGTGGACAGCCTGGCGGCGTCGCTGGGCGAGGGGCTGCTGACCTACTACGCGGTGATGAACCGCGACAAGGGCATGTCCATCGAGGACAACGCCCGCTGGCTGGAGGAAAACCGGCTGCACCTGTGCCACTGGTTCACGGTGGACGACCTGATGCACCTGCACCGCGGCGGCCGCGTTTCCAAGGCGTCGGCGGTGTTCGGCTCGATGCTGAGCATCAAGCCGGTGCTGCATGTGGACGACGAGGGGCACCTGATCCTGGTCAGCAAGACCCGCGGGCGCGCCGCTTCGCTCAAGGCGCTGCTCGAGCGGATGAAGGCAACGGTGAACAGCGATGTGGCGGACCAGCCGGTCTTTATCAGCCACGGTGACTGCCTCGAGGACGCGCAGTGGCTTGCCGGCGAGGTGAAAAAGACCTTTTCGCTCAAGCACGACGTGCTCATCAACAACATCGGCGCGGTCATCGGCAGCCATTCCGGCCCCGGCACCGTGGCGCTGTTCTTCATGGGCAGCAAGCGGTAAAAAACCGCCGGTGATCCCAGAGCTTTATGTGCGGCGCTTCGGCGCCGCATTCTTTTTTGGAAAAAAAGGGGCTGGCAATCCGGCCCGGGGTGGTGTAAAATACCGGTATGCGCCCGGCGCCGGAGGGCAGCCAGGGGAGAACGGGACAGGGGTGCGGGAAAATGCTGAAAAAGTTTATCGGGTATTACCGGCCGCATGTGGGTCTGTTTGCGGCCGACATGGTGTGCGCGCTGCTGATTGCGGCGGTGGACCTGCTGTTCCCGATGGTGTCGCGCTATGCGATGCAGGAGCTGCTGCCGCACAACAGCTACCTCACCTTTTTCGCGGTGATGGGCGCGCTGGTGGCGGCGTACCTGCTGCGGGCGGGGTTCCAGTATTTCGTCGGGTATTACGGCCACCTGCTCGGCGTGCGCATGGAGGCCGACATGCGGCAGCAGCTGTTTGCTCATCTGCAGACGCTGCCGTTCAAGTTCTACGACAAGAACCGCACCGGCCACCTGATGTCGCGGGTGGTCAACGACCTGTTCGAGGTGGTGGAGCTCGCGCACCACGGCCCGGAGGACGTGTTTATCTCGCTGGTGACCCTGCTGGGGGCGTTTGTGATCCTGCTGACCGTCGAGTGGAAGCTGGCGCTGATGATTTTTGCGCTGGTGCCGGTGGTGATCCTGTTCACCGCCTACCGGCGCAGGCAGATGAACGCGGCCTCCCGCAAGGTGAAGGAGCGCACCGCGGGCATCAACGCGGACATCGAATCGAGCATTTCCGGCGTGCGGGTGGCCAAGGCGTTTGGCAACGAGGCGTACGAAATGGAAAAATTCAACGAGGGCAACAACCGCTACCGCGTGGCAGGAAGTTGCGCAGCAGCTTCATGTGGAGCGATCCACATACACCTGGTACGAGTTAGGACGGGTTATCCCGAAGATCGATACGCTGGTACGGCTGGCCTCCCTTTACGGCGTTTCGGTAGACTGCCTGCTCGATATAGACAGGGAGTGGACGGCCAAAGAACTGGCATATCGTCTTTTTCAATTTTTCAAACGGTATTTCCAGGAAACGGAGAAACGGCATTTGTCTGTCAGACGATGAAAAACCATGTTTCCCGCCAGGGAGGAAGCACGCCAAATTGGTGGACTGAGGGGCGGTTCATTTTGACCCCCCTTGAACTACCCACTTTAAGACTGTCTTACTACAGAAAAAGGAAAGACACAGGAAATTTTAAGTAAAAGGCTATGGCACAAACGTATTCTCCTGCCCATTAAGGATGGAAACGCTTATGGCCTGCACCGTTTTCGGACATCCGACGATTCGCAAAGTAGCCACATTTTTTCCTGATCGTATATCACCATATCCGTACAATTGACAATGCCCACGGTCCATGGCAGGGCAGCGCGCACGGACCGGAGATGGGGTTGGCACGCTTGCCTCTGTCCTTTCCGCTTCGATTTTGGTCTATATAACGAAAAGGCCACGCCACTCCCCGATCTCACGGAAAGTTGTCGTGACCTTTTGCGATTTCCTTATCAGGATGAAAAATTGATCAGTCGGCAGAGCAATTATGGGTATCTTACAGTTCGATAAAAGAGCAGTCGCTCGTGGGATTCTCGGTAACCGCACCGGTATTTTTTAGCAAAGCCTGTACCTTGGGGACGTTGACCTGCCGGACATCCGCTTTGTCTTTGACCGCCACGGCAGCAGCGACGCCGGCGGCCTGTCCAAGACAGCACACGATAGGCATAATCCGGATAGATGCCTGTGCTTCGTGCGTTACGGAAATGCAGCGTCCGGTGACCAACAGGTTCTGGGTGTTCGACGGCACAAGACAGCGGTAGGGGACGGTATAATATTGCCCATCCGGGAACAGATAGTGGCTAGTCCCGGTACCCGCTGGATTGTGAATATCGATATCGTAATTGCCCAAGGCTATCGCATCCTTAAAGCGTATGCATGCTTTAAGATCATCAGCCGTTAGGGTATACATCCCTTCGATCATACGGCTTTCCCGTACCCCGATTTCCATAGCGGTGGAAAGAAGGCGGCTGTTTTCAAAGCCATCGGCGTTCTCTTTCAGGAAACGGAACAGTTCAAACGCCTGTTCACGCGCTTCGATTTCCGCTTGGGTACGATCCCATGCGTCTACCGGGTTGCGCTTGATGATCCGAGTGGAATTGACATGGATTATTCCGTCGTGCAAGGTTTCAAACAGAAGGATGTCCTCCCGAGGGTTCTGAAGCTTCCCTTCTTGCCGCCACTGCTTGTAAAGCTGCTGAGCCCTCTGAAAGCCGCGGCGGCGTTTTTCCAAGTCTACCCCAGCAATCCGGAAGCATAGGGTCATGGGCTGGCAGAGTTGGTCTTCCTCCCGGCCCAAACGGAAGGGGACGCCGCCAAGTGTTGCCAGATCCGCGTCCCCGGTCGCATCGATAAAGCAGCGGGCGCGGTAAGTCTGCCGCCCGGATTTGTTGAGCACGGAAATGCTGCGGATTTGCTCCTGCTCCCGCTCGGCATCCGCCAGCCAGGAGTGAAACAGCAGGCGAACCCCGGCTTTCAAAGCCATGCGATTCAGCACTAGCTTAAGGATTTCCTCGTCGAACCCCATGCCATTGCTGTCAAGGCCGCCGGCATTTCGCAACTCCTCGCAGATTTCCAGGAAAATGCCTTGGCAGAGATTCGTTTTCTTTCCGTCGATTTTGGTCCAGTATGGCATAAAAGGATTGACCAGACAGTTGGCGGCCGCTCCTCCCAGGCAGTTGGCCTTTTCGATCAGTAGCACCGACACTCCCTCGCGTGCGGCGGCGATGGCGGCCGCTGCTCCGGAGAAGCCGCCGCCAACTACAATGACATCATAAAAATCGGATGGGTTCATGAGAAAACCTCCTTAAATAATATCTCTATTGGTGGGTTCGCGTCTACCAGTATAGCAGTGTTTGATGCAAAAGACTTATACAAAGGACAGCGTATTTTTGCATAAAGGGAAAAAAGATGCTATATTTGAAAGAAAAAGGAGGGGAAAGCGTGTCTGATGATTTCAATACATTGCTGCGAATCCTTTGCCGCCTGGCCGGCATTCATATCTGTATCCACGACGTAGCCGGTATTTTTGAAAAAGCAAACATTTGGCTGGACGAGCAATTCCGCCTGCACGCCCGCCCTTTCTGTGACGCCGCCAAAAGCACAAAAGCGGGATTTGCCTGCTGTACCGGCCACCGCATCCGTGTCAACAAGAATGGTGCGGAGCTCCGGGAACCGTTTGAAGGCCATTGTCCGTTTGGATTGTACGAAATCGTGTATCCGGTTATTGCAGAAGGGCGGCTCGTTTGCATTGTTTTTGTGGGGCACCTGTCGGTGGACAAGGAAAAATCACGAAGACTGCTGCGGCGTACCTGTACGCACACTGGTTCGCCGGCCGATGTCATGGAGACGCTGTTGCCTATGGTGTGTAGCAGAGAAACGCTGGAGGCTTGCCGGGAAACGGCCGCTTTCCTGGCGAAGCAGATAGCTTCCACGGGCCTTGGGACCGGCGCTTTTTCAGCGGAGGATGGCGGGCACTGGGCGGTGACGGCGGCCATCCGGGAGATCCATGCGCATTATGACCAGGAACTCACGCTGAAGGATCTGTCCAAGCTGTATTTCCTCCACGAAAAATACCTAGGCCGCCTTTTCCGGAAGCAGACCGGGCAGAGCTTCCATCAATATCTGCTGGAAACCCGGCTGTCACGGGCGGAAGATCTACTGAGAACCACCCGGAAAACGGCGACAGAGGTGGCATTTGAATGCGGGTTCAACAGCGTCGCCTATTTTAACCGGAGCTTTGCCGCTGTTTATGGTGCGCCTCCGTCCCAGTATCGCAGGCAAGCAAAACGCGCAAAGGAATAAGAATGTTGATATTAGGGCAGATTTCACGGTATTGGTGAGGAGCCGGCATATTGTTGCCGGCTCCGCTTTGATTCAATCGTTTTCATGCTTAGTATGTTCTAATACCGACAGGGGAGAGAATTTATCCGCCAGCGCCGTTTTGGAAGCGTCTGTCCCCCGCCGGATTTTGCGATACTGGCTTGGAGACATCCCCTCTTCCTTTTTAAAAATCCGGCTGAAATAAAAGGCGTCGCCGTACCCGAGCATAACTGCGATTTCCGCAATGGGCTTTGTGGAGTTCAGCAGGGTTTTTGCAGTTTTCATCCGCACATAGGTCAGATATTTCTGCGGGCTCATGCCCAGATCCGCGTTGAACAGACGGATCAGCCAGCTAGCACTTACTCCGTATTGCTTGGCAATCTCGCTGATATTGAAATCCTCGTTAAAGCGGGCATGGAACATCTGGGCGATCTCCCGTACATAGGGGTGCATAAAAGACTGGCTGGCTTCTTTGGAGGCGTTGGCCTGACGCGATACACTGAATAGGAGGCAGCGAAGCAGGGAAGAGGAAATCTCTTTAAAATGCATTTCCTTGTTGGTCAGCTCGGCGATGATCTGCTCAAAGAGGCCGGCATACGTGTCCGACCGGACATTCTGGTGGCACAGGCAGCCGCTGAGCCCAAGGCGATCCAAAAGCTCCCGGACCTCTTTGCCGGTAAAGTGGCACCAATAGATATCGGGGCTGTCCTTCAGATAATAGATATAATATTGCGGCGTAGCAGGCGGATAGAGGAGAACCGAACCCTCCGGAGCTACATACTGCTCACCATCTTCGAGATAATAGATACACCCTTTATGGACATATAAAATCTGATAATCCCTGCGGCCGTATGGGCGGATCGTGTCGAAGGCGGTTAGGGTTTTCAGCGCGTAGTGACCGGCACTGGTGGGCATCAGAGGGGATCCCGTCTGTGGGAGATCAATCTCGCTGTCGGAATAAAAGGACGCATTGACAATCATCATGGTAAAGCACCGGCTTCCTCTCATACTTATAAGGCACAACGGTTCCACTGCTTTCATTATAACGCGGGCGCTTCAAAAAAATCAAGGTATTTGCTGTGGAATTTCCTGCTTTCCGGCATAGGAGCGTAAATATTGTCCATAAATACATTCAATAGAGCAAAATACTCTATGTACGCAGAAAGAAGGAGGACTTATAATGAAAATGCAAGAATTATGGCGCGCTTGTGAACGTTGATTGGGTAAACCAAACAAACACAAAGGACGGGAGGACGATTTATGAAAAGAACCATGATCCAACGCATGGGGAAAAGCACGGCTGCACTGTTGCTGGCGGCCGCTGTAAGCGTCGGTTTTCTCCAGGGAGCCATGACGCAGCCTGTGAGCGCCGAGGCGGCGGAACTGTCTGATTTTGAAGCGGTGTTCGACGCCTATTCGACCGAGACGAACGCATGGGATGGCCTTTTCGGCTGGTCAAGGATCGAAAAGTGTACTCTTTCTGAAAAATGGGCGACAAATGAGGAAGGTATGTTAAGCGCTGCAGAAGGTGCGGATGGTAAATTGAATCTTCTGTATACCAAGCAAGAGTACACAGACTTTACGATGACATTTCGATATAAGATGGGCACCAGCAGCGACTTTTATTTAGGGATCGGGGCGCCGAAATCGGGGGCGGCCCTGGGTAAGAACGGGGAATTGCTGGATCCCTCTCCCACGGTGCTGGAGATTTATAAGAATGGAAGCTACCAGTACGCACCGACTTCCGGGGGTGGAGACAGCTGGTATGGCCCTGGCAACCTTTTTAAAGACGATACAGCCCAAAACGCCGTCCATACGGTGACCATATCGGTCACCGGTTCTACCATGACGATGGAGGTGGATGGGCGGCCGCTGGAGAATCTTACCTTAACAAATTACAAGGGCGGGCATATCTTCTTCGGCGCCGGCTGGACAAGCGAGGCGTTCAGTCTGCCGGTAATTGAGGACACCACCCCGACCAACGATTTCGACGGATTTTCTTCGTATTACACCGAACGGGTGGGAAGCGACAAACTGGTATCTGCCAAGCTGACCGACTATTGGATCGAGGACGAGGGCGTGATCAGCCGGAATGCCCAAACGATCAGCGGCGAAGGAGGATCGGAGTGGAACGAGACCGCCAACCACCTGAACAACATGGCCTACCTGTTTATCGAGGGCGAATACACCGGTTACGAGAACTACACCGTGGAGCTGGATTACACTATGGGCTCCGGCGCAGGGGGACGCGCCTATATAGGCTTTGGTGCGACGAAAAACGTGACCTGGCGCGAAGCTGGAGGCGGTGCCGTCTTCTTTACAGACGGCGGCGGGGCCACCTGCTTTGAAGGAAACCTAGAGCAGAACGGCGTGCTGACGAAGGGCTGGATCGGCACCAAGGTGAACAGCTTTGATGCGGGCGCGTCCCACCGCCTCAAGCTGACCGTCCAGGACGGCCGGATCATTTTTGAGGTGGACGGCCAGCAGGTACAAAACCTGGAGTACAAGGACTACTACGCGGGCGGCCGGATTTTCCTGGCCAGCAATTCCACCGGCACGGTGTTCCGGAACATCAAGATTACCGAAATCGCGTCCCAGTATACCAACAACTTTGAGGGGTACACCTCGTATTATTCGCCGGACATCGCCTCCGACAGCGAGGACGCCGAGCCTTTGACGGAAGCAGACCCCGCCGACTATTGGACGGAGAAGGACGGGGTGATTACCCGCAAGGAGGCCCCGAGCAGCAGCGACGCCATGGACGGGATGTATATGGCCGCCCTGTTTGCCGACGGGCGGTATGAAAACTTCGAGCTCGAGGTCGACGTGCTCCCGGGGACCAATAACTGGAGAAGGGCGCTCATCGGCATCGGCGCGGAGGAAAAGGGCAAGCATTTCCACCAGGCCGGCGGCGGGCTCGCCATTTTCCTGGATAACGGCGTGGGCGGCGCAGCGATCTGCAAGTGCGGAAATATCACGAATTTCGACGGCAAGTTTTCCCGGGACGGCTGGGGCGAATCCTATGAAGGGACCAGCCTGGACACGGCGCACCACCTCCGCCTGGTGCTGAAGGACCGGATCCTCACCATCTACTTCGACGACTGTGAGACCCCCACCGTATTCATGATGCCGGACTGGTATGACGGCGGGTATATCTACTTTGCCGCCAACTCCACCGGCGCCGCCTTCTCAAATATCCAGATCCGGGAGATTGAGGGCGATACCCCGGCCGGCGATACGGACAGCCACCTGTATAGGAAGGGCGCCCTGTTCATCGGCGATTCCATCTGCTTCGGTGTCGGCGATACGCCGGAGGGCCGCGGCTGGGCGCAGCGCATCGGGTTCAAATACGGCATGGATTGGATCAACGCCGCCCACGGCGGGGCGACCATTGCCCAGGATCCCGACGTCGTGAACATTCCCGGTCAGCTGGATTACGACTATCTGGAAGGGCGGACGATCGACTACGTCATCATTGAGGGCGGCATCAACGACGCTGCCCGGAACAGCAACAGTGCGGCCGACTGCCCGCTGGGCGAGATCTCAGACTCCACCAACCCGGAGGATTTTGACCAGACCACCTTTGCGGGCGCGCTTGAGGCCCTGCTGTACAACGTGAAGACCCAGTACCCCGAGGCGAAGGTCGGGTTTCTCACCACCTACCAGGTTGATTGGATCCCGTCGGGCCCCTATATGGAGCTCGCCAAGGAGATCTGCGACAAGTGGGACGTCCCGTACCTGGACCTGTACGGGGACGCTGCGGTGAACGAGCAGCTTGCTGCCGGCGGCATGCAGTCCGACGGCCTGCATATGAACGCGGCGGGCTATGAAATCGTGACGCCCCTGGTGGAAGAGTTTATGCTCGAAATTTCCCATACCTATGACCAGCAGGTCGTGGATGCGAAATATCAGAAGTCGGAGGCGACCTGCACCCAGAAGGCGCAGTACTATTACAGCTGTACCTGCGGGAAAGCCGGGGAGTCCACTTTTGAATCCGGCGAGACGCTGCCCCACACACCGGCGGACGAATGGCGCAGCGACGGAACGGGTCATTGGCATATCTGCACGGTCTGCGGCGCGAAAGTGGGTGAGGCGGCGCATAATCCCGGAGCAGCAGCCACCGAGGACACTCCGCAGACCTGTACAGTGTGCGGCTATGAGCTGGCTCCCGCGACCGGCCACGTGAACCATGTGGCAGATACCTCGAAGTGGCTGCACGACGGCACCCAGCATTGGCACAAGTGTCAGCGCTGCGACGAAAAGATGGATGCTGCCGCCCACTCCGGCGGGGAGGCGACCTGTGAGGGAAAGGCCGTATGCGCGGTCTGCGGCGTGGAATACGGCGAGCTTGCGGATCACAGCTATGAAGACTGGGTAATTGTTCGGGAAGCAACGGAGACTGCGAATGGCCTAAAGGAGAGAACCTGCACGGTTTGCGGCGAAAAGGAAAGCGAGGAGATCCCGGCAACGGGTGAGACGCCGGATACGAATCCGGAACCGGGGGATAAGATCCCTCAAACCGGTGAAAATGTCCCGTGGATTGTATTGGCTACAGCCATTCTGGCGTCCGTTGTCTCCGTCGGGAGCTTGCTTATTCAAAGAAAGAGAAAACAGAAAGGAATATAATGGGTGAACTTTGGCGACGCCGATGAAATTTGCCAAACACAGAACACAGGAGGTAAGATTATGAAACGATCCATGATCCAGCGCGCAGGAAAAGGGCTGGCGGCCCTGCTGTTGGCGGTTGCTGTGAGCACTGGTGTACTGCCAGCGAGTGCCGAGGCAGCAGAGACCCCCGTGCTCGCCGATTATGAGGCGGTGTTCGACGCCTATTCGACCAACCGCGACATCTGGGATGACTTTTTCAACTGGCCGAAGCCGGTGGCTGTGGATAACTTTGCTGAAGATTGGACGGTCAATGCGGAGGGGATGCTGGAGAGTACGGGAGGCGGCAAGCTGAACCTCCTGTACACCAAGGAAAAGTACACAGATTTTACGATGACGTTCCGGTATAAGCATGGGCCGGATGAAAAAGGTGCCGCACATCTGTATGTAGGGATCGGGGCGCCGGAATCGGGGGCGACCCTGGGTAAGAACGGAGAATTGCTGGATCCCTCTCCTACCTTGCTGCGGATTTATCAAGTGGGGAATTATCAGTACGCACCGACTTCCGAGGGTAAAGACAGCTGGTATGGTCCGGGCAACCTTTTTAAAGACGATACAGCCAAAAACGCCGTCCATACGGTGACGATATCGGTCACCGGTTCTACCATGACCATGACGGTGGATGGGCAGCCGCTGGGGGCCCTTGCCCTGACGAATTATGAGGGCGGGCATATCTTCTTCGGCGCCGGTATGACGGTAGACGCCATTGGGCTGCCTGAGATCGAGGATACCACCCCGACCAACGATTTCGACGGATTTTCTTCGTATTACACCGACCGTGTCGGCCGGGATAAGCTGAAAGCCGCCGAACCGACCGAATATTGGATCGAGGACGAGGGCGCGATCAGCCGGGATGCCCAAACGATCAGCGGGGAAGAAGGACAGGACTGGGATGAAAAGGCCAACCACCTGAACAACATGGCCTACCTGTTTATCGAGGGCGAATACACCGATTACGAGAACTACACTGTGGAGCTGGATTATACGCTGGGATCCGGCGGCTGGCGCCGCGCCTATATAGGCTTTGGTGCGACGAAAAACGTGACCTGGCGGGAGGAAAACGGCGGTTCTGTGTTCTTCACCGACGATGCCGGCAACGTCTGCTTTGAAGGAAACCTGGTGGAAAACGGAACGGTGACCAAGGGAGAGGGCGGCACCAAGCCGGAAGGCTTTGACGCAGCCGAATCCCACCATCTCAAGCTGACCTTCCAGGACGGGAGTATCACTGTCGAGGTGGACGGCCAGGTGGTGAAGACGCTGGACAACAAGGCGTATTACGCGGGCGGCCGGATATTCCTGGCCAGCAACTCCACCGGAACAAAGTTTGAGAATATCCAGATCAAGGAGATTGCCGCCGGCGAAAATCCTGGCGGTGGGCAGACAACCCCTGGCGGCCCGGATCCTGATGACGACGATGAGTCCCAGACAGGAGAGAAAAACCCCAATACGGGAGAAAATGCGCCGATCGCCGCTGCCCTACTCGGCCTGGTTGCGGCGAGTGCTGTGATTGCCTTGAAGAAAAGGGCAGGAAATCCGGTATAATCGTTATCCATCTCCGTTGCCGGAAGCCCGAAACAGGGGGAATAGAGAATCGCCGACAGGGAGTAGCGCCGCTTTCGCTGCGTTGCTCCCTATTTTCTTCGTGAGGCCATACTTCCTGCTTCAACCTGCTCCAGGAGCGGATTGGGGCTTGTCCAGTTCTAATTTGCCTATGTAATTTGTGCTTCAAAATTGTCCATGATTAGTCGAAATGTGAGAATAATCTCTATGTACGCAGGAAAATAAAAGGAATACAATAAAACTGTAAAAGTCAAGGTTGAAAGTGGATTTATATTTAGGCGGAATGTACAGACAGAAGAAAACAGGAGGCGTTTATGAAACGGTCAATGGTCCAACGGGCGAGGCGGTGCATGACGGCATTGCTGGCAGCAGCAGCTGTAAGCGTCGGTTTTCTCCAGGGTTCTATGTCACAGCCGGTGAGTGCTGAGGGCGTGAAACTATCCGATTTTGAAGGGATGTTCGACGCCTATTCGACCAACCGCAACATCTGGGATGACTTTTTCAACTGGCCGGAACCGGTGGCTGCGGATGATTTTACCGAATATTGGACAATTAATGCGGACGGGATGCTGGAGAGTACGGGAGGCGGTAAGCTGAACCTCCTGTACACCAAGGAAACCTACACGGACTTTACGATGACGTTTAAGTACAAGCATCAAAGCGATGGCGCATGTCTGTATGTAGGGATCGGGGCGCCGGAATCGGGGGCGACCCTGGGTAAGAACGGAGAATTGCTGGATCCCTCTCCTACCTTGCTGCGGATTTATCAAGTGGGGAATTATCAGTACGCACCGACTTCCGAGGGTAAAGACAGCTGGTATGGTCCGGGCAACCTTTTTAAAGACGATACAGCCAAAAACGCCGTCCATACGGTGACGATATCGGTCACCGGTTCTACCATGACCATGACGGTGGATGGGCAGCCGCTGGGGGCCCTTGCCCTGACGAATTATGAGGGCGGGCATATCTTCTTCGGCGCCGGTATGACGGTAGACGCGATCGGGCTGCCTGAGATTGAGGACAGAACCCCGACCAACGATTTCGACGGGTTTTCTTCGTATTACACCGAACGGGTAGGAAGCGATAAACTGGTATCTGCTGAACCAACCGATTATTGGATCGAAAACGAGGGGACGCTTCTGCGGGATGTCCAGGCCGTGTCCGGAAGCAATGAAGGGGATTGGAACGAGACTGCCAACCACCTGAACAATATGGCCTACCTGTTTATCGAGGGCGAATATACCGGTTACGAGAACTACACCGTGGAGTTGGATTACACTATGGGCTCCGGCGCATGGGGACGCGCCTACATAGGCTTTGGGGCGACGGAAAATGTGACCTGGCGTCAGAAAGGGGGCGGCACTGTCTTCTTTACAGACAGCGGTGGAGCCACCTGTTTTGAAGGGAACATGAATGAAAACGGCAAAATCCTTCGTTCGGAGTTCGGAACCAAGTTGGAAGGTTTTGATCCCAAAGCGACCCATCACCTCAAATTCACCTTCCGCGACGGCATAGTGACGCTGGAAGTAGACGGGACAGAGGTTCGGGTTCTTACCCAGCCGGATTATATGGCGGGAGGACGGATTTTCCTTGCCAGCAATTCCACCGGAACCACTTTTTCCAACATAAAAATTGCCAAATTATCCAGTGTGCCGGACGGGGCGGCTTTTGCCGGCTATGACGAATGGTATTCCGCTGACATCCGCTCAGAAGCTCTGGAAGACGTGGCGGAGGGGACAAACTGGTCAATTGACGGCGGCATCATTTCCCGAAAAGCGGTGGACCCGGCGCTGACGGATTCCCGAAATTACCTTGACATGGCTTATTTGTATCTTTCGGATAAAACCTATACCAATTTCAAGCTGGAACTGGATTATAAGCATGGATATTCCGGGTGGCATCGTTCTCCCGTGGGCTTTGGCGCCGAGCTCGGCAAGCATTTTATGGAGGAAAACGGTGGTGTGACTGTGCTCGTGCAGCCGGAGGCTATCGTCCACTTTGATGGGAACATCAATACGAACGGTGAGTTTGAGGAAAATGTGTTTTGGGCTGCTTACGACGAAAATGGCAATAATTTAACCGTCATTTCTCCCTACGACGCCAACGCATGGCATCATTTGTCCCTGACCGTTCAGGACGGCTACGCCACGCTGACCATTGACGAGTTCCCGTATGTTTATGAGATCCCCCTGCCTTCATCCTATAACGGCGGCTACCTGTACCTCTGTTCCAATTCGGTGGCGTCCCAGTATAAGAATATTGTTATTGAGGATTTGTCCGCGGACATTGATCCGGCCGCACAGGCCGGGTGGACGCCGACGGCAGAGGACATTGCCTTCGACTTTAGCGGACGTCAGGCTTCTGTAGACGTTTTTCAATGGGAATACAAGGAAATAAAGACAAAATAAAATTTGAGGTGATGGATATGGCATTCAAAAAAGCGATTGCGGTATGTTTGTCTCTTCTCTGTGTGATTGGACTGGCGTCCGGCTGCACGCGGCCGCCTGCAGCAAGCGGCAGCAGTGGAACATCCGGAACGGCGTCAGGCGGCGGTGGAATCGAAGTCAGCGGAGCCGGACAGGATCCAAATGCAGATTATACGGTTTCGGGGACGGTCACCATCGCAGTAGATACGGCGAGAGCGACCGATTACGAGGCGCTTTTTGACTCCTTAAAAAACGTATATCCCAACCTGGATATCCAGTTTGATTATTTTTCCCATACGACAGAGGACAGCGCAGCGGAATATCTGTCCACACGGGCGGGCGCGGGAAATCTTCCGGACATCGTGTGGGACGAGGCGGGGAAACTCCCGCTGTATGTGACGCAGGGCTGGCTGTATCCATTGGACAGCTTTGTCGCCGATGACCCGGATTTTGCCTACGTTCCGGAAAATCTGATCCAGGATTACACCTATTGCGGCAGGCTGTATGCGCTGCCTCACCAGGCGCAATATGAGGGCACCTTTATCAATCTGGATGTGCTGGATGCCTTGAACCTGGATATGCCTTCCCTGGACTGGACGCCGGAGGATTTTGCGGAATATCTGAAAGCGGCGACAACCTCTACCTATTCCGGCATTGAAAAGCTGTTCATGATCCCCACCCTGCTGACAAACGCCTTTGATCCGGATACCACCCAGTTTGGATATAACCCCTCCACACGCCAATTGGAAATTGACGGGTTTGTAGAGGCAGTAAAATATATGGTAGATTTGCGGGCGGTTCCCGGACTGGAGGCTTGGGCGCTGCGGCGTACCTCTACGGCTGATAAGAGCGACTATGTGATCAAGTTCGGTTCGGATGCCGACAACACGGCCTTTGATAAGGGATTGACCCTTTTCCACGGCGTGGGTACTTGGGAATTGGCGGACGCTCAGACAAGATGGTCTGATAAAAACTGGGTGCTTTGGACCGTCCCGCAGAGCGCCGATAACCCTGGTTCCATGCCCTTGCATGTGGATCACTGCTTTATGACCAGCTCCTGCGAAAATCCGGAAGGGGCGTTCCAGGTGCTCCGCTATATCACTTACAGTGCCGAAGGCAATATCGCACGTCTAAGTATGTACGATGAAGCCAACGAGGGGAAATATGCCACCATCAACCAGTTTTATTATCCGACAACCCAGCATCCGGACGTAGTTGCCAAGTTCAACTCCCTGCCCCACGTTACCGAGACCGACAAATACCTCCAGGAAAATATCAAAAACTCCATGCGATACGATATGAACAAGATCGTCCCCTCCTGGTCGGAAATATCGGGCAACACAATTCAACCGGCGGTTAACGAGGCGACGGACGGTACGGTATCCAACGTGGAACCGATCCTGAAAGAAATGGCCGGGCAGGCAAACGCGGCGTTCAAGGAAGCATGGGATGAATTTGAAGCGACGGTGCAGTCGGTACAGAAGGAGTTCGACCAGGCGCATCCGCAGCCTTAAGTGTGCACCGTTACGACAAAGAAAGGAAATAGGGGAATTATGCGTGTAAAATTGAAACGGATATGTCTGGCCGGCTGCGCTTCTCTGCTTTTGCTGGCCGGTATCCCATCGTCTGCCTATGCGGAAAAAGCGGAGCCGAGCACATACGATCCCTGGGGAACCAGTGCGCTCGGCCCAGGCTATCCGTCGGTAGTTGCCAATTATTCTCCCACTGCGCCAGGCTCCGGGATCGAGCAGGGGGAGCAGACGTTTTCGTTTTCCGTTTCTGTAGATGGGACAACAATCCCGCTGCATCTTTCTTTCCCAGCCCTGGGCGGATTCCGTCTGTACAGCGACCAGACCGGATACTTTGAAGCAGAAGAATATCGGGATATCCGGTATACGCAGAGGGAAGCCGGTCAAATCGCCATGACAGCCGGGGATGATGCGACGGTCGTTTATTCGCAAACGGAGGACACCTTTGCCCTGGATGTATACAATGAAGCAGACGTCCGCCTTTTCCGCATTACTTCCGAGCAAATCGGCTTCGCCTATTCCCGGGGTGAGTTGGCCAAGGTACGGCTGGAAATGCCTCTGGCGGAGGATGAGGCGATCTACGGGACAGGCGAGCGTTTCAACGAATTGAATCAGGTGGGACGCCGCCTTCTGATGTGGAATGTGGATGCAGGATACCACGGCAATTCGGCGTATGCCGAGCTGTGGCGGGGGTATAAAAACATCCCTATCCTGCACAGCAATCGGGGATATACGCTGTTTTTCAATAGCTTTTACAGCGCCAGCGCCGATATTGGTTATACCAATGAGCAGAAATATACTCTGGAATTTCAGGGGCCTCAGTTCGACGTATATTTTTGGACAGGGACGCCGGAGGAAAACCTGGTCTCATATACAGATCTAACCGGGAAATCGGTGCTGCTGCCAAAGTGGGCCTATCAGTACAGCGCCGGCGCCGGGTCGGGGGTATGGACGAGTACCGGTTCCATGTACGGTATGGCTGTCGAGGCGATGGAAAAATACGCGGAGCTGGGAACGCCCAACATCGCGGCGGTTTATGTGGAAGGGATCGACTCCGACGACGCCAACGTGTATAACGTATTCAAAAAGACCGGTACCCGCGTGATGAAATGGAATGCGCCCGATATGTCGCTGGCGCAAATGCAGGAATCGCTGCCGGGCGTGTCGGACAGTGAGCTGCCCCGGGTGAAGATGCTCCGTTCGCCGACGCAGGACAGCGGCAACTTCTTTGATTTTACCGATGACAGCTCGATCACTCTCCTGAAAAATTTCCTTCAGCGCGAAATCGGCTGGGGGTTAGTCGGCGGCCTCCTGGACTTCGGCGAATTGATCCAGCCGAATACGCTGTTCCGGGGGAATAACCTGACAGGATACGAGATGCATAATTTCTTCCCGTACTGGTATGCCAAGTCATATTATACTGCGATGGCGGAAACACTCGGGAACAATGAATTTGTCTTTATATCGCGCTCGGCCAGCGCCGGGACCCAGCAATATACGGCCTTTTTCACTGGCGATCAGCAAGCGAATATGGAGGGGCTCCGCCAGCAGCTTTCCGCCGGCCTTTCTGCCAGCTCCAGCGGCATTACCATGTGGGGCGGTGATCTGGCAGGTTATGCCGGCACCCCAACGAACACAGTATTTGCCCGCGGCGTACAGTTTGCCGCGTTCCAGCCCCTGATGCGCTCCCACGGGACGGCCTCGCGCTTCCCCTGGGACTATGGCGAGGTAGGGATCCACACTTACCAGACGCATTATTGGCTCAGGGAAAACCTGCTGAACAAAATATACAGCGCCGCTGTTGTATCCCATAAGACGGGCCTGCCCATAACCAAGCCGCTCACTATGGCGTATCCGGACGACCCGTCCTTGGACGGTGTGTATGAAACGTATCTTTTCTGCGACGATCTGCTTGTGACGCCGGTTTTGCAGGAGGATGTGTATCTATATGACGTCACCTTCCCGGCGGGGACATGGTACAGCCTGTGGGACGGCAGTAAAATTGCCGGCGGGAGCACGCAGACAGTGGAGACTCCGATCGATAAATCCCCGGTATATCTGAAGGCCGGTTCTGTATTTCCCGTAACCGTAGCTCCGTCTCTGCAGCTGACCGAAAGCATGCAGGATCAGGAATCGGTGGAAATGCTTTTGGCAGCGGTGCCGGACAGCGACCGCAGTTCGGTCTATTACAAAGATGAGGAAACCAGTGTGCAATATCAGAGCAGCATTGTGGACAGCAGCACCTTCCGTATTACGGCTGGGGAAGGAAACGACGCCCAGGGGATCCTTCTCAAAGGCGTAGCAGCCTATAGCGTGACGGTGGATGGAAAGGCGCTGGTCCGCTTGGCTGAACGCCCGTCCGCCGGCGGAGAAACCGGCTTCTATTCCTCATCCAATGGGGAAACGGTCATATATATCGGCAGTGCCGATTGGAAAACGGCAGAAATCAGCCTGGGGCATCTTCCGGTTGTCAATGCTCTGCAGAATGCTTCTGTAAACATTGACGATCTGAAAAATGCTATTGACGGCGATTGGAACACGGTTTTCTCTTTCAGCACCAACACGGAGGCAGAGGCTCCGGTATTTGAACTGAAGGATGCCACGCCGCTGGAAAGCATTGTTTTGAAATGGACGTATTTGAACGCCGACAAATATGTCTTATCTGTTTCTACGGATGGGGAGCAGTGGGAGGAAGTTGCAGCGGAGGAAAATTCCTTTGGCGGGATCTGCAGCTACCATTTGAATGGAAAGCAGGTAAAATACATCCGTATTTCCGATGTGTCCGGAGAATCCTCCAGAACCCCGATGCTGTACGAAGTGGAAGCCTATGAAAAACTGGAAATTGCGGATACGGGAACGGCACCGGGGCAGGGCGGCAGGCTGCCCGCCTGGGGGATTGCCCTGATCTGCGTAGGCGCAGCCGTGGCGGCGGGCGCGGCAGCCTTTGCCATTGTTTGGTTTGTGAAACGGAAACGTCCCGCCGCAGCGGACGTGTCCCAATAATGTCCGCCCGGATTTTGTAAGGAGACGGAGAGAATGAAGATGCGCAAAAAGATCAGCGTTTTGGTATTCGTCTGCTTGATACTGAACCTATTGTTCGGCCTGCTGGTGTCTGCGGAAGGCAATGGGGAAAATCAAGCGGCGTCGGGGGTGCAGGATGCCTATTATACGCCGTATGCTGTGGAATCCTGGCAGAACACCGAGGTATTGGAAAAATCGGTTGCCGCCGAGGATATCCGTTTAAACGATGCGGCTGCATCCTTTCCCGCTGAGGTGGCCGAAGATGCCTCGCTGTCTTTTTGCGCAGTCCCTCCTGCCTCCGGAAATTATTATCTGATGGTTTACTATCGCCCTTTGGGCGAAGTGCTCGCGATGGACGCCCTGTTTGACGTATCCTGCGGAGACAGCGCACCGGAAGCAATACAGCTCCCTATACTCTGGCATGACAGCGTGCGGAATGCCACCGATCGGACCGGAAACGAAGTCACGCCTGAACAGTCCGCGCTGACTGAAGCGGTGTACGCCCCCTGCCTTTCCTACACCGATATTTCAAGGGATGTTATGACTTGGACACTGGATGCGGGAGAAGCCGTTGCTTTCACATTTGTCCCCACCGTACAGGCGGTAGAGGTCTTGGGCGTGTGGCTTTGTCCAGTGGAAGCGGCGGCGCCCTATTCCGGTGAAAAGAAGCCGGATCCTGTGGAAACGATTGTGGTGGAAGCGGAAGATTATTCCCTGAAATCGGATTCCTATATCCGTTCAGCCTCGGTTCGCAATGCCGCCCTGTTTCCATATGACACCTATGTAGACCGGCGGAATGTCCTGGATGGCGGAACCTGGAAAACAGCGGGACAGAAGGTCATCTGGGAATTTGAAGTTAAGCAGGAAGGAAATTATCGCATCGGCCTCCGCTGCCAGCAGAATGCAGAAACGAACAAGAAGGTTTTCCGAAAAATTGAGATCGACGGCGAGGTTCCCTTTGAAGAGTGGGAGGCTGCGGGGATCGGCTATACCGGTTCCAGTGGCTATGGCAACTGGACGTTCCAGGTGGATGATCATGATGCGGTGATTCATCTCACGCCGGGGACGCACACCATCGCCATGACTGTTACGGCAGGACCCTATGAAGAAATTTATCAAAAAATCGAACAGCTGATGACAGAGATAAACGACCTCGGGCTGGTTCTTTTGCGCATGACGGCAGGCACAACCGATACCAACCGGACTTGGGATATGGACACCTATATGCCCGACGCCGTAGATCGCTTAAACGCATTCGCTGATCGTGCCGATGCGATCTATGCAGAACTCTGCGCGATTGACGGCGAGGAATCGGTTTACGCCATGGATCTCCAGACGGTCAGCGAAAAGCTGAGGGATCTGACCGAACGGCCGGAAACCATACCGAATAAAACGGAGGAAATCTGCCGCGGCGATTCGTCCGCGTCGAAATATCTGGGAGATGTCCTGTCCATCTTGGCCGGGCATGCCCTTTCCTTGGATCGGCTGTATATATATGGCGACGGAGAGCTTCCTGCCGCAAAGGCATCGTTTTTCACTTCTCTGTGGGAGTCCATTAAGCGGTTTTTCTGGTCTTTTACCCCGGAGGCCGCTTCGGACGGCTATGCGGTGACAGGCGATGGTAAAGAAGAGCTTCAGGTTTGGGTTGGCAGGCCCTCCATCATCGTGGATATTCTTCAGCAGATGGTGGACGAGGATTATAACCAGGTGCATGGGACAAACATCCGGCTTGCGGTTATGCCCAGCGATCAAAAGCTGGTGCTGGCCAATGCCGCCGGCACAAATCCGGACGTTGTTTTGAGCGCTCCTCCGGGTCTGCCGTTTTCTTTTGGCTGCCGTGGAGCGCTGAAAAATCTGTTGGAGTACGACGATTTTCTGCCCTTTTATAATGCAGAGTATCAGTTGGAGTCCCTGGTTTCCACCAGCTATGGCGACGGCGTATACGGGGCTGTAGATTCCCGGAATTTTCAGCTGTTATTTTATAGGAAGGATATTCTGGATTCTCTGGGATTGGAAGTACCCGACACGTGGGAGGACGTGGAAGCCATGATGCCAACCCTCCTGCGCAGCCAGATGAATTTCTATATCCCGATTTCCACAACATCCTCCCTGAAAGGGCTGGCTGTGACAAGCCCGTTTATTTATCAGAACGGCGGGGAAATTTATTCCTCCGACGGTTTGTCCACAGCCATTGACAGCACCGCCTCTATCCAGGCTATTACGGAGATGACAGAGTTTTACCGCATTTACGGTATGGAGCAGACGGTGGCCAGCTTTTACCGTAGCTTCCGTTATGGGGAGGTTCCCATCGGGATCGGTGATTTTACGGCTTATCTCCAATTAAAAATGGCGGCTCCGGAACTGGCTGGGCAAATCGGCGTGGCACTTTCTCCCGGTACAGAACAGGAGGATGGCAGCATTTTACGCTATCAGCCGGCGAATTCCACGGCTTGCATGATATTCAATGATACCGAACAGCCGGAAGAAGCCTGGCAATTTCTCCGTTGGTGGCTGGACAGCGAAACCCAATTGGAATTTTCCGTGAAATGCCTGTCTACTCTTGGGCAGGAATATCAATGGAATACCGCCAACATTCAGGCGTTTTCCCTGCTTCCCTTTGACAGCGAGGTAAAGGAACTGGCGCTGGAGCAATGGCTCTATCAGCGCGAGGTCACCCCGCACCCGGCTTCGTATATCGTGGAAAGAGAATTGAGCGGAGTGTGGAACGACGTTGTCGTGAGCAACGAGGCACTGATTGAATCCTTGGATCGGGCTGTGTTCGCCTCAAACCGGGAAATTCAGCGGAAAATGGTTGAGTTTGGGTATATAGACGAAGAAGGACATCTCCTCCGGGAGTATAATACAAAGATTTTAGAGATGCTTTATGAAAAGCTGGAAGGAGGGGAATAGCATCATGCCGAGGATCAGGAAACAGCCCGGACGCCGCTTTGTGGATCGCCATTCCTCCTTTGTGCTGATGGCGCCCTATTCCGCCTTGTTTATTCTGTTTATCATTATCCCCATTTTGGCGGCTATCGTCCTCTCTTTCACGGATTTCAACACCATAGAGGCTCCGGCGTTTAACGGCCTGAAAAATTATATTTATCTGTTCACCAACGATTCTGTATTTATGCAGAAGGTGCTGCCCAATACCCTGATTTACGCCATTTTTGTCGGCGCCGGCGGTTATGTGCTCTCTTTCTTTTTGGCCTGGTCGCTGGCTCAGCTCTCCAAAGGCCCGCGTACAATCCTCGCCATTATCTTTTACGTCCCGTCCATGGCGGGAGGCGTGCTGCTTTCCACGGTATGGAGCGTAATATTCAGCGGCGATAAACGCGGGCTGCTGAATACTCTTCTCTTAAAGCTGGATGTGATTGACAATCCGATCCAGTGGCTGCAATCCGCTGAATATTTGATGCCGATCATGATCGTTGTGGCGCTGTGGAGTTCGATGGGGGTTGGATTCCTGGCCATGTTGTCCGGCGTCATGAATGTAAACCAGGAGATGTATGAAGCGGCTTATATTGACGGGGTCAAGAACCGCTTTCAGGAGATTATCTACATCACTATCCCCTCCATTAAACCTCAAATGCTTTTTGGAGCCGTTATGGCGGTGGTCAATACCTTTAAGGACGGCGGCACCGGCGTATTGCTCACCGGAGCTAACCCCACGCCGGATTACGCTGGCCAGCTGATTGTAAACCACATCGACGACTATGGCTTTATACGTTACGAGATGGGATATGCATCCGCCGTCTCTGTGGTTTTGCTTGTGCTGATTTATGTGTTGTCCAGAGGATTGAGCCGCGTATTCAGCAGCGATGACGAGTAAGGAAGGGTATGCGCATGAGTAAGAAAAGAAAACGTGGAAAACTGCGATCCTTCGGTGTCAATCCGGATGGGTTCCACAAAAGCCAATTAAAGTTTTACGCCTATCTGATTCCCCTGGGGCTCGTTATGGTCCTGCCCATCGTTTACATATTTGTGACCGCGTTCAAGCCGGTGGACGAACTGTTCGCCTACCCGCCCCGCTTTTATGTGGTCAATCCTACTTTTGGAAATTTCGAGCGTCTTTTTGAAATCACTGCTGGAACATCGGTGCCGGCCAGCCGGTATTTGTTCAATACTTTTTTGACCACGCTGGTTCGTATTGTATTCAACATCTGGATATCGGTCAGCGTAGGGTTTGTTTTATCCAAAAAAGGATTCCGCAGCAAAAACGCACTGCTGCAGATTAATAATGCCGCCCTTATGTTTGTGCCGGCGGCTGTTGCGATCCCGACCTATTTTGTCGTGGTATTTACCGGCTTGTCCAATAACTTCCTGGCCAATATCATTCCGGCTCTTGTCGCCCCTACCGGCGTTTTCCTGACAAAACAGTTTATTGACCAGCTGCCCAACGCATTGGTAGAAGCCGCTGTCATTGACGGAGCCAGCGATTATACCATTATCCGGCGGATTATACTTCCGCTGGTCCGGCCAGCACTGTCTACTGTAACGCTTCTGACTTTTCAGGGGGCTTGGGCAGACGCCACAGCATCCAATATGTATATTAACAATGAGACATTGAAAACTTTTGCTTACTATATGGCGAACATCTCCACCGGGGGCAGTGTTACCGCCCAGGGGGTTGCCGCTGCCGGCGCATTGATTATGTTCCTGCCCAATATTCTTGTGTTTATTATTGTACAGTCCGGTGTGATGAACACAATGGCTCACTCCGGGATTAAGTAAGCGGTGTGCGTTCCGTTTCCTTAAGAAAGGAGTATGTATGAGAAAGATAAAAGGGCTTCTGCTCAAGGCGAGCATGGTTCTGTGCGCTTTCCTTCTGTTTTCACTGAACGCAGCAGCTTCTCAGGGAACCACCTATACCTACACCATTTCGGTTGACGGCGATTATATTCGTACACAGGAGGCCTATATAGCCAGTGCGGTATATCTTCGCGATGCCGGGCTCCGCCAGCCTAACGACATTTTTGTCTTTGGGCGTTCTCTGTACATTGCCGATACAGGCAACCGGCGTGTGCTTGTGTACGATATGGATACGCAGACATACGGAGAAATTGCCAGCGAGCAGTTTGTCAGCCCGATGGGCCTATTTGTCAATGCAGACGCCATCTATGTGGCAGATTCCGGAGCGGAAGCGGTGTTCGTCCTTGACCATCAGGGAAATATCGGCCAAACGATCCGCCGGCCAGAAAACTCCCCGCTGATGAACGAAAGCAGCATTTTTAAGCCCAAAAACGTGGTTGTAGCCTCCGACGGGAATATGTATGTGGCGGGGGAAGGCTCCTACGACGGCCTAATGCAATTCAGTGCAAGCGGGGAATTTCAGGGATATTTCGCCGCCAACAAGAGCAATATGAGCCTTCTGGAGAGAATCCAAGAGCTTATTTTCACCGACGAGCAGAAGGAACAGCTGCTCACGCGAAAGCCCCGTGCAATACAGAACATAGACATTTCCTCCCGCAACCTGGTCTACAGCGTGACCCAGAGCGCCGAGGTAAGCTACGCCTGGACAGATGCGGAGGAAAAGACCTCCAACGCATTGAAGCTGCACAATATGGCGGGGACCGATATCTTATCGCCCAATGAGTTCATGAACGACGAATGGAATTTTACCGATGTGGCGGCCGGCCCTTATGGCAACGTCTATGCGTTAACCTATACGGGGCTGATTTATGAGTACAGCAGCGATGGGGATCTGATTTTTTCATTCGGTGGCCGCGCTGTGACCGGGGATCGCTATGGTCTGTTCACCTATGCGGCGGCACTGGATCTGGACGACGACGGCTTTTTATATGTTCTGGATAAAGAACGCGGCCTGGTTCAGGTGTTTACACAGACGGAGTTTGCCGCCTCCACACACCGTGCAGTTTATGAACTGGAAAACGGAGATTATGCACAGAGCGAACAAAACTGGAACGAGCTTCTGCAGCTGAACGGTATGTCCAGGATTGCCCATATCGGCTACGGCAAAAGCCTGATGCGCCAACAGAAGTACGATGAGGCACTGGAGCATTTCCGTATTGCCGAAGACCGGGATTATTATTCCGAATGTTTCTGGGAAATCCGCAACCAGGTGATTAACAGCAGTATCGGCTGGGTGGTGCTTGGCTGTTTTCTTCTCTTTCTTGCCCTCCTGCTCATGAGACTGCTTGGCAAACGCAGGAAAAAGCGGATGTACAGCGCCTATGAGCTGTCAACCCTCCCCGGAAAAGGGGCAACCCGCTTTTTTGCCGACCTCCGTTATTCCTTTACAATGCTGCGGCATCCGCTTGATGCCATCTATTATCTGAAAAGCCGTCAGAGGGGCAGCCTATATTCCGCCTTTTTCCTTTTGGCGGTTGCTTTTCTGGTCTACATGGCAGACATTCTGGGAAGAGGCTTTATTTTTAATCAGAACAGCTTATCGGCCCTCTCGCCCCTGTTGCTTACTATCCTATTTTTTGTGTCCTTTTTCCTGTTTGCCGCCGCCAATTATATGGTTTCCACCATTAATGACGGCGAGGGTACGCTAACGAATCTTTTGATTGTCCTATCCTACTCCTTGGTGCCTTATGTGATATTGACCCCTGTTTCCATCCTGCTCAGTTATGTTCTGACACAAAACGAGGCCTTTGTGGTCACGCTGGTATGGGTTTTGGGAATCGTATGGTCGGCAGTGCTGGTTTTCCTTGCCGTCATGCACATCCATAATTTTTCGACCAAGTATACCATCAAGAATATATTGCTGACCTTTTTCTTTGTTATCGTTGCGCTGGTAGCGGTTGCGATCCTGTACTTAATATGGGATAAGGCCATAGAGTTTGTCAACGAAGTATCTGCGGAGGTGATCTATCGTGCGGAAGGCTAAATTCAGCGCATTCTTATGTATTCCCGTGGCGGCGATACTTGCCTTTTCGCCGATTGCCAGCGGGACGAAAACGGCAGTGGATTTTACGCCTGCCGACTCGTCTTTCCTTGACATCAGTTCCTGCCGTTATACCCAAATGGAACCAGATGAGAGGAAAACGCCGAACCTGCTGGAAGATCTCAGCGGCTTTGAACTCAAGATGGAAAATGACCGGCTTGCGGTTTATTTCCGCCAAGAAACAAACGGCATACGTATCTTGAACAAGGCAACCGGTTATGTCTGGGGAGGCGTTGCCGCTGATAAGGCGGAAAACCTGAACCGGAGCTGGAGCGCCATGGCAAACTCGCTGCTCACCATTGACTATCTGGACGACGGTATGCAGTCCCGGCGCTTGAGCCTGGGCTCCGAAGGTGTGTCGGTGGAATATTCGTGGGGAGAACAGGCGGCGACAGGCCGCGCCGAGTTTCAGGATATTTCCATCTCTTTTTCCTTTACCCTGTCCCTTTCCGAGGAATCGCTGACCGTTTCCATTTCCAGGGAGTCCATTGAGGAAGGCGGGAAATACAAGCTGAAATCCGTCTGGCTGCTTCCGTTCCTAGGGACGGTAGAGCAGGACGCCGTCACCGGCTATATGTTTATCCCGGATGGTTCCGGTGCGCTGATTCGCTACAGCCCGAGCGCACAGTATGTATCGGCTTATGATGAACGCATTTACGGCAAAGACGTTTCGGTGAACGAGATGTCTATCGCCGGGGATCTGCTGGCAAAACGCAATAACGACTATCTTACGGATGTGCCAAGGATCACCATGCCGGTATACGGAGCTGTACATGGTGCGGAGAAGGATGCTTATTTGGCCGTTGTGGACAGCGGAGCCCTGTATGCTTCTGTTTACGCTTCCCCCGCAGGATATGTCACCGATTATAACTGGACCGGCATCCGTTTTGATTATCGGAATGTCTACAGTATCCCGATGAACCGAAGCGGAAAAGCGATTATTACCACGCAGGATGCCCCGGAGGATTTTGATGCTGCAATTTCCTTCTATTTTCTGGAAGGAGAAGACGCCGACTATACCGGCATGGCTAAGATGTACCGCCGGCTATTGTTGGAGGATGGGCATTTGTCCGGGCAGGAAAGGGAGGATACCGACATCCCCTTGTATCTAAAAGTAATGGGCGGCGAAGTAGAGGAATCTCTGATTTTCAACGGGTATCAGAGGCTGACCACCGTGGAAGATCTCCGTGGTATCGTCTCGGATCTTGCGGAGAGCGGTATATCCAATTTATCCGTTTCCTATGCCGGGTGGCTGAAGGGCGGCCTGAGTGGTTCCCGCTTTGGCCAGACCGGGCTGGACGGAAAGCTTGGCAGCATGAACGATCTGGATTCTTTGCAACAGGAAATCATGGATAGGGGCGGGAGGTTATTCCTGTCGGCGGATCCGATCACCTTTAATCAGGATCAGGCCCGGGCCGCATCTCTGGCCGCCTTGAGAATCACAAAGACCTTTTCTTCCTTTACCCGAAACAATTCGGCGCTGATGTACCCGACCGAATATTACGCACGTCCTTCGTCCGTAGTGGAATATATAGAAAACCTTTACGGGAGGTATGCGGGCTTCGGTCTGGAATTTCAGACGATCGGGAATACTGTATACGGGGATTATACCCGCGGGGCCTCCCAGACCAGGGCGGAAACAATGGAGATGTTCCTTTCGCTTTTGTCCCAACGCCCGGAGGGAACCGCCCTGAGCAATCCGAATTTGTACCTATGGAATCAAACTTCGGAGTACCTGGATACCCCTATGCAGAACAGCCAGTATATCTTTGAGACGGATTCCGTCCCGTTCCTGGAGATCGTGCTCAAGGGAAGCGTGGATTACTATGCGCCCTTTGCCAACCAGGGCTTTTATACGCAGGACAGCATCCTGAAAATGATCGAATACGGGACATACCCTTCTTTTATCCTGATGGCGGAGGAAAATGACCAGCTGATAAAAACGCCGCTGTCGGATTACTTTTCCCTCAATTATGGGGATTGGAAGCCGGTGATCCAGGAAGTTTACAACGCCGTTAATCAGGCGCTGCGGTCGGTTGAAGGCTGTTCCATGGAGAATCACCAGGCGATTGCGGAAGGCGTAATAGCCGTGGAATACAGCAACGGCGTCACCATCTATGTCAATTATACAGCGGCGGATTATACGCTGGAAACCGGTGGTTCCGTGGCGGCGCACAGTTACCTGGTAAGGGAAGGTGAATGAGTCATGACAAAGGTTCTTAAGGGTTCCAGGCTGAGACGGAGGAATGCGTGGATCGGCTTGCTTTTCACCTCGCCCTGGATTGTAGGCTTTCTCGTTTTCACCCTCCTACCCCTTATCAACGGCGTTTTGTACAGCCTGAATTCTGTCACCATCAAGCCGCAGGGAGTTGAGCTTACTTGGGCCGGCCTGAAATTCTACGACCATGCCATGAATGTCAGCACAACGTATAAGCTGCATCTTGGTTCCAGCGCCATGATGATTTGCTGCGCAACGCCGGTCGTTATCGTATTCTCCCTGGTGATTGCTGTGCTGCTGAATCGAAAGTTCGCCGGTCGCTCCTTTTTCCGGACGGTTTTGTTTATGCCGGTCATTATTATGAGCGGCCCTGTTATCAGCTCCCTGCTTACGGGTTATACGGTGGATTTTACAGAGGACGGCTCGCAGATTATGCAGCTGCTGTCCAGCCTGCCCTCCTTTATCAGCTCACCCTGTGTGTTTGTGCTGGAAAACCTGGTGCTGATTTTTTGGTTTTCCGGTGTGCAGATCGTAATTTTTCTCGCGGGCCTGCAGAAAATATCACCCAGCATTTATGAGGCGGCGGATATTGACGGAGCAAGCGGATGGGAAAAGTTCTGGAAAATCACCCTGCCCCATATTGCGCCGCTGGCATTGATCTGCACGATTTATACGGTGGTGGACATCTCCAACTACTCGGAAAACGCCGTCAATGTGGACATCAGCGAGAACTTGTTCAATACCTCGATGATGTACAGCCTTTCCGCCGCCATGTCCTGGATATATTTCGCGATGGTCATGCTGATCTTGGCCGTTGTGTATTTCCTGTTCTGGCTGATGGGAAGGAGGGATAAGGCATGACGGCGCCGAAAGTAAAGCGTTTGGCTTCCCGGATGAAAAAGCGGCATATCCTGGCGCATATCTTGGTGTATTTTATATTGATTGGCCTGAGTTTCGTTTATTTATATCCCATTTTGTATATGGTGGTCAACAGCCTGTTTTCCCCTGCGGATCTGACGGATCCCAGCGTGTCATGGATCCCCACGGAATGGTATTTCCAGAATTACGTCGAAGCGTTTCAGACCCTGGATTTTACATACAGCTTTACCAATTCCATTATCCTGAGTCTGGTGCCGGCACTGCTGCAGACGATGGTGACGGCTATCGTCGGATTTGGGCTTGCACGGTTTCAATTCCCTTGTAAAAAGCTCCTCTTTATCGTCATCCTGGCGACCTTCCTGCTCCCTTCTCAAGTGATGATGGTCCCGCGCTATGTACTCTTTGATTCCTATCATCTTACCAATACCGTATGGGTTCAGTTTCTGCCGGCGTTGTTCGGGCAGGGAGTGAAGAGCGCCATTTTTATCCTGGTATTCTATCAGTATTTTTCTTCCTATCCGAAAGCGCTGGATGAGGCGGCGGAAATCGACGGCGCCGGGAAGGTAAGGCTGTTCCTGAAGATCGCGCTGCCTATGGCGTCAGGCGCTGTGGTGCTGTCCCTTTTGTTCTCTTTTGTCTGGTACTGGAACGAAACGTATCAGAGCAACATTATGTTCGGCTCGGTCATACAGACGCTTCCCCTTCGTCTCCAAAGTTTTACACTGCAATATGAGGCGATTTACGGCGCCGACGCCGCCGGCTCCATAAGCGAGTCGGTAGTCCTGGCCGGGACAGTGCTCTCTGTCCTTCCTATCCTGCTGCTGTATGTTCTTTTGCAGCGCCAGTTCGTGGAGAGCATAGAACAGGCAGGCATTACCGGAGAATAGGCGGCAAAACGAAAGGAAGGCCGGCTGGTATCCAAAGCATCGGATAAGACTGGTTTTATAAACAGGGGTGTTTTTTATGAAAAGGAAACGCAAAAACTATGAACAGGCCGAGGGCAACCGCTTTATGCAGATCGGTTTTGGCCCCTCGCCTGCCGATATCCCGATAGACGCCTGGTATACCGCGGATAAGCTCCTGCGGGTGGAACAAGGGACGGATACGCTGCGCTTGTGTTTTGCGGCGGGTCCGATGGAGCCGGAGCTCTCCGTAACGGCGCCTTCTACGGGCGGTATCCGTTTCTGCACGGAGGAAAAAGGCTATTTTGAGCCGGATGCGGTCGGGAATCTTATATTTTCTCAGGAAGCCGGAGAAAGGGTGGTGCAGTTTCAAACAGAAGACGGCACCGGGTTCTCTTTGGATACAGAGGAAAACGGCGGTTGGAAAATAGAAATTGCCGATTCCGAGGCAACAGTGCAGAGAACATTTTCCTCTTCGTCCTTTGCATTTGGCTACGCTGGGGGCGTATTGCAAAAGGTGAGGCTAACGCTGCCGATTGCTGAGGATGAAATGCTTTTCGGTTTGGGCGAACGCTTTTCCGGACTGGATCAAGTAGGCGAACGGCAATTCTTTTGGAATACGGATTGTTGCTATCACGGCCGCAGTGAGCACTATGAGTTATGGAGAGCGTATAAGAATATCCCGCTGTTGCACAGTTCCCAAGGAAATTCCCTGTTTTTCAATTCGTTTTATCCCGCAGTCAGCGACGTGGGATATACGGATGCAGCCCGGTGCGTCTGGGAGTTTTGGGGGCCTGTATTCGATTTTTATGTGTGGACGGGAACGTTAGCGCAGCGGATCGAACGCTATACGGATCTGACGGGAAAGCCTTTTCTTCCGCCGAAATGGGCGTTCCGGTATATGTCGGGAGGCGGTAACGGCTTTTGGTACGGCGAGGATTGGGGAAACGGGAATATCCCGGAGAAATATCTGGCCGTTCTGCAGACAGTGCTGGAACGCTACGAAGAACTGGGAACCCCCCATGTGGCGGCATTGTATGGGGAGGGATGGATCGCCGACAACCCGGCGGCCTACGCGATGCTTCGTCCCTACGGTACGCGGATGCTGCGTTGGAACCCGCCGGATTATCCAAAAGAAGTGATGCAGGAGGCTTTGCCCGGACTCCCGGATAAGGATCTGCCGCGGATCAAGGACGTTCGTGACCCAAGCCGGGATGCGGGGAATTATATCGATTTTTTCAACCCGTATGTGAAGGATATGCTGAAGAACCGGTACGCCCGCTTTTTTGAGATGGGTTTGCGCGGCGGGATGCTCGATTTTGCTGAAATGGTTCCGGATTATGCCCTCTACAGCAACGGCATGACGGGAAGGGAAATGCACAACTTCAATCCGTATTGGTATACCAAGGTATATAGCGAAGCGGCAAGAGAACTGGTGGGGGAAGATTACCTCTACTATTGCCGCGGCGGGTGCGCGGGAAGCCAGCGGTGGAGCGCTGTGTTCTCGGGGGATCAGGCGGCTGCATTTTATGGGCTGCGCCAGCAGCTGAACGGCGCCCTGTCAATCGGCACCTGCGGTTTCTCCGCCTGGGGCGGCGACCTGGCGGGATATGAAGGCAAGCCGACACCGGAGGTTTTTATCCGTGGTATGCAGTTTGCTGCCTTTCAGCCTCTTATGCGAGCGCATGGGACGCGCACCCGTTGCCCGTGGGATTTTGGGAAAGAGGCGGAGGCGGTCTATCTCCGTTGCTATTGGCTGCGGGAAAACTTGCTGGATAAGCTGTACAGCAGCGCCGTACAGGCCAGCCGGACCGGCCTGCCGATGATGCAGGCCATGCCGCTGGCATTCCCCGCAGAAACGAATTTTCGGAACGAGACGCAGCAATATCTGTTCTGTGACGATTTCCTTGTCGCTCCAGTGCTGGAGGAGGGGGCGCGGGATAAAGAGATCTGCTTCCCGTCTGGTGCATGGTATGATATGTGGCAGGGAAGTCGGGTGTTCGGCCCGGCCCAGCGGCGCACCCCTGTCACTTTGTATGACTGTCCCGTTTATCTGCGGGCGGGAGCCGTTTTCCCGGTTGCCTTGAATCAAGGGCTCCGGTTTGCCGAGAAGTTTGAAGAGGACGAGGGCGTACCGGCGCTTCTTCTGACGCCGCCGCAGGAGGAAAGAACAGTTTCTTTTTATAAAAGCCGGGATGAGGTATGGGAATACACGATCAGCGGGGACGAAGAGTCTTTCTGTCTCTGTTCTGCTCAAGCTATGGACATACAGAATCTGATTGTTTATGCGGACGTCCGGGAAATCCAGGCCGACGGCAAAGCGGTAGAATATGAACGGCTGCCTGCAACAGGGGATTCCATAACCCGGCTTCGTTTGCCGGCTATACAGTGGCGCCGGTTGGATTTACGATGCCGGACGATTACGGATTAACAGGAGAGAAAACCATGCGGGAGTATGAAAACCTGGATTTGTTCAGCAGGGGCAGGCTGCCTCAGCGGAGTTATTACATCCCTACGGGGAATTGCCGGTACTGCTCTTTGAACGGAGAGTGGAAATTCCGGTTTTATTCGGACGAATCCTTGGCCTATGAGACGGACGAACTGAACGACACGGTGACGGTACCCCATTGCTGGCAGTCCGACGGCTACGAAAAGCCATGGTATACCAATCAAAATTACCCGTTTCCGGTAGATCCGCCGTATGTGCCGGATGTCAATCCATGCGGCGTATACGAGCGCACCTTTGAAGCGGATTTGACCTTTCCAAAACAATACCTGATCCTGGAAGGCGTGTCTTCCTGCGCCTATGTATACATAAACGGCCATCCTGTGGGCTTTACACAGGGCAGCCATTTGCAGGCGGAATTTGATATCAGCGAATTTGTCACAGCGGGGCAGAACACCGTGCGGATTAAGGTCTTGAAATGGTGTGCGGGCAGCTATCTGGAGGATCAGGATTTCTTTCGGTATAACGGCTTATTCCGGGACGTATATCTGCTCGGCCGACCAGCTGGGCATATCCAAGATGTGCGGATCGTGACGGAAAATGGAGGCATAGCGATTTCCATACAAGGCGAAGCGGCTGTCAGGGTATATGACGGCAGCAGCCTATTAGGGGAACGTGCCTTTAAGGACTCCCTTTTTTTCCCCATTGAGGATCCGGTTTACTGGAATGCGGAGCAGCCCTACCTCTACCGCGTGGAACTGGAACGCGGCGGCGAAATCCTTTCGCTGCGCGTGGGATTCCGCACGGTCGGCGTGTCCTCTGCGGGGGAATTGTTGGTTAACGGTACGGCGGTTAAGCTGAAGGGAGTCAACCATCACGATACTTCCCCGCAAAACGGCTGGTGTATGTCCTATGAGGATATCCGCAGGGATCTTTTGCTCATGAAGTCCCTCAATATCAACACGGTACGGACCGCCCATTATCCCCCTTCTCCCTGCTTCCTGGAGCTTTGCGACGAGATCGGGTTGTATGTCATCTTAGAGACGGATATAGAAACACACGGATTCTTATGCCGGCGGCCGGGGATCGGCCAATACGATACGGACAGCGGCGTATGGCCGGTAACGGATGAAAAGTGGCGGCCCATGTTTATGGAGCGGATGCAGCGGGCTTATGAACGCGACAAAAACCATGCGTGCATCCTGATGTGGTCTTTGGGAAACGAATCCGCCCATGGTATCAATCACAAATATATGGCGGACTGGCTGCGGAAAACCGATCCCACACGCTTGGTTCACAGCGAGGATGAGACGAGGGGCGGAGACCTGGAAAACACCGATGTATATTCCACCATGTACCCTCAGATTGCCGATGTGGAACGGTATGCGCTGGACGAAACAAAAACGATGCCGTATTTCATGTGCGAGTACAGCCACGCTATGGGGAATGGGCCAGGGGATGTTTGGGATTACTGGGAACGGATATACAAATATCCCAAGCTGATTGGCGGCTGCATCTGGGAATGGGCGGATCATGCCGTGGAAGATACATCCGGCGTATTCCGGTATGGCGGGGACTTCGGGGAACCCACCCACGACGGAAATTTCTGCTGTGACGGCCTGGTATCTCCGGATCGCCGTTTTAAAGCCGGCACACGGGAGGTCAAAGCGGTTTATCAGCCGATGGCAGTGTCCCTGGAGGACGGAACCATTTATGTAACAAACCGCCTGGATTTCACCAACCTGGAGGAATATACATTTGAATATGCCGTGGAAACAGACGGGAAATCCATCTGCCGGCGAACTATGCAATTATCCGTCCGCCCCCATGAGACCGTCGCTATCCGGCTGAACATATCGCGGCCTATCTCCTGCTGCTTTGGAGCCTATCTGTGCTGCCGGCTGCGTAACCGATCCGGCGAAGAAATCGCCATGACACAGCATCTGCTCAACCGGGGAGAAACCCGCCGTTCTTCTCTGCCAAAATTGTGTTTAGCGAAAAAAGACGGCGTTATATTGGCGCGGGGTGATGGATTCAGCTACGCCTTTTCCGAAAAATACGGCGCGTTTACGGGAATACGGATCCGGGATACCGAGCAGCTGGCAGCGCCTACAGGGCTGTCCGTGTGGAGGGCTCCGGTGGATAACGACGTCATGCGCGGCGCTTGGGGACATATGGATCCCTTTTCAGGCGAAAACATGGATCGGACGGTCAATAAGGTGTACCAGTGTACCTGCGATCAGAACAGGATCGAGGTTGAAGGAAGCCTGGCCGGTATTTCCCGCCGCCCGTTTCTGCATTACCATATGGAGTTTTCCTTTTATACCGACGGTACGGTACAAGCCGCCGTCAAGGCGCAGGTAGCGGCGGACTGCGTATGGCTGCCGCGCTTTGGAATGGATTTCGTCCTGAAAGAGGCCAATGCACCCTTCCGGTACTTTGGCATGGGCCCCTATGAGAATTCAGTTGATATGCGCCATCATTGCTGCATGGGGCTGTATGCCAGCTCGCCCGAGAAGGAATACGTCCCCTATGTGATGCCCCAGGATCATGGAAACCATATTGACACCCAATATCTGTCTCTGGACAGCGGGCTGGAATTTTTTGCGGACAACGGGTTCACCTTTCAGCTTCTGCCCTACAGTGCGGAGGCACTCACCAGGGCGACGCATACCGATGAATTGCCGGCGACCGGCAACAGTTATCTGCGCATTGATTACAGGGATTCCGGTTTCGGTTCCGCTTCTTGTGTGGCGGAAATGCTGCCTTGCTATCGGGTAGATGAAAAAAATATCAGCTATTCTTTTGCCTTCCGGCCAACAAAATAAAACAGGATACTAGGGGGACCCGAAATGAAAATTCATCAGGAAACCGAAAAGAAGATAGACCTCCTGCTGTCACAAATGACGCTGCATGAAAAGGTAGGCCAGCTGCATCAGGTGGCGCCTTCCAAGGTAGGGGGCTTTGAGGTGTCTGCCGAAGAAGCGAAGGCCATGTACGAGGCGGGGGAAATCGACGAAAGGGAATATGAGGCCGCGCTTAATCACACGGCCCTTTTCCTCCATGACGACGCAATCCGGCGGGGGGAAATTGGTTCATTTATCAGTGTGCAGGACGCTGGCACGGCCAACCGGCTGCAAAAAATCGCCGTGGAGGAAAGCCGGCTGGGGATCCCCCTGATTTTTGGCTTGGATGTGATTCATGGCTATCGGACGATCTTTCCAATCCCGCTGGCGGAAGCCTGTTCATTTAATGACGGGATTTTTGAATTAAGCGCCCAGGTCGCGGCCAGAGAAGCGTCGGAGGACGGGGTGAACTGGACGTTCGCCCCTATGGCGGATATTGCCAGGGACGCCCGCTGGGGGCGGATAGCGGAAGGCGCGGGAGAGGATCCCTACCTCGCTTCCCGGTTCGCGGCGGCAAAAGTGCGCGGCTTTCAGGGAAAGGAACTGAGCGACCGCGACCGGATCGCCGCCTGTATCAAGCATTTTGCCGCTTACGGGGCCTGTGCCGGAGGACGGGATTACGACACGGTGGACATGAGCCTGCCCCTGTTTTATGAAATCTATCTTCCGCCCTACGCAGCGGCGGTCAGGGCCGGCTGTGCCACCGCAATGGCGGCGTTCAACGATTTGAACGGGGTGCCATGTACGACAAACCGCTTTCTTCTGCAAACATTGCTGCGGGAAAAGCTGGGCTTCAACGGCTTTGTCATCAGCGATGCCAATGCCATTCGGGAATGCATCAATCATGGGACGGCGCAGGACGAGCGCGAAGCGGCCAAGCAGGCGCTGGAAGCAGGGCTGGATATGGACTTGGGAGCGAATGTCTATACCGCCTGCCTGGAAGATATGGTGAATAAAGGCGAGCTTGCCGTGCAGTATCTGGACGCGGCGGTGCGGAACATACTGCGGGTGAAATTTGCCCTGGGACTCTTTGATCATCCCTATGCGGATACGCCGGAGAAGAAGCGGACAGCGTTGTGTGCCGACCACCGTGCAGCTGCGCGGGACGCAGCCAAACGCTCCATCGTTCTGCTGAAAAACGAAAACAGGACGCTTCCCCTGTCAAAAACGGCAAATATCGCCGTGGTTGGATCGGTGGCGAACGACCGGCAGGCGATGCTCGGGACATGGTCATTTACCGGTTCGGCCGCCGCTGCGATTTCCCTGGTGGATGCGTTGGGCAGGCGGAACGCTTCCTTCCGTTTCGTTCCATGCTGCTCGGAAACCGATCCGTTGGACGAAGAACAGCTGCAAAAGGCCTTGGAAGGGGCGGACATCGTTCTCGCCGCCCTGTCTTACCAAGCAAGCGGGGAGGCGCAGTCCTGTTGCCATCTGACCCTGCCGGGAGATCAGAGCCGTATGCTGGAAACGATTTCCCGATGCGGGAAACCGGTCGTTTCCGTCCTGTTTAACGGCAGACCCGTTGCTGTACCGGAGGTGGTCGCTTATTCGGATGCCGTTCTGGAAGCCTGGCATTTGGGAACCGAGGCCGGCAGCGCCGTCTGCGACGTCCTGTTTGGGGACTACAATCCCAGCGGGCGCCTGACGGCCACCTTCCCGAACGCTTCGGGAGAGTGTCCGGTTTATTACAACCATCCCAGCACCGGACGTCCTCGCGGTGCCGCCAAATGGACCAGCAAATATATGGATTCACCGTTGACTCCGCTGTTCCCCTTTGGGTATGGCCTGAGCTATACAACGTTTTCTTACGGAGAGCTCTCTTTACGGATAGAAGGGGATTGTGTAACGGCGACAGTGCCGGTCACCAATGACGGAGAGATGGCCGGGGAAGAAACGGTACAGCTGTATATCCACCGCCGCTGTGCGCAGCGGGTGCGGCCAGTGCGGGAACTGAAGGGATACCAGAAAGTGTTCCTGCAGCCGGGAGAAACCAAAGAGGTTTCAATGACGGTGACAAAGGACGAACTCGGCTATTATGCCGTGGACGGGAACTGGGACACGGGCGAGAGCGACTTTGATATCTGGCTTGCACACGACAGCACCAGCGGATCCAAAGGCGAGTTCCGGCTGTAACGGCAAGCGTGTTCAACACGGCGGTCGGCAGTCTCGTATTTTTTACGCGATGATGCCGCCCGCCGTATTTTTTATGCTTTGGGAGGATTTTGATGGATACCAACAAGCTGAAGGTGGTGCCGGATCAGGCTCTCGTGTACGATATCGACGAGATCGACGGGGCCATGTATATGTTCAGCCATCTGGCCGGCGGGAGCGTGATCTTCCGCTTTGAGGAAGCGATCGACCCGGCGCGCGGCGCCGTCCTGCTCAATGGGCGGCCGCACACGGATTGGGAGATCACCAAATTTATTTTCAACGACTGCCCGATCCTGCTTGTCCACGTCCGGGGCTATCTGAACGAATACGATACCACGGCGCAAATCCGCATTTCCGGCTTTGAGACGCCGGACGGCAGGCAGATGGATCCCCAGGAGTTCACGATCCAGGTGCTCCCGCGGCGGAATTCCTACCCGGAAAAATACCGCGGACACGACGAAACCGCCCTGAAAGCCGCCTGCGAATCGGCCGTGCTGCTGAAAAACGACGGTATGCTGCCCTTGAAGGGGGATGCGCCCCTCAGCCTGTTTGGCAGGGGCGTGGCGGAATACCGGCGGTGCGCCGTGGGGGCGGCGCGGATCAATCCGCGGGGCTGCCGCAGCCTGGAGCAGGCCGCCGGGGAAACCAGCCGCTTTTCCCTGAACCGGGAGCTGTTGGATTTTTACCGCGTCCCTAACAACCGGATCCCGCCCGAGGATATGCTGGACAGGGCCCTTGCCCAAAGCGAGGCCGCCCTGGTAATCCTCACCAGAGGAACCGGCGAGAACATCGACAACCGCCCGATCCCGGGCGAATACTATCTCTCGGACGAGGAAGACGCCCTGCTGGCCGCCGTCACGCAGAAATTTGAGAAGGTGGCCGTTATCCTCAACGTAGGATACCCCATCGACGTGCGCTTCCTGGAAAAATACGCCGTCAATGCCTGCCTGTACACCGGCCTGCCGGGGATGTTCGGCGCGGAGGCGCTGTTCCGCCTCCTGGACGGCAGGAGCAACCCCAGCGGACGGCTCCCGGACACCTGGCCTCTGGATTATTACGACACGCCGGCCAGCCGCAATTTCCTCAATTTTTCCGCCGGGGAAAAGCTGCTGCAGACCGACGACCCCGTATGGTCGCAGATCTGCTATGAGGAGGGGCTGTATGTCGGGTACCGGTATTTCCTCTCGTTTGACAAGCCGGCGGCCTTCCCCTTCGGGTATGGGCTGTCCTATACGGAATTTGAGCAGCAGGTCACGGACTTCCGCGTGGAGGACGACCGGGTAAAGGTAACGGTCGCCGTCAAAAACACCGGGGACAGGGCCGGGAAAGACGTGGCGCAGCTGTATGTCTCCAAGCCGGACGCCGGCCTGGAGCAGCCGGCGGCGGAGCTGGCTGCTTTCGGCAAGACGGCGGTGCTGGAACCCGGCCAGGCGCAGGCCCTGTCCCTGGAAATCCCCCTGCGGCATCTGGCCAGCTACCGGGAGAGCACGGCCGAATGGGTGCTGCTGCCCGGCCGGTATACCGTTTCCCTCGGCCGGCACGCCGGCAGCCTCATCATAGCCGGCAGCTTTCCGCAGGACGGGGAGCGGATATTCCAGAAGGCCGCGCGGCGGGTGGCCCCGCCCCAGGTTTTCGACGAAATCAGCCGGAAAAGCGTCAAATCCTGGCCCAAGGGGGACGGCACCTTCACCTCTGCGGAACCGCTGCTCCGCAATCAGCTGGGGCACTTTGTCCCGCCGCCGTCCCCGCTGCCCAAGGCGGAAGCCTCCATATCCTTTGGGGAGCTGGCGGCGGCTCCGGAGAAGCTGCCCGATTTTGTGGCCCAGCTCACCGACGACGAGCTTTGCCGCCTCCAGGTGCTGTGGAGCACCAGCTGGCAAATGAATGAAAAGAAAATTGCCGGTATCATCAAGGGGCTGCAGAAATACGGGATGCCGGATTATGTGCTGGCGGACGGGAACAACGGCGTCAATGTCGCAAGGCCTAACATCGGGATGCCTTCCAGCTGCATGGTGGCGGCTTCCTTTGACACGCAGCTTGCCTATGAAGTGGGGCGCGTTATCGCAGAGGAAGCGCTGGACAACGGGGTCGACCTGATCCTGGGGCCGGGGATGAACCTGCACCGCAACCTGCTCAACGGGAGGAACGCCGAATATTTCTCGGAGGATCCCCTTTTGGCCGGGTATATGGCCGGGCATCAAACAAAAGGGATGCAGGACGCCGGGGTATCCGGCTGTATTAAGCACGTGGCCGCCAACAATTGCGAGGCGGTCCGCAAACGCAGCAACAGCCTGATTCGGGAGCGCACGCTGCGGGAGCTGTATATCCGCCCCTACGAATACGCCATGGAAATTGAGCCGGCCGACACCGTTATGACCGGGTACAATGCGGTCAACGGAAAATTCTGCGACGAGGATTATGAGCTTTTGGAGGGGATTTTCCGGGAAGAACTGGGCTTTGACGGCTTTGCCATGTCGGACTGGAATTCTTACGACACGTCGGACACCAGGGCCATGGTTCGCGCGGGCATCAGCGTCCTGACGCCAGGCTCGGACGACGGCAGGTATGTCGAGCCGTTGAAAAAGGCGCTGCAGGCCGGGGAGATCACCCGAGGCGAATTGCAGCGGAATGTGATGCGGCTCCTTCGTGTTTTATGCCGTCGATTGAAGGTAAGAGATTACGGAAACGACTGCCTTGAAAAAGAAAAGCCGGGCAAGCAGAGGTGTTTTTCCGGTGTCAGGATATAAGATAATAAAATTATCTCAGACTGTCAAAAAAGTCGTTTCGCAAAAAATAATGCACAAAAAATTTTCGGCCGCCTTTTGAAAAAGGCGGTGGGGGCGCGGATGTAACCATCCGCGGT